>JBAWBE010000168.1:0-6603 GCA_049589635.1 Terriglobales bacterium
ACCCAGTCGTTGACCGTCTTATACCAAAGCTGCGAGTTCTGCGGCTTCAGCACCCAGTGGCCTTCGTCGGGGAAGTACAGCATTTTTGACGGCACGCCCATGGTCTGGAGAGTGGTGAAAAGCTGGAAGCCCTCACTTACATCGAGGCGATAATCCAGCTGCCCGTGAACGACCAGCGTTGGCGTCTTGAAATTTTTCCCGGCGTTGCGCGGAGACCATTTCTCGTACATCTCCGGATTCGTATACGGCGTGCCCTTGAACTCCCAGTTATTGAACCAGAGTTCTTCGGTTGTGCCCCAAGCGGAAACGGTATTGAACATTCCGTCATGCGACACAATGCACTTGAAGCGGTCGGTGTGGCCGAGCACCCAGTTGGCCATGTACCCGCCGTAGCTTGCGCCGAGCGCGCACTCGCGGGTCTTATCAATAAACTCGTAATGCTGTTCCGCGTAGTCGAGCCCCTTCATCAGGTCTTCAAATGGAGCGCCGCCCCAGTCGCCATTGATCGCGTCGACAAACTTCTGCCCGTAGCCGGTCGAGCCGTGGAAGTTGATCATGATGACTACGTATCCGTTGGGCGTCGAAGAAGTTGGTGCGGCGAAGAGTTCGGCATTCCAGCGATAGCTCCAGTCGTCTCCCCAGGCGCCTTCGGGGCCGCCGTGGATTAGGAACTTCACGGGATATTTCTTGCTGGCGTCGAAGTTTGGGGGCTTGACTAGGAAGCCTTGGACTTTGTTGCCGTGCGCGCCGGTGAACCAGAAAGATTCGAGGGGCGGCATGTCAATCTGTTCCAGAACTGCACGATTCAGGCTCGTTAGCGCCTTGGCCTCGTCGACGAGGGGAAACCGCTGTTCGCGTCCCGCTCCGCGGGTCCCATACTTAGTTTTTGAGGCTGGCGGGGCGTCGCACCTCTCGGGGAAGAACCGGCACTGGCCGAGCCCGCCTAAGCCGTAAATCTCGGACGGGTGCTGGAGTGACATGCGCGTGAATATGAGTGTCTTGCCACCGTCTGCAACCGCCAGGTCGTCGTTAAACCCTCTCACGAGCGGTACGGCAAGATCGCCACCTGGAAAAAGCACGTAAATAGCGGACTCGCCCTTATCCTCGGCTACGGCAAAAATATAAGAATCAGGTACCCAGGAAGAATCCTGTGCCCACACGAAGGTGCCGACCCAGCGATCGAAATCCTTCGCTACAACCCTCCTCTCACCCGTCTTCCTGTCGTACAGCATCAGCCGAAACCGGTCGCTCTCGTATCCCGGACGCTGTTGGGAGCGGTAGGCGATGTACTTGCCATCGGGCGAATAGTGCGGAGTCGAGTCGCTGGCGGGATTGTCCGCGGTGATGTTCTTCGTCTTGGCCAGCACCTCGGCCGGCGTGGCATCCGCAGGCCAATTCACCGGGACGGTCCACAGATCGTTGTTCGTCGAAGTGGCTTCGACCTTATCGTGATTCGAGGCATAGCAAATCTCTTGTCCGTCGGGCGAGAAGGCGTAGTTGTCCTGCCCGCCGAGCGAGAACACAGGAGCATCGTAGTCGCCCGGAGTCAGATCGTGGGGCCGCGGATCAACCAACCCTGCGATGAATTCGCTTTGGACCCGCACCACAAAAATATGCGATCGAGTGCCACGCGTATACGCATTCCAATGCCGATAAAGAAGGCGCTCAAAGATAAGTGCCCTAACCTTGGAATCTTCGGTTTCTTTCTTCTTTCTCTCGTTGCAAGCCAATTCTGCGTCCGGCTTGCCGTCGCATTCCGGATAAATATCCGAAGTAAACAGGATGTGTTTTCCGTCCGGCGACCAAAGTTCTCCTCCGGCTTCAGTAGCGATCGAGGTCAGCTTGCGTATGGAGGTCACCGTTCCAACAGCACCATCGAAATCCGCAATCCAAACCTGCGAGCCGCCTTCCTTATTAGAGATGAACGCAAAGCGCTTTCCATCCGGCGCCCAGCGCGGACGGTCGCCATCCTGATCGGCGATGAGCACGCGCTCCGCTGCCGCAGAGCCTTGCTGGACGGGCGGTGCGCCCGTCGCTCCATTCAGCGGCACAATCCAGATGTGCGGAGTCTTCTTGTTCGCCGCCAGATCGACATCGACGGCGCTGAACAAAACCCACTTGCCGTCCGGCGAAGGCACCGGCTCGCCGACGCGCTTCAGCTTCATCATGTCTTCAAAGGTGAAGGGATGCTTGGTTTGGGAGAACGCAGGAACAATCAGGCCAAACATCAGCAGGAATGAGAGACGGCGCATGCACAACCTCCGGGAGAAGACTCAGTAGTCTACTCCCAGGGATTGACCAGACGCACGCCACAGCCTTCGAAGTCCAATGTATTTCGGGTCGCGAGGGTCGCGCCGTTCGCCTTCACGATTGCAGCAATCTGCGCATCGAGTACCGAGATTGGCCGACCACGCAGGCGACGCCCGGCGGCAATGGCCGGAAACTCTCGCGCCGCCAATGGATCGAAGACCAGAATCCGCTGGGCAAAGAGAGTGGCAAACATCGTCTCAGCAATCGCCGACAATGCAGCGCGGCGCTTCCCGAGCGGTAGGATTTCAAGTCCATATAGAATTTCGGCGAGACTCACTGTCGAGGTGAACAACTGCTGGCTGGGTTGTGCCGAGAGCCACTGCCGCACCTTGCCGTTGGGCGCTGGCAACATCGCCTCAGAAATGACGTTGGTATCAAGAACGATCATCGGCAAACAATTTCTTTATTCGCTCTTCGGGGATGGGTTCGCGCGGCGGGATCTCCAACTCGACTCCCCCGAGCGGCGCAAAGAGATCGTGGATCGCCTTTCCCAAGTCCTTCGGCGCCTTTTCAGTCTGGCTCAACACAGACTTCAAGATCTCGCGCGCCTCCTGCTCCATTGAGCGCCCATGGCTGGCTGCGCGTAGGCGGAGCTTGCGTTTAGTGCTTTCTTCGAGTTGGCGGATCGTAATGCTTGCCATGATTGCAATGATAGCATTGCTGTCAATGATTGCAGAGAACAAGTCAAAAGGCAGAAGTCAAATTGAAGAAGTCAAAGATCGCTCGACCGGCACGTGTTCTTACTTCTTCAATTTGACTTCTGTCTTCTGACTTTATTTAAGCTCTTCCAGCATCGCCGTCATCTCCGACTGAGCGTGCTGGTTGCCGGTTCTCCGGGCTGAACCGATGCCATCGACCAGCATGCGTTTGGCTTCGTCGGTGCGCGCGGCCTTGGCCAAAGTTTGCGCGGCCATGAAGTAGCCGGGAGTGTAGTCGGGAGTAGTTTCGAGCAGCGTTTTGAATTCGGCCAGAGCACGCTCGACGTCGCCGGCGTTCGAATACTCCATTGCCAGCCCGTAGCGTGCGAAGGAGTCCGCGGGATTCGCGGCCAGAATGTCGGTTAGTGCAGCGATACGGTCCATAGGAAAGCTCTCGTCGTCGGTCGTTAGTCGTCGGTTTTCGGCTGTCAGTAAATCACTCGCGGATTTTTTCGACCGTCGCTCGCACGTCAATTGCCCCGAGGTCAATCCAACCCCGAAATTGAAAGCTGACGACAGACGACTAACGACGAACGACGGACAACTCCACTCCCATTCATATCACGGTGCGCGTTACAATGGCTGTTCTCCGGAGAACAAATTGGCCTGCCCCTATTTCGTGCCGCGGGAAATTGTGTATGACATCGCATGGCCGCATCCCGCGCGCCTACCTCTCGGCGCGGGGTGGACCGGAAGCTGCTGTGCCCACAATGATCCGGGGCCGACCAGTTCCTCGAGCACCGGTTCGTCGAGCAACCCGGTGTCCGTTCGCCTCGACGACGCTCTCATCCGCGACTTCTGCAACCTCGGCTACGCTACCGCGTGCCCGCATCTTCCCAGTATCCGCGACTGGGATGCCGTGCGCTTCTCCGTTGCGAGCACGACTCCGAATCAGATCACGCTCTGCTACATCTGCGAATTCGCTCACGCGCCGAAGGCGCACGGAACGCTAACCTACGATCTCGCGGCCGAGACGTGGCATGGCGCGTCTGACGCAGCGCCTGAGTCGACAAACGATGCGCGTGTCCGCAGACTTGCCGCCAGTTATCTTCATGCCTACCGCGCCCGGCAAAGCGGCGCTCCCGCCGAACAACCATGGCCGAGCGTTCATAAATAAGCAGCATGAATCAGCAACATGAATAACTAACATGAATGACCCGCACACAAACGACAGCAACGAGCTAACTCCCCGGCCGATGCGCGAATCGGTTTCGGAAATGGCCGAGATCGTCATGCCCAACGATGCCAATCCGCTGAACGCTCTCGTCGGCGGACGGCTCATGCACTGGATCGATCTCGCGGGCGCGATGGCTGCGCACCGGCACTCGCGGCAGCGCGTCGTCACCGCCTCCATCGATCACATGGACTTCCTCGTCCCCGTCCGCGTTGGCGATCTGGTTATTCTGCGCGCGTCGGTCAACCGCGTCTTTCATACCTCAATGGAAGTCGGCGTCAAAGTCTGGGTTGAGAACTATCGCTCGAACGAGAAACGGCACGTCAGTTCGGCGTATCTGACGTTTGTTGCGATCGACGAGAAGGGAAATAAGTTGGCGGTGCCGCCCGTAATCCCCGAAACGGCCGACGAGAAGCGGCGCTATGAAGACGCGGCGCGCCGCCGTGACATCCGCCGGGCTGAGACGGAACGCAGAAGAGCAGTGCGACGTTAGCTGCAGCCTTAGGAAGGAACGTGGCAGACTTAAATTATGATCGAGGTCACATCGGCCCGGTCCGCCAACTAGATACTTCTTTATCTTTTTTTTTGATTACTTAGTATCTCGTAGCGGCGTACATTTGAGGCTCTCCCATGGAAAGCGCTCTCCTAATTCATCGTCTTCATTTCGCATTCACCGCGACATTTCATTATCTTTTCCCGCAACTCACCATGGGACTCGCGCTGCTGATCGTGATTCTCAAGACGATCGCGCTGCGGCGCAAGGATCTGGTCTACGACCAGGCTGCGCGCTTCTGGGCAAAAATCTTCGGCATCAATTTCGTGCTCGGGGTCGTGACTGGCATTCCAATGGAGTTTCAGTTCGGCACGAACTGGTCTGTCTTTTCTCGTTTCGCCGGCGGCGTGATTGGACAAACGCTTGCGATGGAGGGCATGTTTGCCTTCTTTCTCGAATCTTCATTTCTGGGATTGTTTCTTTTCGGCGAAAAGCGGCTGAGCCCGCGCGCGCACTGGCTGTCGGCAGTTGCGGTGTTTGTAGGTTCGTGGCTCTCGGGTTATTTCATCATCGCAACCGACGCCTTCATGCAATATCCAGTCGGCTACTACAAAGCGCCGGACGGCAGCCTCCAACTCGCCAGCTTTTGGGATTTCGTTCTGAATCGCTGGGCCTTCTGGCAATACGCGCACAACATGGGCGGAGCGGCTATCACTGGCTCTTTCATTATGACCGCGGTCGGCGCGTTTTATCTGCTCTCGAAAAAGTACGCCGAATACGGCCGGATCTTCGTCAAGACCGGTGTGATCGTCGGCTGCCTCTTCAGTATCTTGCAGATCTTTCCCACCGGCGATCAGCAAGGCAAGTTGGTCACCCAATATCAACCCGTGACTCTGGCTGCGATGGAAGGCCTGTTCCGCGGCCAAGCTGCCGCACCGATCGTCATCCTCGGCCAACCTAACGACGTTCAACAGAAAATAGATAATCCGCTCCAAGTCCCCGGCGTGTTGAGCATGCTGACCTACCGCCGATGGAGCGCCCAAGTTCGCGGGCTTGACGCGTTCCCCAAGGAAGACTGGCCGGACAACATTCCGCTGCTCTATTACAGCTACCACATTATGGTTGGACTCGGAACGTTCTTCATCGCGGTAATGGTCGTGTCGCTACTGCTGCTCTGGCGCGGCAAAATTTTCAACGCGCGCTGGATGCTCTGGATTCTCATGCTCTCAGCGCCATTTCCCTACATCGCCAACACCGCCGGATGGATGACCGCCGAGCTTGGACGCCAGCCATGGCTCGTCTACGGACTGATGCGCACGGAAAACGGCTACTCGAAAGCAGTATCGGCGGGCAACGGAATGTTTACCCTGCTCGGCTTCATGGGCATGTATATGGTCTTGGGAATTCTGGGTCTGTTCCTGATCTGGCGGGAGATTGACCACGGGCCCGTCGGACTGGTCCCCGCATCGGTTCTGGAGCCCGCGCCGGAGGCGACATAGAAATGACACTCGGAGCGCTTTGGTTTTGGATTGTCGCCGTGATGATCACGGTCTACGTCGTTCTCGACGGTTTCGATCTGGGAGCCGGCGTCATCTATCTCTTCGCCGCCAAAACCACCGAGGAACGCCGCCGCGTTCTCCGCGCCATCGGCCCGGTCTGGGATGGCAATGAAGTTTGGCTGCTCGCCGCGGGCGGCACGCTCTATTTTGCATTTCCGCAACTCTATGCTTCAAGCTTCAGCGGATTCTATCTTCCACTGATGATGGTTTTGTGGCTACTCATGATGCGTGCCATCGGCATTGAATTTCGCGCGCATATTGAAGTTCCGGTCTGGCAGGAATTTTTCGACGTGCTGTTCGCCGTCTCCAGCATTTTGCTATGCGTGTTCTTCGGCGCTGCTCTCGGCAACGTGGTGCGCGGAGTTCCGC
>JBAWBE010000169.1:0-1979 GCA_049589635.1 Terriglobales bacterium
AGCAAGCTGTGCCAGCACACCTGTTGACGAAGCGAATTGCTGAAGGGGTTTCGGCCCATGAGACGAAATTTTTCCAGAAAGATGGCGTCGTGACAGACCAACGGGATGTCGTTGCATGGGGAGAGCGCAGGGAATACGTGAAGCTTGCTGCTGAATACGGCCAGTACGTCGAGCCTGAAGCGAAGAGCGGAGATGTAAGTGTGGCCGTGGGATTCACGCTGATTAATGGAATTACGAAACCGAGAGGTCGGTTTCAATCCACGGACAACTCTCGCCCACCCGAAATTGAGCCAGAAACTTACGCGATGCGGGAACCAGATCAAGGCTTGAATCGCTCATTCGGGCTGATCAATGGAATCACAGGAGGAAAAAATAATGCTCGCTGACGCTATGCCACCGGAACAAGAAGTTGAGGAAGACGACCAGGCTCCTACAGACGATGAGTTAAGGCGACGCCGGCCAATTCCTGTCAACATTCCGCCCCTCGGTTCGGCTGATGACCCGCAAACTCAGGGCCAGCCAGTGTTGCGCTCTTCGACTTCCGCGGGTCGCGCTATTCCTGTAGGCGCTGAGGAAGCCGATGCCTCAGCGCCTCAGGTGCCCGCGCCGATCATCAGGCCAGTCGGCTCGAGGGCAATTCCCATGAACACTACTCCGGGCGCCGCTTCAGCCACACGAAACGCGGGGACGCCAATTCCTGCTTTCAATTCGGGCGATTCAGGTTTTCCGCCTAGCGGTGTTCGGGCCATACCGATTGGTTCAACCGAGGATTTGGAGTCGCGCATCGCTCCCCGCCCTTTGCCGTCAGGCAGAGCAATTCCAATTACACCGGGAAGTACGGAGGATTTAGAAGATAAAAGCCTTCAAACATTCGAGCATCCGAAGTCGGCTCCAATTCAAACCGGAGTGGCTTCGCTGTGGACAAAAGCACAAAACATTCACAATCCCATTCTTAGAGTGTTAGGAGAAATTGGCGCTGGCGGAGCAAGGGCGTTAGATGTTGCTGGGCAAGCTGTAGGAAGGGTTGTTCCGGCGGTAGGAGCCGTGGAGTCGGCCATTCCCGGAACAACGATGAATGCGGAAGCCAAAGAAAGACAAGCTGAGAAACAAGACGAGCAGCAGGCCGAGTTAGCGCAGAAAGAAGCTGTAACGGGCGAAACCAAGGCTCGCACGAACGCAATTGAAAATCCGCAACCAAAAGAAGAAACCGAAGGCAAGACGATCACTACAGACGAAGGCATTCTTCAATGGGACCCTGCTACAAGAAGATACGACGTTCCTGTTGGGGCCGCGCCTGGAAGATCTGAAACTGAAGGGAAAACCATCACGACAGATCAGGGCGTGATGCAGTGGAACCCTGACACGAAGCGCTACGACATCCCCGTGGGCGGGGCTCCCATCAAGCAAAACCCCAAAGACGAAGACATCACTGACTACCTGGAGGCGAACGCCCTCCCTAACACGCCTGCGAACCGCGAGAAGGCGCGAACAGCAATCGCGAAACGCGGGAGACCGGAAGAAGGGGCCTATTTTCCCGTCCCAGATGCCAACGGAAATATTACGGGCTGGGTAAACCCTAAATCCCGCGATTACCGCCCAATTTCCAGCATTCCCGGACTATCAGGCAGTGGCGAAAACGGAACCATTCCGACCAAAGGTGGAGCACGAGAAAAAGACGCAGCCGAAGCAGAGCGATTAGCGGGTGTGATCATGAACAAGGCCAATGGCGACCCGGATGCCGCGTTAAAGCTATTCGATCAGCACTCGTCAGACGTTACGGACGCAGACCAAAAGCGACTAGGCCCCGCGATTCGCCGCGCAATCAGAGCCCGTCGCCAGATCAACAAACCGCAAAGTGCGTTAGACAAAATTATCAGCGGTGACATCGATGGCGGATTGAATGATTTGCAACCAGCTCCAGCTTCGAAGTGACCACGGTTTCGTGGAGAAGTAAGACAAATGGCCGACGATAATACAAC
>JBAWBE010000170.1:0-9610 GCA_049589635.1 Terriglobales bacterium
GTGAAGGGCTTTTTCCCGGTCGCCATCTCATACAGCACGACGCCGAACGAAAAAATATCGGTGCGAACGTCTAAATCCTCGGAGCGCGCTTGCTCCGGCGACATATAAACCGCCGTCCCCGGAATCACGCCCACCTGGGTCAGCGACTCCTCGAGCGAAGAATCCGTCGAAGTTCCTACCTTCCCATCCTTGGTCAGCTTGGCGAGGCCAAAATCCAGAATCTTCACTTGCCCGCCCGGCGTCAGGAAAATGTTTGCCGGCTTGATGTCGCGATGCACGATCCCCTTGGCGTGCGAAGCCGCCAGCGCATCCGCCACCTGCATCGCGATCTCGATCACCTCATCCGTCGGCATCGCATGGCTCGGCCCTTCCTGCTCGCGGATCCGCTGCTTCAGGCTCTCGCCCTCGAGCTTCTCCATCACAATGAAGGGATGGCCGTCGTTATCCTCAATGTCGTGGATGGTGCAGATATTCAAATGATTGAGTTGCGAAGCCGCGCGCGCCTCGCGCGTAAAGCGCTCCAGTGAGCGCTGGTCTCTGACGAGATGATCGGGAATAAATTTAAGCGCAACCCGCCGCCCAAGGCGCGTGTCTTCAGCCTCGTAGACAACTCCCATCCCGCCGCCGCCCAGCTTGCCGAGCACGCGGTAGTGGGAGACGGTTTGGCCGACCATGTCCATAAAGTTTTCGTAGCCCGGGCGCCACACGCGCGTAGCGCTTACGCGTGAAGGGAGAATGTTAGAGTGTCGCCGAGGCAGGGTCAACCAGGAAGAAGGATAGCCTCGATGCCGGCGGTGATTTTCATTCCGCCATCGGAGTAAAATCTGCACATATGAAACGAGCGATTGTGCTGGTGTTTCTTGTTAGTGCACTGGCCGGATGCAACCGCGAGACGGGCTATTTCCATTCGACAAAGATGTTCACAGAGGCGGACCGGAATGCGGTCAGTCTTGTGCAGGGATCGGCGCTGGGGAAGCCCGACATCCTCAAATCGATTGTTGCCGAATACCTACACGAGGACTCGCCTGCCATTGCTCCGTGCAGTTACAAAGTGAGCAAGGTGGTTCGCCGCGATCTGAAGCAGCCCGACGGAGCGTACCCGGAAGAGCTTCATGTGATCTGTCTGACTTCGGCTAGCGAGCTTCCATTCCGCTTCGAGTGGGTTTTAGATCAGAATCAGCAGTTGAGCGAATTCAAGTTTGGCTACAACACGAAGGCGGTTTATGACTAACAATTAGATTCTCCGCGTCCGCCCGTGCGACTCTTCAAAATTCGCAGGATCGCAGTTATCGTGTTCCAATTCCGGGTCGTAGCCGGCACGCCGTACAGTTTGTCGATCTGACCAAGATAGCCGATTGTCTTCATGTGACGACGGTACTCTCCGAACACAAATTGCCCTTCGCACGCAATCACTCGCACGAACCACTCCCCATCTGCAGGAAACATGACTGGAAGCGATGCCCGGACGCCTCCGGCTTTCGAGAGGATACTCACGAACCGGACAATATCCGGAGGTGATGGCTGAGTTCCAAACGGATTCTCCTTCTCCAGTCGCATAAGATCGCGGCCGTCGCATAGCACAATTTGTGCTTCGAACGGCAGCTTGCGAAGCAAGGCAGTACGGAATTTTGCTTGCGATCCAGATGTACGAAGAATAGGTTTACGAACAACAAAGGTGCCCGCAGCACCGACGTTCACGACATCATAGGGACTCAGTTCTCGTGCGAGGATGCTTGGGCGAAAGGTTCTGTGTCCGCCAACATTGACACCTCGAAGGAAGACAACAAGGGCCATAGTCCGAATTATGAGGAAAAAAGCAAAGGTGCGCTACAGCTGCTTAGGTGATTTCGCCAGTGAATTGTTGGCGTAGCCACGTTAGTCCGTGGCTCTGGGTCGATTCTCTGGAAGGCCTAACTCGCCCGTGCCAGTCTGAGTTGATACTGGATTGGGCAAGCGGCGCCGCAGCAAAGTTTCTACTTGCGACCAAACTTTCCGATCACATTCGATCTCAATGTGGCCTTTACCCAAAAGACTGGCACGCCAGGAAATCCCGTGACACTCTGCTGGCTGCCCCTGGTACTCCCAAAGAAAATTGCCGAGGATTGTCGTGTGTACTGGATCGGCGGGCACGATCTTTCGCCGGCCGTGAACCAGGCCATGTATCTGGTAGAAATTCACCGCCTGGAAGACATTGGGAGGGATGAGCCAATCATTCTGAAACGGCTTTGCGACGCTATCGATCTGTATCGTCAGCGTGACCGGAATTCCCGCCTGTTCTAATTTCCGGGACAGGGCCACCACGGCCGACGCGCCCCAACTGTGCCCGAACAACACGATATGAGCCTGGCGCTTTTTATCCTCCAATAGCGAACCGTGTTCTTGCGAACCGTCTTCCTTCGCGCCCAGTTGGTTGAGGATGGTCTTGTAGGCATCGCCGACTTTGCGGTTCTCAAACAGACCGAAGTAAACATCTTTGGGATATTCCTGACGTAGATCTTTGATCAACTGAACTTCGGGATGGTGCGGCTCATTATGAGGGACGAAGCCTCCCAGAAACCCTACGACGATGAACGGAGGATTAGCTGCGTTCGCGGGCGAGACAGCCGATAGTGCCGAAGTCGCGGAGGATGAAGTCTCGGAGGCGCCGCTCGCCGTGTATCCAGGCAGAGCAACCGCACATGTACAAATCAGGCCGCGCACGCAGATTGCGAGAATGGTGTTTGAGAACTTCATCGAATTGAATTCCATTTCACACCGTCTCGGACTGGTTGGGCCGCGCGGTAAGATCGCAAGCCTGACTTTCGAGGGAGGAGGATTCAACGGCCCCTGGGTCGAAGCACACGAGTTGTGCATGGATTCTGACCAAGCCGGGAGAGCTTGTCAAGACCGAGCTGCAGGTGGGTTGATATCGATTGGGGATGGGAACCTCGACATTGGCGATCACTTTCGCCGAGCTTTCCTAGTTTGCGTCGCTGAAGCGCGCTTCGCCTTAACTCCCGTTCGCCCCGTCTTCGCATTCTTCTCTACCCGCAACTTCCACGCAGTCCGCAGTGCGCCGGTCAAAACATCTTCGCTCGCCTTCGCCAGACGAATATGAGTTGCACCCATCCGTCCCCATCCACCATGAACCAGAAGAAAAATTTCCGGTATCTCCTCGACAAACGCTGTCTGCTGCTCTACATCGAGCATCAGATTGCCATAGCCCTGCTTGGCCGATGCGAGCGTGGCAAAAATGCGGCCGCCTACGCGGAAATCGGCTGCGCCCATGTGCGAGCTCTCTTCAGCGCCCTCCATGCTGAGCGCAATGCGGCGAAAGTCATCGACGGTCATCGTGATCCTCCACGGTCCAAAAATATCCTACATCGCCGCACGATGCTGGGGCACCGAAGCCGATCATGGATTGTGTAGCGCCGGCGTTCCGCACGCTGTCCGGCGGGGTTTCTTCGGCTTTGCCGCGGCGACCGTGCTCAGACAGGGTCTCGCCCGCCGAGCTTTCTCTCCAGTGTTGACAAGAGTGCAACCGGTACTGTAAACAAGCCCGCAATGACTGCTTCCTCCCAATCGATCGTCATCCGCGACCTGCGCACGATTGACGAACTCAATCAACTGCGCGCGGTCGAGAAAGAAGTCTGGGGCATGGCCGGGGAAGATGCCATGCCGCTGACCATCGCCATCGCACTGCGGGCCGCCGGCAACATCTTCGTCGGCGCATTCGAGGAACGGCGCGACGGCCTCAAGCTGGAACGGCGAGACGAAGGCAGCAGTCACGCTCGATCCGAAAAAGAAAACTCAGATACGGAAAGATCGGTCAAGGATAGATCGGACAAGGAAAGGTCGGAAAAAGAAAAACTGGAAAAAGAAAAGCTCGTCGGCTTCGCCTTCGGCTTCCTCGGACGCGAGCACGGCCAGACCACCATCCACTCCCACATGCTCGCCGTGCTCGACGCCTACCGGCATCTCGATCTCGGCGCGAAGCTGAAGCACGCGCAGCGCGAGCGCGCGCTGGCCATGGGAGTCCACGAAATGACGTGGACCTTCGATCCGCTGCAAAGCCGCAACGCCCACTTCAATTTCGCGAAGCTCGGCGTCGTCTCTGAAACCTACAAAGTAGATTTCTACGGGCCGGAGACTTCCAGCAAACTGCATCGCAACGGGACTGACCGCTTGTGGGTGCGCTGGCTGCTAAGTTCGAGGCGAGTCCGCGACCGCATCGCAGGCAAGAGCGGCGCAAGGAATCCGCCGCCGCACCCCTCCGCGGGAATATCCAGCCGCACCGAGATGCTCGACGCCCTACGCCTGCTGGCGCCGATGATCCGCTTCGATGGCAAGGGAAAACCGGTGCGCGCTGAACTGGGCGAGGCGCTCGCCCGCGAGCGGCTGAGCATCGAGATTCCGGGAGACATCCTGGCCGTCGAGGCGGCGGATATGGGCCTGGCTTACGAGTGGCGCGAGGCCACGCGCTGGGCCTTCCGCGAGAGCCTGAAGGCGGGCTTTTTCGTCTCTGAGTTCTGCCGATCGGTGCGCGGGCAGCAGGGGCCGGGAGCCTACCTGCTGCAAAAAGGGAATATAGGTGACATAGCTGACGTCTGATCGGCGCAGTTCACTCCGGCTGCTCGGCGCATCGTTACTGGCTCCCACTGCTCCTCATTTGAATTACTAACTCTCATTACTCTTACCGTCTTCTCCGGCCGGCAACCCCGCGTCACACCTCAAATATGACGCATAAATGCGAGTCAGCTGGCTACTCTCGTCACCTGAAATGGGCGACGCTGATTAGACGGGGAAAGAGGACTCACGCACGAGTTCATTTGGGAGTTCGTAAGGATACGCATGTCTCATAGGTAAGTGATGTGACGGCCGTCACATCCAAGAGTGAAATATGCGACCAAAATCCTCCCCGACCGTACGGTCGTTTAAGGGGCCCCCCCTTTGGTAAGGCCGGATGGCAAAGGTAAGAGCAAGGTTAAGGAGGAACTGGATGCGAGTACGAACCACGGTTTTTGGCGGTTTGATCTTCGCCAGCCTGCTCATAGCAATGGCAGCCGTTGGCGAAAACGTACCGGCGGCGACATCGCCGGAGCAAACCAATACCGCGGTGGCGGCCGATCCGCTGCTGCAATTACTGGTGAACAAAGGAGTACTGAACGCCGATGAGGCGAAGTCTCTGGTGGGCACCCCAACGCAACAAAGGGCGAAGTTGCTGGAAATATTGCGGCAGAAGGGGATATTGAGCGAGTCGGATTACGCAGCGCTGGCACCGGCGTCGGCGCAGGTAGATTCGAATCTGGTGGCGTCCACTATGCCGATCCTGCCGGGAAGCAATCTGGTGCAATCCGCTGCCCCGAAAGATGCGCCGGCGCCAGCCGGACCAGCGGTGATCCAGGCATTCACTCCTGTGAGGCCGATGCCGATTGACCTTCAAAAACAAGGTGGGCTGATTCCCGACATCAAACTTGGAAGCGGCGCGAACATGAAGATCTACGGGTTCTTCAAGGCGAGCGCTGCGAGTGACACCGCCTCGAGCGGCGGGCCGACGTTCGGTAGTCAGGACTGGCCCCTTCCGCTTCTGCTCGCGGACACGGGGCCAACCTCCGATCCGCAAGTCCACCTCAAAGCGCGATCCTTCCGAATCGGCTCGCAATTCGAGTGGGTTCCGAAGAATTCGGACTTCACCATTACTGGTCGTTTGGAAACTGACTTTGAGGGCGACTACACCGACGTAAGCAATCGCAACATCAGCGGAGCGCGTTCGAGCCAGCTCTCGCTGCGACTTGCGTATATGCGCCTCGATCACAAAATAGGCGACGCGAACTGGTTCGCCGAGTTCGGCCAGGATTGGACGCTGCTGGGCTCTTCGACGCTGCCCAACATATTTGAGACGACCGGCACGGCCATCGGAATGGGCGGATTCTGGGAACGCGTTCCGCAATTCAGAACAGGTTTCCAATTTCACTCCGGGGACTTCAAGGTCCAGCCTGAGTTTGCCATCGTGATGCCGATCGAGGGATCGTCGGCCCTTACCGAAGATCAGCGGCAGCGTTTCGGCGACCGGGCCGGAGCCGAGTCCGATCAGCCGGGATTGGAAAGCCGGGTGGTTTTCCAGTTCCCGCTCAACAAAGAGTGGCGGGGAGTGGCCCCGGCGCAGATCATTGTCAGCGGCCACCATGCGCGGATGAATGAAATCATTCCGCACGCCGCGCAGGCGCCAACGACCTGCACGGTTCTGCCATGCACGCCTTTCACCAGCGCTACGGTCCCGAATATTGGCTTCACCACCACAACCACGATCCTGAACGCTCCGAATTGTCCGGAGGGTACGTCGTGCAACCTGGAGCAGTTCTATCCCACGGGCAGCCAGGCGGGCGACCCGCAGAATGCCTACAGCCTTGAGTTCCAGTTGCCCACACCGTGGGTGACGATCGCAACGAAGTACTATCGCGGAAACAATCTGCGGTTCTTCTTCGGCGGCCAGCTCAATGACGTATGGAGCAATCTTAACGGCTTGTTCGAGGTAGGGAATGGCGTTTCCTACAGCGGGCGGGCAATTCTATTCGGATGCGCCAACGGAACGACCACCGGACAGCCGACGGCAACTATCGATTGCCAGCAATCGCCGGTGCAATCGTCGCTGCTTTCGCCGGTCGCCGGCGGGGGAGGATTTACCGAGTTTACCTTCCCGCTTTCGCGCATCTTCAATGCAAATCCGGAAGGCCACAATTCCGGATGGTTGCTGCACGTAATGTACGGCACCGATCGCGCCAAGTATTCCGACGCGCAGCACGGAAACCACCTGGGGCGCACGGACCTCGACACAATGAACCTTGTCTACCGGCTGAACAAGTGGGTGACGTTTACTCATGAGGTCAGCTACATCGCCACCTTCACCGCCAACGACCACGAGGCCGGCGGCGTGATCGTAAGACACGCTCTGCCCTTTGCCGGTAGGCCTGTTTATCAGGCCCACAACTGGCGGAATGAATTCGGGCCCATCTTTACGTTCTAGCGGTTCTACTCCGGAGCTAGCCCAGAGGCCCCCTGCGGGGCCGCTGGGGCGCCGGATGCGTATCACGAGTCTTTTGTATTCGGGCGTCATTTGATTCTGCGGTAAGCGATCTCAAATCAATCACCCCCGTCACTTTTTTTGGCGGGCCAAACGGCGAAAACGGAGTAGAATTCGCCTCCACAGTAGAAGGGTTTCAAACGAAACTTCTCAAGCGATATTGCAACTGATACTTCAACCCAAAGAGGAGCGTCGCTACATGTCTACTCAGTCAAGCGCAGTGGCAGGGGGCGTTACGCAGGAGTACAGCATCTGGCGGGTGATCATGGCTTCGTCTGTCGGTACCATGATCGAGTGGTACGACTTCTATATTTTCGGTAGTCTGACTGCCATCCTGGCCCTGAAGTTTTATCCGCCGGGAAACGATACCTTCGCGTATCTCGCTTATCTCGCGACCTTCGCGGTCGGCTTTCTAGTGCGGCCTTTCGGCGCATTGTTCTTCGGCCGTATCGGCGACCTGGTCGGACGCAAGTATGCCTTCATCGTGACCCTCTCGATCATGGGCCTTTCCACCTTCGTCATCGGCCTCTTGCCGTCCTACGCCACTGCAGGCTGGTTCGCACCGGTCGTGCTGCTCGGAATCCGTGTCTTACAAGGGCTGGCACTGGGCGGAGAATACGGCGGCGCTGCAGTTTACGTGGGCGAGCACGTCCCCGACAATAAGCGCGGCTTCTACACGAGCTTCATACAGATCACAGCCACACTGGGTCTTTTCGTCTCGCTTATCGTGATTCTGATTACGCAAAACTCGATGTCGAAGGAAGACTTCGCGGCCTATGGCTGGCGCATTCCTTTCCTCGTCTCCATCATCCTGGTGATCATCTCCCTCTACATCCGCCTGAAGATGAAAGAGTCTCCGATCTTCGCGCAGCTCAAGGCCACGGGGATGACCTCGACGCAGCCGCTTAAGGATGCATTCACGAAGTGGGCGAATCTGAAGCTCGTCCTGATCTCGCTTTTCGGAGCGACCGCCGGGCAGGGCGTCGTCTGGTATACCGGCCAGTTCTATGCGCTGTTCTATATGCAGACCGTCCTGAAAGTGAACGTCAAGACCGCGAACATCGTGGTCGCAATCGCTTTGCTGCTTGGGATGCCGTTCTTCACTCTGGTGGGCGCACTCTCGGACCGGATCGGCCGTAAGAAGCTTATGATGGCTGGCTGCCTGCTTGCGGTCATCACCTACATTCCCATCTACAAAGCCATGGAGCGTGCCGCCGGCAACAATGTGGTCACGGTAAAGTCTGGCATCAACAAAGTAACCGGCGCTACTACACTCACCCCTATGACGACGGATGCAACCGGCGCACAGGTCCCTGTCAAGGAAGCTACTAATCCCGACACGACGATGCTGGTTCTTCTGATCTTTATACAGGTTCTCTACGTGTGCCTGGTCTACGGTCCTATTGCCGCGTACCTCATTGAGGCTTTCCCGGCGAAAATTCGCTACACCTCGCTTTCTCTGCCCTATCACATAGGCAACGGCGTCTTTGGCGGCTTGCTGCCATTAATCGGCCTGTGGTCGGTTGCCGCCACCGGTAATATCTACGCCGGCCTCTATTACCCGATGATTGTCGCGGGCCTGACGTTTATCGTCGGAAGTCTGCTGCTGAAAGAAACGCACGGTAATCGCATTTGGGATGAAACAACCGGGCGAACCGTGGCCGCGGACTAAACGAAATCCAGTTATCGGGTCATCGAGAAACCCAAACTCTGCCTCGATTCCGCTCGAGGCGATCTGTCTGCGAGAAGCTCCGCCCAAGCCGAACCTCCAACCGGCTTGGGCGGGGCATTTGCGCCCAGTTTGGTCCATAATTAATCTCGGCAATCGTCAATTCGTGAAGAGGTAAACCATGGCAGAAATTCGTCCAAAAGTAAGCGAGACCACGGAAGCGCAAATCGCAGTGCACTGGCGGGAGGAGGAATATTATTATCCGTCGTCGAAATTTGTCGGGCAGGCGAATCTCTCCGACCCCGCCGTGCTCAACCGGTTCAGCGAAGAGAAATTTCCGGAATGTTTCCGCGAATACGCCGACATGCTGAGCTGGGATCAGTACTGGCACACCACGCTCGACACGAACGATCCGCCGTTTTGGAAATGGTTTGTGGGCGGCAAGCTCAACGCGTCGTACAACTGCGTCGACCGGCATCTCGCGAAATATAAGAACAAGGCGGCGCTGATTTTTGTTCCGGAGCCTGAGGGCGACGCGCCGGTCGTCGTGACCTATCGCGATCTCTACGTGCGAGTGAATGAATTTGCCGCGCTGCTGCGCGATTTCTGCGGCCTTAAGTCGGGAGATCGCGTGACCATTCACATGCCGATGGTTCCTGAGTTGCCAATCACCATGCTGGCCTGCGCGCGCCTCGGAGTGGTTCACTCGGTCGTTTTCGGCGGCTTCAGCGGCGAGGCCTGCGGCATGCGTGCCGCCGATTCCACCAGCAAAGTCCTGATCACGATGGATGGTTATTACCGCGGCGGCAAGATGCTCGACCACAAAGCTTCCGCCGAGATTGCGCTCGAGACCTCCGCCAAGGAAGGCCACAAAGTTGAAA
>JBAWBE010000171.1:0-14099 GCA_049589635.1 Terriglobales bacterium
ATCCCACCCAGAGCAAACAGCCTCTCCTGGTGGACCACTGCCGGATACGGACGAAACAATATCCCCTCGATCCAACTGAACACCGCAGCATTAGCGCCGATCCCCAATGTCAGGCATGCGATCGCCAGAACAGAAAACCCGGGGCTGCGGACCAGTTGGCGCAGCCCATATCGCAGGTCCTGAATCAGGTCGTCGGCGATGTTTCCGCCGCGCGCATCCCGGCATTGTTGCTCGATCTGCGTCAGTCCGCCCAGGGCGCGCAGCGCCGCGTAGCGCGCCTCCTCGGGCGACATACCTTTTGCCAGGTTTTCCTTGATCTGCTGCTCAAGATGGTCCCGAAGTTCGTCCTTCAGTTCCTGATCCACCCGTTGGCGGAGGAAAAGCGAGCGCAAACGCAACGGAAGCGTATACACCCATTCTGCGAAGGTCATCTCAGGCTTCCTTGAGTTTGACGATTCCGGAAATCGCGGCGGAAAGCCGGTTCCAGTCAGCGGCCTCTTTTTCAAGCTGCTTCCGCCCGAGCGGCGTCAGCGAATAGAACTTGGCGCGACGATTGTTGTCGCTCGCCTTCCATTGAGCTTTAATCCAACCGCGTTGTTCCAGTTTGTGCAGAGCCGGATAAAGAGAGCCATCACTGACGCCCAGCACATCACTCGAGATCTGCTTTAGACGCTGGCTAACGGCCCAGCCATTGAGCGGCTCGAGCGCCAGTATTTTCAGAAGGAGCATGTCCAGGGTCCCCTGAACAAGATCGGAAGGCTTACTCAAGCAGTCTCCTCTCGGTTACCGAGTTAGACTACCCTTCACCTCTCTCGTTAGCAACTCAGTCCGTCGTTCACCCGTAATACTGAAAGTCCTTCCAGAACTCCGGCCAGCTCTGCTTCATCCCGCGGCACAAATAGATATCCGGATGATCCTTTGTCTCCTCATTCTCGATGCCATAAGGATTCGGCACATGTCCCGCGAGCTGACAAGAAGAAAAGTTCGCATCGCGAAAATGCTGCGAAAATCCGAGCACAATCAGCGTCTCCGGCGGCGGATCGCCATACCCCTTCGCCCAGAACGAATTGATCCCGCTAAGTGGGCGAGGCAATTGATAGCCCGGGCCGTAGAGCGCGAGCGCGCCGGCCTCGCCGTAGTTCGCCGCCAGAATCCCCGCCCGCGCCCGCTCTGATGCCGGCAGTGAGGTCCAAATTCGTGCCACTTCCCCAGTCAATTCCGGCCAGCCCAGTTCCTCGATCAGATCCCCATTATTCTTAACCGCAAATTTCCAGCGCGTGGAATTCACCGGCGCCGAGGGCAGCGCAATCACCGCGATGAAAACCACGTCGCAAGTCAAAGCTGCCCACGTGAGCGCGCGCACCGTCCCGCCCCACCCGCGCCCAATCGACGCAAGCCACGTCTCTCCCCAAACCGCGCCCGCCGCGTACAGCATCGGATAAGTACCGGCCATGTAATACCAGCGTCCCTTCGCGGCGACAAACAAAAGCAGCGTCACCACAAACATCCAGCCCAGCATGCGAAAACGACGTCCCGCAGCCGCAATTAAATAAAAGTAAAGGCCCGCAATCACCAGCGGAAGAGCCAGCAGCGTCAACCTCAGCTGCTCCGGGAGAAAGTTCTGTGTCCGCCCCCAGCGAATGTCGCGCTCGTGAATGTGCTTCAGAAAGTCCAGCGAAATAAAATGATGCTGTGCCTGCCAGATCAGATTCGGCAGAAAAATCAAAATCGACAGAGCTACGCCCAGCCAAAGCCACTTGCTGGCGAAATATTTGCGCGCCGGAGTCGCCGCCACTCCCACCACAATTGCGACGACGAAAAATCCCATCGCGTACTTCGTCATCATCCCAAGCCCGATCGCCGCTCCAACCGCCAGCCACCAGCGCGCATCCTCGCTCTTCAGCAACCGAACTACAAAATAAGTCACCAGTACCCAGCACAAATAATCGAACGAAACATACTGCATGAGCGCGCCCGCGCCCAGGCAAAACGGAATTCCCGCCGCCACCGCCACCAGTTGCGCCCCGCGCCGCCCGCCCAATTCACGCGTCATCAGCCCGATTACCACCAGCACCACGGCCTGGGCTATGGCCGCAAAGAATCGAAATCCGGCCAGCGACGTTCCAAACAAAATCAGCGACAACCGCCCAAAGAAAGGAGTAACCGGCGGATAAGCAACAAATCCCCAAGCCAAGTGCTGAGCATCTTCCAGCGTAGCCAGTTCATCCCGATGAAACCCATACTGATGCCCGGTATAAAAATGCACCAGCACAGTAACCGCCGCGATGGAAATCAAAATCGCGAAGTCCCCGGGGCGACGCAGCTCGCGCCCGACTCCTATGCCAGCGTTATTTGTGAGAGTTGTCATTAGGAATTTCAGGATTGTCGTGCCAACGAACGAGAAGACTGTGCCCAAAAAACCCTTGTCATCCTGAGCGTAACCGGGGCGTCAAGCCCCGGCGGAGTCGAAGGACCCCTGCATCTTCGACCTCACCACTGCCGCCGCAAGGCATTCTCCCTCTGAACGTCGGCGTCTCGCTCCCTGAACTGAGCCCGCCGCAGCCTACCGATTCTCCACTCCGACATACCGCTGCGGATACTCCGGCCCAATATAATCCGCCCGCGGCCGAATCAGCCGATTGTCATCCAGTTGCTCGATCACATGCGCCGTCCACCCGCTCACCCGCGACACGGCAAAAATCGGCGTAAACAAATCCACCGCAATCCCCAGCGTGTGATAAGTCGAAGCCGAATAAAAGTCCACATTAGCATTCAGCTTCTTCTCAGCCTTGATGTATTTCTCAATCTTGTCCGAGTAGTCATACCACTTCCCGTTCCCGCTCGCCGCCCCCAAATCATGCGACATCTTCCGCAAATGCGTAGCCCGCGGATCCTCGGTGTGATACACGCGATGCCCAAATCCGGGAACTTTCTTCTTCTGAGCCAGCATCCCCTTGACATGCTCGACCGGGTCGGCGCCCGCCTTGTCGATCTCCATCAATATCTTGAACACCGCCTCATTCGCGCCCCCATGCAGCGGCCCCTTCAGCGCCCCAATCGCCGCCGTAATCGCCGAATGCATATCTGAAAGCGTGGCTGCCACTACCCGCGCCGCGAACGTAGAAGCATTCAACTCATGATCCGCATGTAGTATCAGCGCAATATCCAGCGCCCGTTCCGCCGTAGCCGAAGGCGCAGTCCCATTGAGCATCAAAAGAAAATTCGCCGCGTGCGAAAGCGATCCGTCCGGCTCCACCAGCGGCTTCCCGTTGCGAACGCGATCATAATTCGCCACCAGCATCGCGATCTGCGAAGTCAGCCTGATCGCCTTGTTCACATTCGCATCGTGATCGTTCTTCGCGTTCTCCGGATCGTAGTACGAAAGCGCCGAGGTCAGCGTCCGCAACACATCCATCGCCGGCACGTTTTTCGGCACCTGCTTCAGCGCGTTCAGGATCCCGACATCCAGCGTCCGCTCGGCCGCCATCCGCGACTTCAGTTGCCGCAACTCATCCGCCTTCGGCAGCCTCCCGAACCACAGCAAATAGCAGACCTCCTCAAACGTCGAATGGTCCGCCAGTTCATGAATGTCGTACCCGCGATAAGCGAGCACGCCCGCCTCGCCATCGATGTAACAAATCCCCGAGGTAGTCGCGACGACTCCCTCCAGCCCCTTCGGCGCAACGCTAGAAACCGTAGACATGATCCCCACCAATCACTTTGTATTCCGAGCCGTCTGGAACCGCGCCCATCGCGGCGAGAACAAGCGAGGAATCTGCACTCTTAGCACTTCCCAACCTTCTTTTATACCGCAAGGAAGCTTCTCGTGCCACGCAACCAGTCCTACGCCATCCTCCATTTTTTGTGTAGGATTCTGTTTATGTACAGGCAATGGTGGATGAGAGTGCTAGTAGCGATTATGGTTTGGCCGGCCTTCAGCCATGCCGAGAATCTGGAAAAAGAAATCAAAAAAGCTGTAGAACGGAGCACCCTCGATCAGCCAAGCACGAAACCTTTCCACCTGAAGGCCACTCTCGCGCCGAGCTTCGAGCGCGATAGAGATTCCGGCCGCACCGGCGAGGTCGAAATCTGGTGGGCATCGCCCTCCAAATGGAAACGCGAACTAAAAACCCCAGGCTTCCACCGTGTTGAGATCGTCGATGGCGATCGTCGTTGGGAGAAGAACGACGGAGATTTCTTCCCTGAATGGCTCAGGGAAGTCGCGCTCGAACTCGTTAAACCGATCCCGGCCCTCGACGAAGTTCTTGAACACGCAAAGACCGCGGAACGCGTTCAGATGGGTCCCACGACCAACCTGAATTGGATTACGGACACCGGAACCGCCGAGGTCCACAACATTCGAAGATCATGGGTCGCAGTACAAAACAACACTAGCTTGCTCCTCTACGGTGGAGGCTTCGGGTGGAGCGGAGGATTCGAGGATTACGCGAGTTTCCACGGTCGCATGGTCGCGCGAACCGTAACCTCGGGGGGGACTGAGGTGACCGCGAAAGTAACAGTCCTCGAAGATCTCGGAGACGCATCGGCCGGGCTCTTTGACGCGGTCGTACAAGGCGGCGATCCTCAGCCGTTGCAAACCGTGTTGATCGACGAAACGACGCTGCGAAAGAACCTGCTCCCTATGGATCCCATCTCGTGGCCGCCGCTTCAGGACGGTTCGCTCCAAGGAAATTTCACAACCGACGTGGTCGTCGACCGCGACGGCAAAGTCCGAGAGCTCGGAACTAACATCGCCGAAAACAACGGCGTCATCAAGACCGGCGAGCATGCCGTGGAGTCGATGCGGTTCAAGCCGTTTGTCATAAACGGCGTTTCCGTGCAGGTCATGTCGCAGATCACTGTCCCGTTCAAGATCGTCCGCCCAACGGGAATTGAGACTTTCGAGAGCCCGCAAACTTTCTTTGAGCGCGGGAGACACGCGAGCTTTCCCGCGGCCAGCCAAGGTACGCCGTACATCCTGCGCGCGGAATTCGACGCGCGAACACTCGCAGGCAACGTCGAAAAAGGCCGCTACGAAGACACTTGGCTGAGCGAGACGCAGTGGCGCCGTGAAGCGTGGCTCGCGAGCAGCCATTATGTTCGTTCGAGAAACGGCGACAAAAGTTATCAATTCGCCGAGGGCCCGGATGCTGGAACACTACGCATCGTCTTCCGAGCGCTCGAACCCATTCCCGCGCTCGACACGTTCCAAGAGAGCGATTGGCGGATCAAGCACGACCCAGTCAACGGAGCAAATGCGATCCGCGTGCTCACAGGCTACGAGAGTCCGGAAGGTAAATTCGATGTCGAGCAAGTAAGAGCCTTTTGGTTTGACAACAACGGCTTATTGCTAAAGTCGTACTTCAAGGGGATCGAATCGCAAAGATCCGAATTCGAAGACTTCAACGGCATAAAGATCGCTCACCGCATCGACCTACTTAAAGATGGAAAGCTCGGCATGCGAATTCGCGTCACCGAAATAGCGCCCGCCGCATCTGTACCGCCAAAAACCTTCGAAGTCCCGAAACACGAATGGACAAGAGCCTTCACAGACGAAGCACGATAGATTCCCCCAAATGCACCTCCGTGTACCCTGTGGTTGAAGGTTTTCCGCTAGGCCGGCGACTCCGGCGGATTCCCTAATCTCGCCATAAAGCGAGTCCACCAGGAGCATCGTCCCCGCACAATTCCCGACTTTCTTCCAAAAAGAATGACCCCTCTTCCCGCTCTTTGTCGCGCCATACAGTGACGGGCCTTCGCGATGCCGATCCCCTCGGGCGCTGTAAAGGCTCTCAAATCCAAGTCCCCACAGGGGAAATCACAGAGGAGAACAGCCATGAAAAACTTCGATACCCGACCCGTCTACAACCGTGCCATCATCGGCATCGCCACCTTACTTTTCAGCGCAACCGCAATGTTAAGCGCCCAGTCCGCGCCAAGCTACAGTCAGCTCGTGGCCGAGCACCCAGGCTGGGTACAAGTCCCAGGTGAACTCATCCGTCCCGATTGCATTCATCAAATCCCCGCAGGCGCAAGCGTCGATATTTCCGACGACTCGAAGTCAGGCGAGGACGTGACGATGAACGGCCAAGTCATTGCCCACTATGAAGCATGTCCCGAGGAGCCGGTCGTCACCCGTCAACGCCGCGCTTTCACCCCCGGCCCAACCGGCAACGGCTGGGTTGAAGACTCGGATTGGGTTGTGCCTTTGAAGAAGAAAGATAACATCGAGTGGATTCAGGGTAAGTGGCAGGTGCCTTCCGCTCCCAAAAGCACCGGCGCCACAATTTTCCTCTTCAACGGAATCGAGCCGACGTCCGGCAAATGGATCATGCAGCCGGTCCTCCAGTATGGTCCGAGTCATGCCGGAGGCGGCAACTACTGGGCGATGGCCAGTTGGCTGGTCGGCTCCAGCGTCTACGTGAGTTCGTTAACCACCGTGCACGCCGGCGACTTGCTGGTCGGCACCACCGACGAAACGAGCGTTGCCAGCGGCAAACTCACCTACCTGATCGACGCCTACGATTCCACCACCGGCGCCGATTCCCACCTCACCATCCATTCCAAGGGGATTCAATGGAGCTGGGCATTCGAGGGCGTCCTCGAGGCCTACAACGTGACCAAGTGCGCCGACTTTCCGGCCTCCGGTAAAGTCAAGTTCTATGGCGCCACCGTCGCACACGGATACCCCGGCTTCGACTACTACAGTCCCCTGAATTTCACAGGCGAGTTTGACAATTACGGCGGCGGCGGCGGCCCGTCCTGCGGCTTCGGCACGTCGGTTTCAGGAGGTACGGCAACCCTGAGCTTCTAACGGTTAGCATCGCCGACCCGGGCGCAGCATTACATTGCGCTCGGGCCGTCTTCACTGATCCGTCGCAACCTCTGCGGTCCAAGATCTTGGTTCTAACCTCTGACCTCTAACTTCGGCAATCCTCGAATTCTGCCATCACACCGGCCAAATCTCCGCCGCCGTCCCCCAAAATATTCTCTCGCGCATCGACTCCGAGATCGGCAGCGCTTTGAACTCCGCAACATTAGCCGCGATATCCGGCACGCCCGGCCCAGGCCAATCGGTCCCAAAAAGTGTTTTATGCGCAATCTCCGCCAGCCGCGGAAACCATTCCAGCAGCCGCTTCGGAGGAATCCCGCTCACATCCAGATAAACGTTCTTATGCCGCCGAATCAAAAAGAACGCCGTCTCCATCCACAAAGGTCGCCCGCCATGCGCCAAAAGAATCTTCAGCTTGGGAAAATCCACCGCCACATCGTCCACATAAATCGGATCCCCATACTTGTTCCGCGCCCCCGGAAACACCGAAGTCCCGGTATGAATCATCACCGGAATCCCATTCGCCTCGGCCGCCCGATAAATAATCTCCAGCTCCTTAACCCCGCGCACATAATCGTTTGGATAAAGAAGTTGATGTGGTGGATGAATCTTGATCATCCGAATTCCCAGCCGCAAAATATGCTCCACATCGGCCAGAATATTTTCCGTATGCCGCGGATGCACCGATCCGCAAGCAATCAGCCGCCGCGGGTCAGCCTTCACGTAATCCGCCACCCACTGATTCACCGCCGAAGTAAATCCAATTACCTCTGGCGCAACGTAATTAATGAGCGCCGCCCGCTCCACCCCGCACCGGTCCAGATATTTAAGAAACGCGGAAGCCGACCGCGCATAAGATTCAATCTCGTCAAAATTAGCCCGCTTCGCCTTCATCAGCGCGAGCGCCGAAGGGGTGAACATCTCATAAGGCTCAATATGAACGTGGCAGTCAGTAATCAAGGGCAGCCCTCAGCCATCAGCCGTCAGTTTCAGAACACAATCTATCAGGATATTTACAAAAAGGCAGCGGATCAGAAACACTCCGCGAGAAGCAAGATTCAAACTGACGACTGACGACTGAAGACTGACGACCTAATACAACGGCACCTTCGGATCTACCGTTCGCGCCCACCCATCAATTCCGCCGCGCATCGACTGCACTTTCTCAAATCCTTGCTGCCGCAGCCAATTCGTCACCGTCAGCGACCGCACCCCATGATGACAAACCACCACAATATGCGCCTCCGGATCAAGCTCCGCGTGCGCCCGCGCCGGCATATCTCCCATCGGAATATTCTTAGCTCCCTCAATCCGCGCCGTCTCAAACTCCCAGGGCTCGCGCACGTCCAGCAACAAAAATGCGTCGCCACTCTTCTGTAGCGCCTTAACCTGTCCCGCAGAAATCTCAAACTCCATAATCTCCACCGCTATCATCGATCTAACAAATCGACCGTTAGGCTTGTGCCCCAGGTTCACGCCCGCTCTTTGGGCGTTAACCTGGGTACCGCAAACTCAAAGGTTTTCCATCTCGCCGGCATTGCCCACGCGCAGCCCTATACCATACCAGACGTCCCGCCGTTAAGCCTCGGCGTCCTCTCCAGCCCTTCCCCGCGCACTCGCGGTTGAAAGCTTTTGCTCCGCCCACGCTCGCCGGCGGTCCAGAACCAATCTCGCTACCCAGATTGCCTCTTCATAGTGATGTAAACTCTCCCCGTCGTCGTGCCGGATGCATCGATGAAGACTTCCTCAGCAGCAGCGGAGCTGCCACTAACCATAATGACGTTGAAAAAATCGCCGCTAGCAATCGCGGCGCTCGCGTCCCTCCTCCTATTACTCCCCGGCTGCACCCGCATCGCCCACTATTTGTATCTCAGCAGCTATGACCGCGACATCAGCAGCGCCGCAAAGGATATCGAGCGCGCCGGCGACAATCCTCATCGCGCCGAGGCCTATGCCAAACGGGGCAGCGCCTATTCGGAAAAAGCCCGCTACAGCAAAGCGTTCAAGCTGATCTCCGCCGATGAATACAATGGCTTGTTCAACCTAGCCATCAAAGATCATGACCAGGCCATAGCTCTCGATCCGAGCGCCGAAGCGTACTACACCCGCGGCGTAACCTATTACGACCGCGCCAACCTCGAGTCCGTAGTGGACGGCCAGCTGATGGGCACGAAGGTCGATCGGAGAGCCTGGTTTGCCCCGGCAACCGCCGATCTTAAAATCGCCACCGAGAAGGACCCCCGGTTCGATATGGCCTGGGACCGGCTCGGCCTGATCCATGAAACAACCGGCGAACTAGACGAGGCGATCGCCGATTACACGCAAGAGATGGCACTGAATCCGCTGGGCCGCGTGCGCCTGGCAGACGCCTACTGCGCCCGCGGCGGGTCGTCGCCTCAGAAAAACTCGAACGAAAAAGACCCGAGTCAAAAAGACCCAGGCCAAAAAGAGAAGAAGTACGCCGGCGCCATCGCCGACTACGAGAAATCCCTCGACCTCGGCGCCACCGCCGACGGATGCTCCTGCGATCCCTACAATCCCCTAGTCGCCCTCTATACGGACGCCCGCCAATACGACCAAGCCTGGGCAATCGTCCACAAAGCGCAAAAGTCCAAGAAATGGATCGCCCCCGAATTCCTGGACAAACTGAAAAAGGAATCCGGCCGCGGCAACTAACCTCATGCCGACGTACCCGGCGTGAATCAGAACGACTTGAGCTCCCCGACCAGCCAGGCAGCTCCAGTGATTAGGACGGTAAGGGCGAACTCAGACCAGTGCGAATGTGACTTTGGATGGACGACCAGGCCCGGAACCCAAACTAAGGCAGCGAAAAGTGCCGTCATGAGCGCCATCAGGCGTAGAGCAAGCCGAGCGTGGCGATTGATAAGAATGGCGAGCGCCGCGAGCCCGAAAGCTACGGTGGTGAGGATTGCCCAGAATTTCTGGTTGGGTGGAATCCAGCGCGGAACCGCAGCGACGGTAAAACGAAAATAAAAGATTTGTGTGACCGTGAAGGAGACGGTGGCGACGCCGAACGCGAGGCGAATGAATTTCGGACGAACGAATTTGGGAGGAACACCCTGGCCGAGCCCGCGCGGCCCTGCGGCACTGGCGGAGGTCGCAGCATAAAGGGCGAGCGCTCCGCAGAGTATGGAAAGCTGTTCGAAGAAATTCGGATAGGAATCATAAGTTGCGGGCGCTTTAATGATGACCGGAACGCAGGCGAGCAGAAAACAGATATAGACAAAGCAAAGGAGGACCGCAGACGGTCGGACGGCGCGCGGAATCATGATGCCAAGGCCGCCGATGATCTGAAGAGTCATGAGGCCGAGGGCAATGACAACGCCGAAAGGAAGTTTGAAGAGTTGGTGAAGCGTTTGCCACGTTTCGGCGTCGTGCCATAAAAGCGCGATGACGCCGAAGAGAATGGCGGAAGCGCCGAAGAAAATGCGTGATGCCTTCATGCGAAAAGAGAATGCCGAGTCTGGATCGGATGCCTGGTAGATCGATGTCAGGTAGAGCGAAGTCAGCCAGAGCAGCCCGTATCATCTCACGGATATTGAACTGAACGGAATGCGATGACTGTCGACACGAAGACTGTCGACACGAAGACTGTAGACACAAAGACTGACGACGACGTCAGCCGTCCCCGTTCTAACTAGGCGCATGACCCTTCACCGTAGTGCGATGCAGGTGGCGCCGAAATTGCTCGGGACAGCCGTGGGCCAGGTGAATCGTACATCGATTGTCCCAGAAGACGAGATCGTGATCTTGCCAGCGGTGCCGGTAAACGAAACGCGCTTCCGTACTGTGCGCGAACAGGAATTCGAGCAGTTCCCGGCTTTCCGCGTCAGCAACGTCGAGAATACGCGACGTGAAGCCCTCGTTCACAAACAGCGCCCGGCGGCCGGTTTCCGGATGAACGCGCACGACCGGATGTACCACCTCGCGCACTTCCCTCTTTTGCTCTTCGGTAAGCGGCGGACGCCATTTCGATCCGCTGAAACGCTCATAGCTGTGGTTATACGAATGCACCGCGCGCTTTCCTTCGATTCGCTGCTTGATCGCGGCGGGCAAAGCATCGTAAGCGGCGTACATATTCGCAAACGAGGTATCGCCACCCTCCGCCGGAAGCTCCAGCGCGTGGAGCAGCGATCCCAGGCTTGGTTCGGGCGTGTAAGAGAGGTCGGAGTGCCAGATGGCGCCCGCATCCCCAAGCCCGATGGGCACTCCATTCTCAATCACGTTCGAAACTCGAAGAATCTCGGGATGCCCCGGCAGCAAGTATTGGCGCAGAACATGAATCATCAAAGGCCCGAAGCGCCGGCTGAACTCAATATGCTGTTCGGGCGTAATGTACTGTGCGCGAAACACCAGCAGACCATTGCTTTCAAAGAAGGCACGGCGCACGTCGGCGCACGTCTTATCATCCAGAGGTCGTGACAGATCGAGGTCGAGGATCTCAGCGCCGAGCGCCGCGTCGAGCGGTTGAAGTCGAAAAACCGTGCCTTCTGTCATTCCCGGATTTCCAAACATTTCTGGATTTCCAACCCCCGGCTCACTCGCTCCACCAGAGATTGTCGCGCTGTAAAATCGATTTTGACAGCTAACAGAGCCACTCGCAAGAAGTGGGATAGGAGAGACTCGTGTCACGGACGCGAAGAAGTGATGATCCTGCGATCAAGGCCCTCGAGAGGCGTATCCCGGTTCTCGTCGCATTTGTCGTCGCATTTCTCGTGGTGCTCTGCACCGCACCAATTCGGGCGCAAGAGCCGGCCAAACCCGCCAGCCGCTCTGAGGCGACCGCCATCATCGCAAATGCGCGCAAGATCGTTGCGCCCAATGGAGTCGAACGGCTGGAAAAGGTGCGGATCGGCGGCATCGATCAATGGGTGTCGATTCGCGGCGCCGACCGCAGAAATCCGGTGCTGCTCTATATCCACGGGGGCCCCGGATACGTTTCAATTCCGATGAGCTGGTGGTTTACTCACGGCCTGGAGGAATATTTCACGGTTGTCCAGTGGGACCAGCGCGCCGCGGGCAAGACGTATCTGCTCACCGATCCTGCCACTGTAGCGCCATCCCTCACTCCCGAGCGCATGATCGCCGACACCGAGGAAATGGCGGCGTGGGCTCGGAAGGAGTTCGGCAAAGACAAGATCTTTGTCCTTGGCCACAGCTGGGGCAGTTTTCTCGGCTTGCAACTCGCGGAGCGTCATCCGGAATGGCTGTATGCCTACATAGGCGTTTGCCAGTTGATCGACGGCCCCGAGAGCGAACGCCGCGGCTGGCGCTTCGCCATGGACGCCGCTCGTCGGGATGGCAACGCAGACGCGGTGCGAGAACTCGAGTCCATTGCGCCTTACGGCGCTCCCGGCCAAACCATTCCGATCAAGGACCTGTTGCTGGAGCGCAAATGGGTTGGCCATTACGGCGGAGTGATGGCCTATCGCCAGGGCAATTCCGCCGACGGCGATCTGGCCCAGCTTTCGCCGGATTATACCGACCAGGAGATCAGCCACATCTGGGATGGCAACAAGTTCGCAACTCCGTATCTGCTCCCCGGAGTGATTGCGCTCGATCTCACCAAGACCAATAAGCTGTCAGTTCCCCTGATCCTGTTTGAAGGGCGCCACGACCGCAACGTGAATTCCGAGGTCGCCGCCGAGTGGTTCGATACGCTGAAAGCGCCGGAAAAGCATCTCGTCTGGTTCGAGCATTCGGGGCACATGCCGATGACCGAGGAGCCCGGAAAATTCCTTCTCTCACTGGTGCGTTACGCCCGTCCGATCGCCGAGAAGGCAGGCGACGTAGCTCCGTAACACCAGATCGGTCGGTCGGGTTGTCGGAAGCTGTAGTAGCGAGTGCGGGCGGATTCCGGGCAATTCGAAAGCCGAGTATTCAGAACAGGCGATTTCACTTACAGAGAACTAACTGACCGCTGGTCGATTAGTGTAATCGGGATGTCACAACAACAATAGGCCTTGGCTGGATGTCATAATCCACTCTGTGGCGTCGACAGTTCAAATCCCGACCAAAGATACGCTGAAGCATATTCAGCGGATTCAAACAGTTACTATCGCTTGGATGAGCGTTGAGGCTGCCTTATCCCTATGGGCCGCGTGGATGGCCCGTAGCCCAGCTTTGGTCGCCTTTGGCGGTGACAGTGCTGTCGAATTGTTGTCAGCGGTGGTTGTATTGTGGCGCTTTCGGACTCATGCATCGGAACAGGCGGAACAACTCGCTGCGCGTATCGCAGGCGGTTTGCTCTTCGCGTTGGCTGCGTGTGTGGTATTCGCTTCGGGGATGTCTTTGCTCGGGCACAACGAACCAAGACCTAGCTATTTGGGGATGGCGGTCTTGGCGGGGGCAGCGCTTATCATGCCCGTTCTTGCGAAGGAGAAACGGCGTCTATCAGTGCTGACAGGAAGCGCAGCCCTCAGGGCCGATGCTGCCGAATCGGCCTTGTGCGCTTACCTTTCAATCATCGCTCTCATGGGTCTTGCGGTTCATGCGATCTGGCATATCGCATGGGCCGACGCGGTCTCTGCTTTAGTAATCACGCCACTCATCATATTCGAGGCTCGGGAGGCGGTCCGCGGCAAAGCCTGTGGCTGTTGTTAATAGGCGGTTTTCTCTCATTCACTCTGGTCGTGAGTGCAATCGGGATTTATCAACAGTAGTCCGATTTCTAAATAGGAACGGCGTCTTGTGCAAGGCCGCAATGGCGGCAATCGCGCCAATTCTTGAGCCTCGTCTGGCGCCATTTCCAATAGTAGAGCTTGCCGCAGCGCGGACAGCGGAATCGGTTCACCCACACGGCCGCAATGGCAAACGCAATAAGGAAAGCTGAGATGAAGAGAAGGGGATTGAGACGCAAGTGAAAGTACGCGACGACGAATAGCACTGGCACCACCGCGTTCGAGACGACTGCAAAGACCAACATACGCCGCCTGCGGTCTCGCCAGGCTGCCGCATAACGCGCAGCTTCGCACGGACCGGTGACAACTCCACCAGGCATTGGTGTTACTTGATGGTCATCCAGCGAGGAGTTCACGGTTGAAACCGATGCTAACGCTCATCAACATGCCGTTCAAATTACGTCAGTTCTTCAGGTGCCCACGGGATTGCTGACGAAACCAGATGGGATGAGAAGGCCGGTCTCCGGACGGGATGCTGTACGCTCCCAAGTTATCGACGTGCTCAAGGCACAGATAAGAAGGAGACCGGCAATGAAGAAGATTAGCACCGTGGTGACGAAGCAGAG
>JBAWBE010000172.1:0-8770 GCA_049589635.1 Terriglobales bacterium
CGCACGTGACGGTGCCGCCGCTGGCTGCGGACGATTTGGCTGTGCCTTCGGTGTGGCTGGGCGCGGGGCTGTCGCGGCGCGGGCCGGTATCACCGGAGCAATTGGTTTTCCCGCGGGAATCGGCTTAGCCGCCGCCACAAGCGTCGGACGTCCTTTATTGACAGATGCAAATTGCTGGCGGTTCTGCGCTGCTTCCTGCCGATGCTGCATCTGCGTGTTCATCGGCGGGATACGCTGCTCGCGCGTGGCCGCCACTTCCGCCGGCAAAGGCTTACGAGTCACCCCGCCCGGCCCGTTATAACTGGCCCGGCTATTGGTGACATTGACGGTAGTATTGTTGATGACGACCGTATTGGTCACAGTGCGGTTATAAACCTGAACGTTGCTGGTGTTCACATTGTTGACGGAACGGTTGTAATCGAAACGATCTCCGTTCCAGTATCCGCCCTGATAGCCGGCTCCGACATAACCGAAGCCGTAGTTGACGCCGCCATAGTAACCGATATGGCGACCCCAGTAGCCGTTATGGTAGCGGTATCGACCACCGGTATATCCCCAATAGCCCGGAGTCCACAGGTAACCCACCTCAGGCGGCCGTGCCCATGCCCCCGGCACCCAGTAGTAACCTTGAGATGAATAGCTCCAATAGCCCGGCGTCCAGAGGTAGCCCTCGCCAGGGCATTCCGGCTGCGAATATTCTGGAAGCGCCGGCGGAGGGTCGGGCGCCTCAAGCGTCGGCTGTCCGTAGCTGGAGTCGTCGGCATCGTAATCGCTATCCGTGTCGTTCCCCGAGTTGTTCTGGTACTGCTGGTCGCTGGTTCCAGAGGTCTGCGTTTCGCTTGCGGGCGCCAGGTTAGCCGCTGCCGCCGGGTCCTGCGCCTGCGTCTGATCAGGCTGCGCGGGTTGACTTTGAGCACTGTTGTCTGGCGTCTGGTTTTGGTTCTTGTTGCAGGATGCCAAGCCAAATGTCAGAGCGATCGATGCGGTTGCCGCAAGCAGGAGAGAGGATGGGTTAGTTGTCTGCATAATTTGCCGGACAGGTTGGATGCAGAATTTCTCGACGCGGTCACCAAGAATCGCATCGAATCGCAATTAAACGAGAATCGACTGATAGGAGACGGTGTCGGGAATTGACTACAACTGCACAGCCGTTTCTTGAGATGCTTTATTTTGTAGCCACTGGAAGAACCACGTACGAGGCATCTTCACTAGAACAGTAGACTTTTTGTGTGGCCTTCACGTAGTCGGCGTCCGTAGCCTTGTAGATGTTGTTCACGAATTTTTGTGGGTTGCGGTCATACAAAGGAAACCACGTGCTCTGCACCTGCACCATAATCCGATGTCCCTTCAGGAAGACGTGATCGTTGGGGTGCAGGTCGACCTTGTATTCGACGACGTCATTCGGGGGAACTGCTTCCGGCTTCTCCAAACTTTTGCGATAGCGCCCGCGCAAAATATCATCGGCAATCATCAGCTCGTAGCCGTTCAGCACAGGTCCTGCACCTTTCTCGGCGTCTTCCTTGGTTATCTTCTGGTAGTCCTCAGGATATACATCGATCAGCTTAACGACCCAGTCGCTATCACTACCTGTCGTTGAAGCGAAAAGGTCGGCAACGATATCTCCAGTGACCGCAACATCGTCCCTCAGCGGTTCCGTTTGCCAGGTCAGTACGTCAGGACGATGGTCCACGAAGCGCTGATCCTGTACCAGCCAGGTAGTCCATGCAGGTGCAGGATAAGTCGGAGTGATCGGCCGGTTTCGATAGGGCACAGGATTCGCCGGATCCGAAACATAAGAATCAAAGGCATCGTGCTCAGAAGGTGGTTCGAACGCCAGCTTGCCGCCGGAGTGGAGATACAGCTTTTTCTCGACGATGCTTTTTTTGGGTGGCCACTCGTCGTAACTCTTCCAGACGTTCGTGCCGGTTTCAAATGTCACAGCTTCCGGCTGCGTGAGCGGCTTGTCGTGCAGCCAGTGCGCGAACCAGGGAGCGAGAATGTGAGCGCGATAGTAACGCGAAATATCACTGCCCCAATCGATGTCGCCGAGCTTGCGTCCCGATTGATCCATCCACCCGCCATGATTCCACGGTCCCGCGACGAAATAGTTCAGATGTTCCGTGTCAGTTTGCTCTAGCGTGGCGTAAATCCGCGTCGGGCCAACGAAGTCTTCCTGGTCGTACCAGCCAGCAACGTTGAGGTTGGGCACAGTTGTGTGTTTCAAATATGTAGTCACAGCCTGCTGCTTCCAGAAATCGTGGTTTGGATGTTCGACGAAGTCATTCCACGTTGGCAGCTTCCCGTGAAAGTAACGCGGGTTCGCGTTGGAAAGCGCACCCAGCGTCAAGTACCAGGCGTATGTATCGTATTGATCAAACTCGAAATTGGTATTTTGTTCCTTTGAAGTTTCCAGCAGAGCAGAATATTCGAATCCATAGCTCAGGCGGAAAGCGCCATTGTGATGGAAGTCGTCGTTGACAAACATGTCGTCAGGGGAGGCCTGCTCGCTTGCGGCCTTCAGCGCAGGATGCGGATCAAGCAGCGCCTGAGTGACTAGCCAGCCCGGGTATGAAATTCCCCACATGCCGACTCGGCCATTGTTGTTTGGCACGTTCTTGACCAGCCAGTCGATGGTGTCATACGCATCGGTGGATTCATCGATCGACTTCGGGTTATTTTTGTCGCGTGGCGGACGCTGCATGACGAACGTCCCCTCAGATTTAAAACGTCCCCGGATGTTCTGCGACACGAAGATATAGCCATCTGCAATTAAATCGTCGAGTAGCCCGGATTCGGTGGGGGAATTCGTATTCTTCGGTACGCCGTATGGAGAGCGCACGAACAAGATCGGCAGAGGAGTAATTACATTTTTCGGCGCGCGAATCACGGTTTGCAGACGGACTCCGTCGCGCATCGGAATCATCACTTCCTGGAACGTGAAATATTCCGGCTTATACTTCAACTGCACAGGAGGAGCCTGCCCAAACAAATGGGCAGAGAGGGCGATGAGCGAAAGCAGAACAATTCGTCTTGCGAGGATCATTTTATTCATGTCCGAAACTTGAAAGGAGTGGTGGAACGGGTAGGGTAGCACGCCGCAAGGCGCCGGTCACGAAAGCTGTGCTTAAGGTCGGGCAGAACTCGAGTTCGACGTTGTCCTGTCGACTGTCTTATCCGCCGATTCGACTAAGATCGAAATTGATAGTCTTGTTTTCCGTCGAGCAGGTCTTTCAGCAGATTCCGTGCCTCTTGGGTCGAGAGCTTTTCCAATTGAATCAGCAGCGCCTCTTGACTGGCGTTTGCCGTTGCGGTGTGATGGACGCCTTGCGGAATCGGAGAGCGGGCTTTCAGGCCCTTCGCCTCCGCTTTTTGCACTTCCAGTGCTAGGCTGGCAATCGTCGGCGCTTCAAACACACCCCGCACCGCCAACTCCACTTCAAAGATCCGCCGGATCCGTGCCGTGACCTGCATCGCCAGCAGCGAATGCCCTCCCAGTTCGAAAAAGTTATCCTGTCGCCCTACTCGCCCCACGTTCAGCAGATCCGTCCAGATCCCCACCAGTTTGGTTTCGACCTCACCATGAGGTGCTTCATATGCCCGGACGGCATATACATTCCCTTCCGGCATCGGCAACGCCTTCCGGTCCAGCTTGCCGTTCGCCGTCAGCGGCATTCGCTCCATCCGGACATACGCCGCCGGCACCATGTAATCTGGTAACTTGCTGGATAGAAATGCTCGAAACTCCGCCGCTCCGCCTGACTGTTTGTTCGCGTGAGCAGCCGTGTAGTACGCCACCAGCCGCTTTTCCCCAGGTACATCCGCTCGCGCAATTACCGCAGCTTCCCGCACCCCGGGATGCTCCGCCAGCCCTGCTTCAATCTCTCCCAACTCAATGCGGAAGCCGCGAATCTTCACCTGGAAATCGTTGCGCCCTAAAAACTCGATCGTCCCGTCTGCGTGCCAGCGCGCCAAATCCCCGGTCTTGTACATCCGTGCACCCGTTTCGGCCGCAAACGGATCCGCCAAGAACCGCTCAGCCGTCAGTTCCGGCCGGTTCAGATACCCTCGCGCTACCCCCGCCCCACCGACATACATCTCTCCGACAACTCCCACCGGCACCGGTTCGCGGTGTTCGTCCAATATGTAAATCCTCAGATCGAGAATGCGGCAGCCAATCGGACTTCCCGGGCGTCCCTCGCTATCGGCTCTCTCCAATGGCCGATAAGTCACATGCACTGTGGTTTCGGTAATGCCATACATATTGATAAGATCAGTATGTCGCGCCTCATTTTGTGCGTACCAGGGTTTTAGCGTAGCTACCTCAAGTGCCTCTCCACCAAAAATCACATACCGCAACTGATGTACTCGCTTGCTCGCCTCCTGCACAGCAATCAACTGCCGAAACGCGCTGGGAGTCTGGTTCAGAACCGTTACTCCAGCCTGACATACCAACTTGTAAAAATCTTCCGGCGAATGCACGAGGCCCTTGGGAACTACAATCAGACGCCCGCCATATAGCAATGCTCCCCAAATCTCCCAGACGGAAAAATCGAAGGCGTAAGAGTGAAATAGAGTCCAAACATCGCTTTCGCTGAAATGGAACCATGCATCAGTAGCGGCGAACAGCCGCGTCACATTCCTATGTTCAACCATTACTCCTTTGGGAGTTCCAGTGGAACCGGAAGTGTAGATGACGTATGCCAGATTCTTAGGGGTGAGGCCAACAGTGGCACAGTCGGGGTTGCCGTCCGGCTGATGGCTCCACACAGTGGCGTCGGCGCTGAGATCGACTAGCGCCACAGCATCACGGAGTCCGGTAAAGAGTTCTTGCAGGTGCCCTTGGGTGAGCAGGGCCACCGGATCGCAGTCCTCGAGCATGAAGCGGAGACGTTCGACAGGATACGCTGGATCCAGGGGCACATACGCGCCCCCCGCCTTCAACACGGCTAGCAGGGCGACGACAGTCTCCAGCCCACGCTCCACGCAAATCGCCACTAGGGCGTCCGGCTTTACACCCAGCCCGCGCAGATAATGTGCAAGCCGGTTGGCTCGCCGATTCAGTTCGGCATACGTGAGGGAGGATTCCTCGTATACCACTGCCGTGGCGTCCGGGCTGGTGCGTACCTGCTCCTCGAACAACTGGTGAATGCACTGCTGGCTGGAAAATTCAGCCCTGTTGTCGTTCCACTCGTGCAACAGCTGATAGCATTCTGTCGCAGGAAGCACCTCAAGGGCGCGCACGGCCATGCTCGGCGTCGTCTCCAGTGCGGTAACCAGAGATTCGAGCGCGATCTGCATGTATTCGCAGATTCGTCTCGGATTGACCGATGCGAGCGTCTGGGCGGTCAGCCAAAAACCATCGCCGGCTACATCATCTACCGACAGCGTGAGAGGATAGTTGGTCCGTTCTACAACACGAAGAGTGCAAATACCTTTCCATGCACGTGTAGTGCGCCCCGCTCCGGGGCTATGACGGTAATTTAAGATTGCAGAGAACAATGGCGCGGGCGCCGGCACCGCGCTGCAACGTTGAGCCAACGCCAGGGAGGCGTGTTCATGGCGCATCATGCCAGCCAACAACGCGTGGGTCTGTCGGACACAATTCTCCACGCCTTCTTCGCCAATACGAATCCGCACCGGCAGCGTGTTCGTAAACAGTCCCATAACCCGGTCTGAGCCGGCGCCGCCCTGCATACGTCCAAACAAAACCGTGCCGAACACCACATCTTCACGTCCCGACACTTTGGCGAGTACTCGCGCCCAGGCCAGGTGACACAGGCTCGCCGCGCTTATGCCCAGTTTTCGTGCGCGCTCCCGAACTCGCCTGGCAAGCGGCGCATCGAGTGCTACGTGCGCTTCCTCGATCCCCGTACCATCGCCCTGTACATCAAACAGTCCGAACGGAGTCGTGGGTTCTTCCACATCCGCCAGCATCTTCCGGAAAAACGCCTCATGTTCTTCTTTGCTCACCCCCAATTGGGCTTGCGCCACGAGGTTTCGAAAGGGCAACGGTGCCGGCAACTGCTCTGCTAGTCCGAGCAAATGCGCCTGGATCTCCTCCTGCATCACTTCCAGCGTGGTGTGATCTGCAAGGATGTGATGCAGCAGTTGCATCATCAGCCAGCGATTCTGGCCTTTATCGAATGCAATATAGGCGCGGAGCAACGGCGCCTGGCGCAGGTCGATGCGGCATCGCCGTGGATCGAATCGCGCATACAATTGCTCGCTTACCGCGCCATCGGCCGGATCTAGCTCAATCACTTGAATCGGTAACACCGCCTTGTGCTGGACAACCTGCACTGGTTGGGAGAGCCCTTCCCACATCACGGCCGTGCGCAGGATATCGTTACGGTTGATCACCGACTGCATAGCCTTCAGATATCCGTCTAATCGTTCCCGCGTGTCGAAGCTGAGAAGAGTGGCCAATAGGTAAGGGTCGCCTTCGCCGCTCATCAGATGATGAAACAGAATCCCTTTCTGGAGCGGCCCCAGGGAATAGATATCCTGCACGTTCGCTACTCCCCCAGGCACGCTTTCAACCACTTGATCAATCTCGTCCTGGGTAAGCTTTACGAGCGGCAGCATCTCCGGGGTGAGAGCCGTACACTCTGCCGGAATCCGGTTCGGCGGGATCGCGATGATGTTTGCCTTCGCCTCGACGGTGGCCGCCAACTCAGCCAGCGTGGAAGCAGCAAATAGAGCACGCACATCCACCTGCAGGCCTTTTTGGCGCATGCGCTCGATCAGGATCACGGCCAGCAGAGAGTGTCCGCCAAGCTCGAAAAAGTTGTCATGCCGCCCGACGCGCTCGAGTTTAAGAACCTCGCCCCAGATGGCGGCAAGTGCGGTCTCAATCTCGCCGCGTGGTGCTTCGTAGCGGTGTACCGCGTAAGCATCCGCTTCCGGCGCTGGCAGCGCCTTGCGGTCCAGCTTTCCGTTGGGAGTTAGCGGCATCGACGTCAGCCGCACGTACGCCGCTGGCACCATGTACTCCGGAAGGCCCGCCAGCAGAAGCGCCCGCAACTGCTCCGCGTCCAACGCTGCTGCATTTGGCGCGCTTGTTTCCAATGCCGTGTAATACGCAACCAGCCGTTTATCTCCGGGAGTGTCTTCCCGTGCGATCACCGCCGCTTCCCGTACGGCGGGATAGCTAAGAAGTGCGGCTTCGATTTCTCCTAGCTCGATCCGGAATCCCCGGACCTTCACCTGATGGTCGATACGTCCTAAATACTCGATATTTCCATCTGGCAAGAAGCGAGCCAAGTCGCCCGTCTTATACAGGCGTGTGCCCGGAGTTCGACCGAAGGGACTCGGAATGAACCGCTCGGCGGTGAGGTCCGGGCGGTTCCAATAGCCGCCAGTGACGCCCGCGCCTCCAACGTGTAGTTCCCCCGGCACTCCCACGGGCACGACCTGCATGTGAGAATCCAAAACATACAATTGCGTGTTCGCGATGGGTCGTCCGATCGGAACCCGATTCGATTCGTCCCCCGGTTCGCACCGGTAAACAGAGCACCACACAGTTGCCTCGGTGGGACCGTACTCGTTGTAGAGAGCCGCATGCGGTAATCGACTGAAATGATCTTTCACTAAAGTTGGGGGACAAGGCTCTCCGGCGACTATCGCAACCTGCAGCGAAGCCAGGCGTTCGCCTGGGCTGCTCTCAATGACGGTTTTGTACAGAGAAGGTACACACAGAAGGTGAGATACCTGGTGCTTCTCAACCAAGCGACTGAGGGAGTCCAACTCCCATCGAGACTGGTCGGGAGGAAGAACCAGGGTACCGCCGACGCTCAGAGTCCAGAAAATTCCTGCCAGAGAGCTGTCAAAAGTGAACGATGAGAGAAGCAAAAAACTCTTCACCGTCTCGGGATAAAACGCGATGCGAGCAAATGTTGAATTCACCAATCCGCGGTGCAGAACCCGAATTCCCTTGGGTTGACCAGTCGAGCCCGAGGTGTAGATAACGTATGCGGTATTGTCTGCGTTTACCTCGCGCGGTGGCGACGAGGGGACCTTACTTGAGGGAAAGGTATCAGTATCGATACAGATTATCTGAGCCTTGCTACCAGGCACCTGGCTCTGCAGCCGCGAGTGAGTAAGCAGAACCGGCGCCTGCGTTTCTGTCAGCATGAAAGCCAACCGACCGGCAGGATGGGCTGGATCGAGTGGCAGGCATGCGCCACCAGCCTTCAGTACACCGAGTATCCCGACCAGCATTTCGATGGACCGCTCGAAATAGAGCGCGACCACGACCTCCGGACCCACTCCTAGATCTCTTAAACTACGTGCAACTTGGTTGGCCTGGGAGTCAAGTTCGGCATAAGTAAGGGACTTGCCGTCAAACGCCGCGGCTGAGGCCCCGGGCGATCTTTTTGCCTGCTCCTCAAAGTACTTGTGGATTATCTGTTCGCCCGGCAAGTCAACTTCGGTGTTATTCCAGTCGACCACAATTTGGTGTTGCTCGTCGGGTGTCAAGAGCGGCAACTCTGAGATCCTCTGGTCCGGATCAGCGACAGTGCCCTCGAGCAATCTTTGCCACTGGGCCGCCATGCGAACTATCGTGGCAGCGTCGAACAGGTCGGTTTTGTAATGGAAGCGAGCCAGCACTTCTTCGCTGCGCTCGTCTAACTCCAGGGAAAGGTCATATTTTGAAGCCCCCGTATCCACGTCCATCTGAGTCAGACGCCAGGCGGGATCAATTTCCGGCAGGGGTGGTTCGAGTGAGAACAACGCCTGGAAGAATGGGTTTCGTCCCGGATCTCGCTGC
>JBAWBE010000173.1:0-6110 GCA_049589635.1 Terriglobales bacterium
GCCATCGCCAGAGCCAGCGCGGCGAGTGCGACCAGTATCGTGACGGTCGCAGGCATGGCCACCCGCAAGTCGGCAATAGAGGCGCCTGCTGTTTGCGCTCCTCCGAGCCAGTGCACGGTGCCGGTAATTCCTTGCAGCGCAAGTCCAGAGATCCAGACCGCCGGCTTCGCCAAAGTGAGCGAAAAGTATCCCAGAGCGACTGCTGCCGCCGCCGCCGGCATCAACACCTGCGTAAGCGGAATGACGGCGAGGTTCGCCGGCATGCCCATCGTCGTCGCGCGATGAAAGTGGTACGCCATCAGCACGGCCAGTCCAGCCTGCATAAGCGCGGAGACAAAAACGAGCTCGCCAAAGGTAATCGTGAGCCACACAAAAAAGACGGGCAAGACTCTGCCCAAACGGTGGCCGATGAACCGCGACAACCGTTCGCCGATCAGCCGCAGGTCGAGCCGCATCTGCGCCGCTTTCGGGGCAACGTGTAAATCGTAGCTCCTCGCCTGCAATGCCCGCAGGCCGCGGGCATAAGGAAGAGTGCTGCGTTCGAGCAGCGGCTCGACAATTCCGCCGATGATGACGACGGCCAGAAATGTCAGCTGAAAACTGGCGCCAAACAGGGCATCCGGGTCGGCGATGAGAACGCCGATAGCCGCCGCTCCGATCGCGTTAAGCATATTGCGCCCGCGATAAAGCAAGCGCGCTCCAAAGTAAATCGCCAGCATTAGGGCCGCGCGCCAGACGGGCGCACCGACTCCGACGATGAACGCGTACGCGAAAGAGACCACCACCGTTGCGATCGCCGCGAGTGCATGGTCGAGCCGAAGCCGCCGCAGCGTCCAGAAAATAGCGACCGCCAGAATGCTCAGGTTCATGCCGGAAACGACCAGCAGATGGTACGTTCCCGAACGCTGAAACTCGGTGCGCGTGGAATTGTGCAGAAACGATTCTTCGCCGAGCACCATGGCATCCATGAGCGTCGCCTGTGGAGCCGGCCAAAGCTGATGAATCTTGGCAATGATGCCGGCGTGCACGCTCGCTCGCCAAAGCATGATGCGATTGCCGGAAAATCCCGGCAGTCGTTCGACATTCGTCATCGGAGCCGAACCGAGCAGGCTGATGCCGCTATCCCGAAGATATCCTTCGTAGTCGAATGCCCCGGGATTGTGAAAATTTCGGGGCTCGTGCAACTTGGCGCGGATGCGGAGTCGTTCGCCGTATCTAAAGTCAGGCGATGGAATCGAGGATGCAACCGGCGGTGAGAGCGAACCTCCCCCAGCCCGACTTACAGATTCTCGAGTAGCGCGAGAATCAGCGTCGCGATCATCGCCGCCATTCGCACCGACCGCCAGATATTCGCCATGCTCGTAGAGTGATAGCCGAATGCCGGTGCGCACCGGCCAGCTCTCATTCTCATTGCCACCGTCAATCTCAACCGTTTCCGACTCCACCTCGATCGACTGAGTAATGAAGCGAGGGCTGGCAGCGGCGGAATGCCCATAGCCTTCTCGAATCACGTGCGCGGTCAGCGTCACAGATTGGCCGTTCGAGAACGCAGCAAGATGCGGATCCTCAGCTGGTCGGCCGCGAATTTGAATAAGAAACGCCCCGAACAGAAACCACGTCCCGAGCGCGAGCACTCGCGCCAGCCATGTTCGATGAGAGACGAACCACCAGCCCGCGATCAGAAAAATCGCGATTGCAATCGCCCACAAAATCGGGGGACGCCAGGCTCGAAGCCCCATCCACAGGCCGAGAGAAAAGATGAGCGCTGCCCAAAACAGCGGTTGGCGCGGCGGATTTGGATCGCGGGTAATGGTGATCTCCGCCGGCGTCAAAAAATCGGGTGGTGAGCACGGTACGCTCCGGCGCCCCTTCAGTGCCGGCTCCGGCAGCCACCCGTCTTCCAGGAAAAAATTGGGCGGGCGTGAAGAAATTAGCGCGCCAGCAGCATCACCGTTTCGATGTGAAACGTCTGCGGAAACAGATCGAACAGATGTGTCTCTTCAATGCGGTACCCCCCCGCGACCAGAGCGCACAGATCTCTGCTCAGCGTTGCCGGATCGCACGACACATAGCGGATGCTTTGCGCCCCGAGTTCCACCAGAGAGCGGATCACCGCTTTGCCAGCGCCGGCGCGGGGAGGGTCCAGGGCGATTAAATCTGGACGTTTACGCGCCGGCCGGCTTCTCAGGTATTCCTCGGTTCGCGTGCCAACCACTTTCACGCTCGCAGGCACATTGTGTCTCAGGTCAGGGAGAGAAGTCTGTGACGCCTCTACAGCAAATATGTGATGAAAGTTTTTCGCCAGCGCGGCCGAGAACAAACCGCCGCCGGCATACAAGTCGAGCGCCATTTCGCCACTAACCCCGCCGCTAACAACTGAAATCAGCTCGTCCAGGAGATAACGATTGACCTGAAAGAAAGCTCCAGCACTGACCTGATATTCGTGATTGCCGGTCCGATAGCGAAGCGATGCCGCGCCCGATTGCGCGATCGTCCTCAGATCAGGCGCTGAATCCTCTTCTGTGCGGTGCCGCAAAGAGAAGAAGCTCACACCAGTCACATAGGGTAACTCGCGACGAAGAGCTTCACCCCACTGCAAAAGCTCGTCCTTAGGCGCGTCGCCCCGGCAGAATGCCCATGCAAGCAACTGTTCATCGCCGGCATCGGCAAGAAACTCAATTTCCTCCACGCTTGGCGGACAATCTGATCCGCCAACCTCGGTAAGTCGAGCGATTACCCGATTGATGAGCGGAGAGCTGATCGGACATTCGCGCACCGGAAGAAACTCATGCGATCCAATCCGGTAATAGCCGAGCGCAAATTCCGGAGCCGTCCGAACCTGAAGCCGCGTCCGGTTGCGGTAATTCCAGGGCGGAGATGGATGCAGCCGAATCTCATCCTTCAGCTCGATCTTCGCAATGCGTTGCAGGGTCTCGCGCAAAATCTGCGCTTTGAATTCTAGTTGTCGTTTGTAAGGAATGTGCTGATAGTGGCAACCGCCGCAGCGTTGGAAATAAGGGCAGCGCGGCTCGATTCGATCTTGGGAAGCCTCGATCAAACTCGTGACGTTTCCCCGGGCGAAACCAGGCTTCTCTTGTCGTACCTCGGCCTCCACCTGCTCTCCGGGCAGCACAAATGGCACAAACACGGCCATGCTGCGCCCGTCAGGACCAGGAGCGGTGCGCGCGAGCCCGTCGCCGCCGTAGATCAATTTTTCGATTGAGAGGAGCACGATTGAGTGTAGCGCGGGCAATCAGTGCATATAAAACAAACTCAGCCGCGGCACGCCGCGCAGTTCAAGGAGCCGTTTGCGCACGTACTGCTTGTGCAACTGTTCAATCTGCGCCGCCGTCATGTTCCGCCGATACGGAGCCAGATCGCGATCCGCCTGCGCCCGAACCTGGACAAGATCGTCATCCGGAGTCGCCGCCATCAGGAGCGCGAACATCTTTTCCTCCAGCACGGTCAACCGTCGCTCTAAATCTTCAAGCCGAGGCAACTGCGCGCTGCCTTCAATTCCCGAAGCCATTTCCCGCAATGACGCCGCCGTTTCGCGCGCCAGCGTCCCCACCGAAAATCCCGCGCTCTCCGGAAGTTTGGCTTTTTCCAGACGCTCCGCATTCTCGCGCAGGAACGCGGCAATCTGCGCGGCGTCGAATCCTGGCTCAGGCTGCGTCTTTTCCGAAGCAGCCGCGCCCACAGCCGCCTCCTTCATATCTTCCGCCGCCGTGAGCACTGCCTGCGAACAAAACGCCAGGCTATTCACTTTCTTCGTTTTTGTAGGCTTGCGATCATACTTATCGAACGCCTCGTCAATTCCGCGCAGCACCGCCTCTAACGGAACGCCCGCACCCTTCCACGTTTCAATCAGCGCCCAGTCCAGAGTCGATAGCAACAGCGTCGTCCCGCGCCGGCGATGATAGTGCTCTTCGATTTCAGTGAAGTAGTTGAAGTAGTTTTCCACGATAGGTCATCGCAACAACGGGCGACTAAGACAAAGCATCGCGACAAAGACAGGTCGCCAGGAGTAAGAGAATGCTAGCGCGATTTCGGTGTTTTCTCCGACGGCCAGGGCTTCGCGTTGCCAGCGTCGACCGCCTTCGCTGCCTTTGAACCGGCGCGCGCCGGCGCATCTTTGCGATAAGGCTGATTTCGCTCCCAGATGATGCGCAATCCATCCAGCGTCAGGAACTCGTCGACCTCTTTAATAAAGTGCGACGCGGTTCCGATCAGCGATCCCAGGCCTCCGGTTGCCAGCACGCGCGTCTCTTCGCCCATTTCGTCGACCAGTCGCTCGAGAATTCCGTCGACCAATCCAAGATATCCATAATAAAGACCGGATTGCAGGCTGCCGACAGTCGTCGATCCGATCACGCGCGCGGGCTTGCGAATCTCCACCCGCGGCAGGCGCGCCGTGCGCTGAAAAAGAGCATCCGCGGAAATGCCAATGCCCGGACAAATCACGCCTCCCATGTACTCGCCCTTTTTTGAAACGCAATCGAAGGTCGTCGCCGTGCCGAAATCGACAATCACGCACGGGCCACCATATTTTTCGAATGCGGCAACGGCGTTCACAATGCGATCCGCTCCCACTTCGGAGGGATTGTCGTAAAGCACCGGCATCGCTGTCTTAATGCCCGGCTCGATAAAAAGCGGCTTGATCTTGAAATACCGCTCGCAAACCTGCCGCACGACGGGATCGAGCGGCGGGACTACCGACGAAACCGCAATGCCATGCACGCCGCCAACATCGAGATTGTCGATCGCAAACAGATTGCGGAAAATGATTCCGTATTCGTCCACCGTCCGCGCAAGGTGCGAACCGACGCGCCAGTTCGCCACCAGCCGCTCATAGCGCGCGGGCTCAGTGGTTAAATCGTCCCCCGCGTGTACGTTTGGCACAGCGGCGAAGACACCCAGCACCGTATTTGTATTGCCGACATCGATGACGAGAAGCATAGAAGTTTGGAATTGGTAATCGGTGGTTTTTAATTTGCAATTTGAAAACGCCGCGGCTCTCAAATTACCAATTACAAATCACAAATTACCAATCACCCTTACCGTTCCACTCAGCACCGTTCGCAACCCGTCCGCGGTTCGCACCTGCAAGAAGCCGCGCGCATCCAGTCCTTCGGTTACACCTTCGATCGAATTCTCATCTTCCACGCGCACTTTGCCCCCTCGCGCCGACGATGAATATTCCTCGAAGCGCTTCAGCACCGATCCCCGAGCCGCCGCTCCATCCTTTATCAAAGCGCGATATTCGCGGTCGAGCGATTTTAACAAAGCGGCGCAGAGTTCCACGCGCGACCATTCCGTCCCGCTCTCGAGCCGCAGTGAAGTCGCGATTTCCCGCAACTCCGCTGGAAACTTCGTCTGATTAACATCGATTCCGATGCCAACGACCAGATGCCGCACGCGCGTCGCCTCCGCGTTCATCTCGGTAAGAATGCCGCAGAATTTCTTTCCGCCGATCAGCAAGTCGTTGGGCCATTTCAAATCGACGGCCACCGGCATCACTTCGATCACAGCCGCTCGAACCGCGAGCCCGGCCGCGAGCGAAAGCAGCAGCGCGTCTGAAGGCGGGATTTGCGGCCGCAAAATCACCGAACAATAAATCCCAGACGACCGTTCCGAATGCCACGAATGCGCTCCGCGTCCGCGCCCAGCGAGTTGTTCTTCCGCTAAAAAGATGCTGCCTTCAGGAGCTTCCTCGGTTGCGGCGCTCATCGCCTCAGAATTCGTCGAGCCGATTCTGTAGTAATGATGAATGTGCTTGGTGTCATTCCGGGCGTCGGGCGAAGAAAAAATCGTTCCCTTCACGAGCGGCGCTATCATCTCCGGCAGCAATAGATCTGGAACCGCCCGCAGCTGATATCCAGTCGCTGAATGTCCAGCAACATCAACCCCCAAGCCGCGAAGTTGCTGAATCAACCGCCAGACTTCGGACCGGCTCGTACCGATTTCATCGGCAATCTTGGTGCCGCTGGCGACGACCGTGGCATGATCCATCAGGAGCCGAACGATGCGTCCCAAACGGACGTCGGTAGCCTGATGGGCGGATGAAGAGCGGCGGGATTTTGCGGCGGCGGTGATGGGGGGATTATAGC
>JBAWBE010000174.1:0-10130 GCA_049589635.1 Terriglobales bacterium
GTCGAAACCATGAGAGTAGACGGCCAGAAAGTCGTGCGCACTGAAAAAGAAGTCAATCTCGAAGAAACGACCGTTGCCAAGAAAAGCGACCACCCCGCCAACGCGCCAACGCTACGGCGTCCCGGGGAAGAGATGCCGGATACACGGCAAGAAGCCCCTTCGAGCACCCCAGTCTACGCGCCGCAACCGACGCCAGGGCCTCCCGGCGGCGACCCCGGCCCGAACTGGTTGCCGTCTTTGCTGGCCAACCGATAGATAATCGAGCTGAAACTGGACTACATACGACGACAACCAAGCTCGGTGAAAATGGCAAGCTCACGATCCCTAAGCGGTTCCGGAAGGAGCTTGGTTTGAAGATCGGCTCACGCCTTTCTCTTTGGCGATTGGGTGATGGTCTGGTTATTCTTTCGGAGCAGCGGCGCTTTGATCAGCTCTGCGAACGGATACGTTCGACTCTCATGGCGGTCGACTTAACGGCTGAAGAAGTTCTCGCGACTCTCCCAGAGACCCGCATTCGCGTCTACGCTCATCGCTACGGCCATTATGCCAATAGTAAATAACGGCCAAATACTCGACCACCGCTGTTCGACCCTCTAAACTATAGACGTGAAGATTGCCCTCGGCCAGATTAACCCCACCGTCGGGGATTTCTCTGGCAACGCCGCCAAGATCACCCAATTCGCCCAGCAGGCGCGCAGTGCCGGCGCCGGCCTCATCCTTTTTCCCGAACTCGCCGTCTGCGGCTATCCGCCGCGCGATCTCGTCGAGCGCCCGTGGTTCGTCGAACGCAATCGCACCACCGTCGAGCAGATCGCCAGGGACACGAATGGCATCGCTGTAATCTGCGGCATGGTCACACCCGCCGATGCCGAATCCGGCAAGAGTGTGATGAATTCCGCCGCCTTCCTTCGCGACGGCCGCATCGAATTCATCCAGTCGAAGATGCTCTTGCCCACCTATGACGTCTTCGACGAGATGCGCAACTTCGCTCCCGCGCGCAGCCAGCAACTCTTCAGTTTCTGCGGCAATCAAATGGCGCTCACAATCTGCGAGGACGCTTGGAACGACAAGCATTTCTGGAACAAGCGCCTGTACGTCGTCGATCCCGTTGAAGAGTTGGTCCGCGCCGGGGGAAATTTCGTGCTCAACATTTCGGCCTCCCCCTTCTGGCTCGGCAAGCGAGAGTTCCGCCGGAACATGCTTGCGGCCATAGCCGTCAATCAAAGAGTTCCGGTCGCTATGGTCAATCAAGTGGGAGGCAATGACAGTCTCGTCTTCGACGGATCAAGCCTGGTGATAGCGCCCGATGGTCGAATCATCGCGCAGGGCAAGTCCTTCGAAGAGGACTTGATATTTTTCGACTCTGCAAGCCTAAGCGGCGACATACACGAACAGATTCCGGGAGATGACGCCAGCGCCTACGGGGCGCTCGTTCTGGGGACGCGAGATTACGTTTACAAATGTGGCTTTAAGCGCGCCATCATCGGCCTCAGCGGCGGCATCGATTCCGCGCTCACCGCAGCCATTGCGGTCGACGCCCTCGGCCCTGAGAACATAATCGGCGTCGGCATGCCCGGCCCGTATTCCTCGCCCGGCTCCATCACCGACGCCCGGGAACTCGCCGCCAATCTCGGCATTCGCTTCGAACTTCTCTCCATCAACGGGATCTACGAATCGGCGCTCCAGGCGCTCGCTCCGGTCTTTGCCAATCGCGCTCCCGACGTCACCGAAGAAAACATTCAATCGCGCGCCCGCGGCCTGCTCCTCATGTCGATGTCGAACAAGTTCGGCGCGCTGGTGCTCTCCACCGGCAACAAGAGCGAACTCGCCGTTGGCTACTGCACGCTCTATGGAGACATGGTCGGCGGCCTCGCCGTTATTTCTGATGTCCCGAAGACACTCGTCTATCGCTTGGCCAATTACGTAAATTCGCGCCGGAATGCGGCGCTCATTCCGCAGGCCACCATCGACAAGCCGCCCTCCGCCGAGTTGCGCGCGGATCAGAAGGACTCCGACTCGCTCCCGCCCTATGATGTTCTCGACGCGATTCTCGAGGACTATGTAGAAGACTCGCACTCGGCAGAGCAAATCGCGGAAGCCCACAACTTCGATCCGGGATTGGTAAAGCGCGTAATCGGAATGGTCGCGCGCAGCGAATACAAGCGCCAGCAAGCCGCCCCCGGAATCAAAATCACTCCCAAGGCGTTCGGCTATGGGAGAAGATTCCCGATCGCCGCGAAGGCCGAGATATAGTCGGCGGAAATATAGTTTGTTCGATCAAGTCTGCCGCGCCGTTACTCCACCGTCACCAGCAGATTCTTTGGACTCACGCCCGCCGTCGAACTCGTCACCGTCACTTTGCCGGCATTGGGCCCTGTAGTGTACTGCGTGGTGGCTTCGCCTTTTGAATTGGTCACCGGTGCGGTCGCTGAGAACGACCCTCCAGCGCCGTTATCGGTAAAGTTAACAGTGACTCCCGGCACCCCAATTCCAGTAGCGTCAACCACCTTCACCACAAAGGGTTTAGGCAGAATGGTATTCGGCGGGGCTGACTGTCTGTTTCCGGAAACAACCTTAATGGCGGCCGGAGCTCCCGCCGTGCAGGTCTCGGTAAATGTGGTGGTGGTTGTCGTTGGAGAAGTGCACATGATGGTCACTACCTGGGTTGAGGTCGGAAGCTGATACTCGAACGTTGCCTTGCCCGTCGCATCAGTAGTTTGGGTCGCGCTCGGCAGCAGGACGCCATTTGCCTTGCCGTCATTGCAGGTGATGGGGAGTCCCGCCAGCGGGGCTTGCGAATAAGCGTCGCTCGCCAAGACGACAAGCGGGATCGGCAGAACTTCTTGTTTTGTTCCCGTTTGATTATTTCCGCTTGCGGGAGTAAGAACCGGAAGCAGTCCAAATACGCTCAACTCGGTCTTTCCCGGGATAAAGACTTTGCCGTTTGAGATGGTGGGAGTCGCATAGCGCACCATCGCGCTAATCTGGTCGCGACCATGCAGCGCCTGTCGACTGGTATAGAAAGTGTTTGCAAGGTTGGTGGGATCGAACGCATAGAGTATGTAACTGCTATGGTTAAGCGCCCAGAGAATTGCGTTCTTGTTTCCATTGGCAGTAAGCGAAGTGGAAGCCACTCCCTTGCCCGTAAATAACACCGTGCTCTGGGACAACGGCGTGCTGGTCAGGAGTCCATTCACTAGGCCGTACTGCTTGATGTAATCGCGATCTCCCGCCACATAAACGCTGCCGTTCCAGTACGTGGGAGAGCCCGTCAATTGAAAAGACGTCTCGTCCACAAATTCCTGGATAACATTGTCGTATCCCGGATTGTATTGCCCGAGATTGTCGCGATTTATCAGGTATAGCGTCCCGCCCTTTCCGCCCGCGACTAGCTCATGGGGATAGAGACCCGGCTGGTCGGGAAGAATCAGGGCTCCCGCGGAACCCAGGTCGCCATCGTGTATGTACAGGTCCTCCTGGTTGAAGGGAGTGAAGTAGTCGAAAATGCCGAAGCTGTTTCCGGTCCATCCCATTTTCAGCAGGCTGTCACCGTAGTCATTCCCGGCCTGCGGACCGTCGTAGGTTCCGTTGCCGGTGACTGTGTAGATGTTTCCGAACTCGTCAGCCGATGGCCCCGCTCCGCCCAGCCAAATCGCAGATTGCCTTCCGTTCGGAGAGACTTCAAAAAGCCCCTGTTGCTGAAGCGTTTGCGCGTCATAAGCAAAAAGCCAGCCGTTGTAGTTGTAAATATCGCAACCATTCCCGCCAAATCCGATGTAGATGGAGCCGTTTTCCAAAAGCAGCGCGGGACGCTGGAGCTGATACTGGACCAGGAAGGTGTCGGATCCGTTCGACCCGGTAATCTGCGTCGGCCCGCCCAGCGTTTCACTGCCGTTCGTGAGGTTGAGGGCATGCAGCGCGTAGTGGCGATTGCCATCGGGGGTCAACGTCTTGGCCACGACGTAAAGAGTAGTTTTCGCGGTGTCGATCACCGGTGTCCCGGTAACGCCGATTTCCGAAAATCCGGTTCCTTTGCAGCCATAGTCGCTGATCGGATCGGGCGTTCCTCCATCATTCATGCTTACTGCCCAAATGGGGACCGCGTTATTGCCCAGGTTGCTGTCGGCATCAAAGGCATAGACCGTATTATGTTGGGTCGCCACGAACACAACGTTGTGCACCAGTCCGTCAACCATCAGGACGTTGCTGGCGTAAAGCGGCTGTCCCACGAGAATTCCATCCACGCTTCGCGTAAAGAGTTTTCCGAATTGACTGGCGTTCACATTCGCTGGTGTGAGCAAGGTCTCATTCAGATTCTGGCCGGTGCGGGCGACGTCGTTATGGTGGGTCAGCACGTCGTTTTGCCCCACGGCCACGGAAAAGAGAACACAAAAGTGCAGACAAACCATCGCGACAATGGCAGATACCGTACGTCTCCACTCACTACAGCTCAGTGACGTGGCCAAATTTAGCGGGGTCTTTGCTGAGGACATGGCGGAACGAATCGGGTCTGGCATAATCACCTCACAAACCGGAGAGCGAGATGGAAACAAGATGGAAATATGTTGGGAGCAACGGCATCTCTTGCGCGCCGGAGGAGTCGCTTTGAATCCCGTGGGGGGAAAGTCGCGTCCCTCGCGTGTCTCCAAGCGATTCACAACCGGATTGGGTTTTTGAAGGGTCGGCTCGTACAGCGCGAGCGTCTTTACGACGACTCTTGCCTTTACAAACCACCCCTGGGGGAGAAACGCCGCTTTCGCGGGCCAAGTGGCATGATTATGCCACCAGGATTCCCAAATGACAATCTGCATTTGTTTTGTAACAATCGAGTTCCGACCCTATATGAAAAATATTTATCACTCCCCTCTTCTGGCGTCCATGCTCGTTGGAGCCTTGTTCCTCCATGCTTCGATCGCCCAAACCCTTTCTGCTCAGGCCCAGCCCACCCTCGCTCAACGGCCCGCCGACAAACCAGCCGCCAAGCCGGCGACCGGTTCCAGCGCCGCCGCGACGACCCTTCCAACCGAAGATACGGTGAACTCGTTCCTCTTCCAGACCTTCGGGTACGATCCCACCATCACCTGGAAAATCGCCGACATTCGTCCCTCCGAGATTCCCGGGCTCGCCGAGGTTGCCATCACCATCACGACCTCGCAGGGCTCAAATAGCAACCGCCTGCTGGTGAGTTCAGACGGCAAGCACGCCATTTCCGGCGATATTCTGCCCTTCGGTGCCAAGCCCTACCAGGAGGCCCGCGAGAAGCTGGAAAAGGGCATCAGTGGCCCCGCCAAGGGTCCGGCGAATGCCCCAGTCACACTCGTCGAGTTCAGCGATATGCAGTGTCCGCATTGCCAGAAGGCTGCTCCTGCCATCGAGTCGTTGCTGGCGCAGGAACCCGACGTCCGTTTCGTCTTTCAGAATTTTCCAGTGCCCGGTCACAATTGGGCCGAGAAAGGCGCCAGTTACGTGGATTGCGTGGGGCGGGCTTCGAACGACGCTGTCTGGAAATTCATTCAAAAGACTTTCGAGGATCAAGCCAACATCACCGAGGCGAACGCCGACGAGAGGCTGAAGGCGATCGCAACCGCCTCCGGCGCAAACGCAGACGAGATCGCAGCCTGTGCCGCCAAGCCCGAGACCAAGTCGCACATCGAAGCATCAGTCGCGCTCGGCAAATCGGTAGGTGTAACCGGGACGCCAACGCTCTTCATCAACGGCCGTTCCGTAGGCGCAACCGCGCCCCTGGACACATTGAAGAAGTTGGTGGAATTTCAAGCAAGCCAGGAGAAAGGCGCAGCCGACAAAAGTGCAAAGTAATTAAGGCTTGAACCGCGAGCTTGATTCGACTTGCGGGATTTTGTTTTGTCGCAGCTCAGAGGCCGGAGTGAGATTCGCGGTCGGAGCTATTGTCGCATCCAAATTATCGGCGTATCGGTATGCCGCGGCTGGCTCACCACGTGCGGTGTCAGCAGAATCAGCAGTTCGTCTTCCTCGCTCTGTTTAGAATTCTGCGATGTCAGAACGCCGAACCCCGGAATCCGCGAGAACAGCGGTAATCCGTTCAGGCTGCGCTGATCCATGGTAGTGATCATTCCCGCAATGAACGCCGGTTCGCCATCCTTCAGCAGAATCCCGCCAGTGAATTCGCGATTCGTGATGATAGGAATGCCGTTGTTATTAGTTGCTCCCAGAGCGCGCATTTGTAGCGACAATTCCAGCGCGATATCGGAATTGCCGTGAACCAGCGGCTTCGCCTTGAGCGTAAGCCCGATGTCTTCATAATTAACCGACGGAAATGGCGGCGTATACGACTGGTTCCCCAACACACCCGCGATGGCAGGACTGTTCGAAATCGGCGCGAAGCTGGCATTCAGCACTGGATACCGCGAACCCAGCTTAAAGGTCGCTTCCTTGTCTTCCGAGGCGCGCAGAGTCACGTGCTCCAGTGCTTGCACCGAGCTCTCATTCAAGGAGAGCACGGCGGCAAGCTGATCGAGGCTCAGGCCCTCCAACGTGAGTCCGCCGCCGAACGTCGCCAGCGGCGTATTGAAAATCGAACTCTGCTGGCTCGACAATTGCGACAAGAGCGCGGAGAGCGTCGTGTTGCCAGCCTGATTAATGCCTCCGCCCGCGATGAGCTGGTTAATCAGGTTCTGAGTATTTTGTCCGCCCAGCGAAGCCAGCGCCGCCGCCGGAATGTTGTAGAGATTGAATTGATCGGGTACGTGCAAGCCGATATTTCTAGCGTAGGTGTGATTGACCTCCATCACTTGCACGTCAAGCATGACCTCCGGCTTGGACGTGTTCATTTCTTCGACGAACTGAGCACCTGCCTCGAGGTTGGCCATCGGCCCTCGGGCGATGACTCGGTTATTCGGCGGGTCGATGCTAACGAACTTCATCTCCAACGCGCTCCGGAAAAAATTCGCCACCTCTTGCAGATCTTTACTGGTATCGGCGCTCGGAATGTAAAACGAACACATGCCCATGCGATCGTACAGTCGATGATTATCTGGAGTGTCAGCCGCCGCAAACAGAAGTGTGTCTTCTACCGGCACGCTGAATGTCTTGGTGACGTCGGAAGCCGCTCGAATTGCCGTCGCAAAATCGACCTGGGTAATGTCAAAGCTGACGCGCTTTGTCGGGAAACTGTCGTCGAAGGTGATCGATAATCCGTAACTCACTGCAATCGTCGTGAGCAATCCACGCGCATCACCGACGTAGTGGAAATCAGCCAGCCGCTCAAGCGGGTGAACCGCCAGGCTGTCCTGGTGCTCGACCAGCCTCGCCTGCCCACCAGCACTTCCCGGTGGAGGCCCCGCCGCATCGCGCACGCGCTGTTGCGCAAACTCATTTTGCGGATCGAGATCAAGCGCCATGCGAAATTCAGCCATCGCCTCGGTTTGGTGCCCTTCCATTAGCTCGGTATTTCCGCGATCCAGATATGTCGACGCCAAGTGCTCGCGCGTCATCTCGCGGGCTGTCAGGTATTCTGTATTTTGCGGCGACAGCCGGGCAGCTTCTTCGAACTGATAGAACGCCTGATCCAGTGCGTTCGATTGTTCCAGTTTCAATCCACGCTCGAAGGCGTGATGCGCAGCCTTCCGATCTTTTGCGGAAGCGGGAACAAAAATAGCAGCCGGCGCAGGTGCAGCAGAAGTTGATCCAGCAGAAGTTGGGGCAGAGGAAGGCGGGGCAGCGGAAGCAGGTACGGCGGAAGCTGGTGACCCAGGAGTCGGGTCAGCAGAACTTGGTGCGGAAGCAGGCGCGGACGTTGCCACCGAAGCAGGAGCACACCCCGTCGCGCCAGCGGGCGTGCAAGCTGTTTGCGGGAGGGCAGTCGCGGGCGAAACTGTGGCGTCCGAGCCCAGGCAAATGCTGGCCGCGCACACGATCATCGCCAATAGACAGACCGCTCCCCGCAACCAGCGCATACTTAAACTATAGAATGCCTCGAACCTCATGTCTTGCAAGAGAAATACTCGTTAGGGAACTACAGTCGTAACCGTGTCATATCCAGAAGACGTGAGAAAGGGATGTCCGCTAGGACAACGCTAATTTAAGACGGCGCTCATTAAGATGACGCTCCGCCAGATGTTAGCGCAGCATAATGCGTTCAATCCCCCGCGCCCGCCCTGTCTTGTCGTCACACTCAACCACAACGCCGCAAAGCCGCACATCGCCCGCCGCCGGCTCAAAGCGGGCTGGCATGCCGCTCAGGAAGCGCTCAATGACCAGTTCTTTTTTCACGCCAATCACGCTGTCATAAGGCCCAGTCATCCCTACATCGGTAATGTAGGCGGTGCCCTTGCTCAGCACAGTTTCATCGGCGGTGGGAATATGCGTATGTGTGCCGACCACAGCCGTGGCGCGCCCATCGAGGTACCAGCCAAACGCAACCTTCTCCGATGTAGCCTCGGCGTGGAAATCGACAAAAATAATTTTCGCCTTGATCTCCGAAAGCAGACGATCCGCATATCGATAGGGATCGTCTGCCGATCCCATAAACACACGTCCCTGGAGATTGACGACCGCATAAGGCACGCCATTCTTCTGCCCCTCATAAACTCCCCAACCGGGCAGGCTCGCCGGAAAATTAGCCGGCCGCAGCAGTCGGCGCGCGGGACTATGCGGGTTGCCGTCGGCCATCTGAAAAAACTCAATAATCTCGCGCTTGTCCCAAACGTGATTCCCGGTAGTCATCACATCGATGCCGAGATCAAAGAGCTCTTCCGCCAGTGACGGCGTGATCCCAAATCCCGCCGCCGCGTTCTCGCAGTTGGCAATCACGAGGTCAGCCGAATGCGTGCGTACAAGGTCCGGCAGACGGTCTTTAACAATCGTTCGCCCCGGACGCCCAAAAATGTCGCCGATAAAAAGGATTTTCAAGATTCGATGGTACCACGCGAAAAACGGGGGAAATTTCAAGCACTGAAAGATACAAAGCGATTACTCGCCGATTTCAGCCGTCTTCAAAAAGTCGTAGTTTCCCGATGGATTCAGGGTCACATTCCGCACCCGCTTGTTGTGCACGAGTACATTATCGAAGTACCACAAATTGATGTACGGTTCATCATCCGCAAGCGTTTCCTGCACTTTGAAGTAGAGCCGCTTGCGGGCCCCTTGATCGGTCTCACGCCGCGCCTCGTCGATCAAGGCATCGACGCTCGGATTCGAATAAAACCCGCGGTTTGCTCCTTGCGGAGGAAATCGGTGGGAGTGAAACGAATACTCAAAAATGTCAGGATCCTCGTTCCCGCCGATCCAGCGCAAGGAATAAAGCTGAAACGATCCACTCGTGACATCCGCAAAGAAAGTGGCGAACTCGTAGGTTCGAATGTCGAGCGCAATACCCACGTCGCGCAATTGCTGTTGCAACACCGCCGCCAACAGGCGTGTCGACTCCTCGGTAGAAGTCTTCATCGTGAGATGAAATCGCACCCCGTCGCGAACCGCGTACCCGGCGGCATCAAGCATCCGGCGGGCGTTCTCCGGATTATGCGGGTAAGCCGCTACGTTCGAGTCATAGGCCCAACTTTGCCGAGGAAGCACGCTCAAGGCAGGTTGCGCAAATCCCCGCCAGATGTATTTCAGAAGAGGAGCACGGTCGATGGCGTAGGCAATCGCCTGCCTCACCCGCACGTCCTGCAAAACCGGATCGCGCAGATTAAAAGCAAGATAGGAAAGCACCGTCCCAGGCGCCCGCTCGATCTGTAATTTTGGTTCGCGCTCCAGCGCCACCACCGTGTCAGCGCCGAACGCGTTGATCGCAGCATCGACGCTGCCCTTGCGCAATTCCAGTGCCCGCGTCGTTGCGTCCGGCACAACCGTGAAGCGCACGCGAGCCAGGCGAGCCTTCGTTCCCCAGTAACTGTCATTGCGCTCGAGAATGACTTCCTTGTCCTGCTCTGCGCTCACAAACCGGAATGGCCCTGATCCAATCGGCTTCCGCGTGACCTCATCAAGCGATCCGTACGGCACAATGCCGCTGGCTCCTTCCGAAAGATTCCACAGCAAGGTCGCGTTCGGCTCCTTCAGATGAAACACCGCGGTCGACTCGTCAGGCGCGTCGACATGATCCACAAACCGGTAAGCCGCCGATTTCGTGCTGCGAATCTTTCCCGCGAGCA
>JBAWBE010000175.1:0-24695 GCA_049589635.1 Terriglobales bacterium
CTGAGTCCAGGGCCTGCATGGCAAGCGAGAAGTGTGACTGCGGAGGGGTTGCGATGTGTACAACGTCGGGTTTCTCGATCGCCAGCAATTTGTCGAAATCGCTGTACGATTTTGGGAGACGGTAGCGAACTGCCAACTGCTCCGCCATCAGCGGCTCGCGGTCGCAAACGGCTATGACTCGGGCCGTCGCCAGTCGCTGAATCCCTTGAACATGCATGTCAGCGGTTTTTCCACAGCCGACGATCGCAACTCTTAACGGCACACACTTCCCCTCACCCGGCCTGTGCTGTCAAAAACGATCCCACACTGGAGGCCGGCTTTTTGTTTGATCTACCCTAGAAAACCCCAGCAAGAGCGGAGGGGAAACTCTCTCACTGGATGTGAAACGCTAGGTCAATGCGGCATCGAAAGTCAAGGGATTAAGTCTTTTTTCGCGCTTCACTCTCCACGCGTCAAACGTCCTATGAATAACCAGTCCGGCAGGCCGAATCGGCCAGGCTTACCGTCTCCAGCCAGCCGAGAAAGTCGGCTTAGATAATTCCGTTGAGTAAGTTCAGGCAAGTTCGTCGCTGGTTGTTGTCGCCGGTTGTTGAAGACCGGAGTAATCGAACAGCCGTCAGGGGCCGTCCGATTTCTGTAACAGATACGAAGAAACTATTGCATTCCTTTCGGTCTTTTGCTAGCGTGTCAGGCCTATCCTTCATGCTGGTACGACTTAAGAGTTACCGGCGGTTGGACCTCTTCCCTGGACTGGAACCTACTCCGAACTCCCGTAGTCAACGGGGATGATCGTCAAAGCTCCGGGAACTCCGGTGTCCGGCTCTCTTTCACCATTTCGCTTCGCCCCGCGCACAACTACCGGGTGCTGAAAGGACAAACGGCTATGGCAAGAGGATCTCAGGCAGTAGTACGAGGATCGCAGGCGGCGATCTCAACCACACCGCACACAACCGATGCATTGCATCCGGCTCGGCTGGTACTCTCAGCAGCCGTGAGTGCTGAGGAATTTTCAAAGAAGTTTACTCCGTCCATCACCAACACTCCACCATTGCCGGTAATCAATTGGAGCGCTATCGGTCAGCAGGCTCCCGAGTTACTAACTACTCCGGCTACACTACCAACCGCCGATGCGGTGGTTATCACGTGGGCAGAAGCCGAATGGGCGGCGCTCCAGCACGTCTTTTGCGGCAGTAGCGCGAGCATGCCCTACACCAAACGCAACGAAGGTTCATGGAGTGGCTGGGTAAAGGATAGCGACGGCGCACCCAGCGACTTAGGATACTGGGGATACTATCGGCTGGTCCAGATCGGTTCGGCCAAGATCCTGCTGTTCAAGTCAAACGCGCATTATGCGGCAGTTAATGGGCAGCAAAATCTTCAGGGACTGACAAATCGCTTCATTCAAAATGTAGGCGCTTCACTGATCCTGTCAATCGGCACGGCGGGCGGCGCGCGAACTTCCGACCCGGTTGGAACGGTCAACATTGTTCACAGCGACGTTCTTTACGAGAACAATCAGCCCCAGACCAGCTGGCCCTCCTACTCAAGCGCATGGAAGCCTGATTGGACGGTCATTGGTAACAAGTCGTTCAGTAAGGTGCTATTTCCAATCCCCACCACGTCAAGCGACGTTAAGTCGATCGCCTCTCAATTTAATAAGTTCTATAACACCAAGTATGGGTTCAGTGAGTTAAATCCTGACAACCTGAACATGGGCGCATCCACGCCTGCCATTAACAACCTGACGGCGCCCCCCACGCCGCTGGTAACAGCGAAGTCTTTCGTGGTAGCCAACACTTCGGGCAACCTGTCCAATTTTGCCTGCGTCGAGATGGATGACGCGGTAATCGCCATGACGGCCGCGGGTAAGACCGAATTCGGGTCCATCCGCAACATCTCCGATCCAGTCCAGAATTCCGAACTGCCGGAAAAGTTTCAGGGGAACTGGGGTGAGGCTATTTACACGGCATATGGAATCTACACGAGCTATAACGGCGCAGTCGCCGCTTTCGCCGTGCTGGCTGGAAATTTCTCTTCCGGAGGATCGAAAGCAAGAAGTCCCAACAGAGCAACTCCTTTGAAGGTCGTGTGATTCTTGCGTTGCTCAACGGTCGCCTTCGCTCATGGCTCATTTCGGTCAACGCTCACGGCGTGCGAAAAGAATGCTTGCAGCTCGCAAAGTCTGCGCCGTTCTTAACGCACGCCGTTTACTCTAACGCCACATGGATGTTGCTAATGTTGTGCCCAAGCTTGCACACTACTGAAGTTCAGGAGGGCGCAAATCGTGGCTCGGATCTTTGTAATTTGGATTTTGACTCTGCTGGTGGTTGAGGTCGCGACTGCTCAGAGTCCCTCAGCTGACGCGCCGCAACTCGCGCTGACCCACGTAACCCTGATCGATGCCACCGGCGCGCCTCCTCGTTCCGATTGCACTGTGATTCTCGCCAACGGGCGGATCGCGGCGATCGATTCAGCGGCGGCGACCATTCCCCCTGGCGCACGCATCATCGACGCTCACGGCGAGTTTCTGATTCCCGGCCTCTGGGACATGCACGCGCACGCTTTTGCCGAGGGCAGCGCGCACCTGCTTCCTCTCTTTTATTTTGATCTTGCCGTCGCAAATGGAGTCACCGGCCTGCGGGATATGGCCGGCTTTGCCGACAACATCGAGGCCGATGAGCAATGGCGCACTGCGCTCCAGACTGGAGCGATCCTCGGCCCGCAACTATTGATGGCTGGCGCGCTCGTGGACGGGCCGAATCCGACCTATCCGCGATCGATCACAGTCGGCACGCCGCGACAGGCGAGGGATGCGGTCGACTCGTTGAAGAAGCGTGGCGTCGACTTCATCAAGGTCTACAACATGCTGCCCCGCGAGGAATTTGTCGCCATCGCCGAGGAATCAAAGAAAGACGCGATCCCATTTGCCGGACACGTTCCTTTGGCGGTGCGGACGAGCGAAGCGTCAGATGCTGGCCAGCGTAGCTTCGAGCACCTGTGGGGCCTGCTGCTCGAATCGTCGAACCGCGAAAACGAGTTGCGAGCAAAGATGTTGGCCGAAGCGAACCGGCCGGGAACGCGTCCCAGCCAGTTGCGCCCAACCACCATGTACGCGCGTGAACTCGCCGAGAGTTACGATCCGCAAAAGGCTTCGGCTCTGTTTGCGCGGCTGGTCAAGAATCACACCTGGCAGGTCCCGACGCTCTCCGTGCTGCACATGCTCGCTTATATCGAGGAGATCAGCCAACAGGATGACCCACGGCTCCGGTACTTCCCGCGTGTGGTACGGGAAGAATGGAAGCCTTCGAGCGATTGGCGCATGAACGCGCGTGACGACGAAACAATTAGGCGCAGCCATTTGCTTTTCGAGCAGGATCTGAAACTCGTTCAGCAAATGCACGCGGCGGGAGTCAGAATGCTGGCGGGAACCGATTCAACCGAGCCGTATACCTTTCCCGGCTTCACGTTGCACGATGAATTGGCGTGGCTGGTCACGGCCGGGCTCACGCCGATGGAAGCGCTGCAAAGCGCGACTCGGAATGCCGCGGAGTTCCTCGGTCGGAGCGACCGCCAGGGAACGGTTGAAGTCGGAAAGGATGCTGACCTCGTACTGCTTCGCGCAGACCCGCTGGCCGATATTCACAACACGCAGAAAATCGAGGCCGTGATTCTGCACGGGAAATATCTATCGCACGCTGATCTTGATCGGATGCTAGACACGGTTGCAAAAGCCGCCGCAGCGAATTAAGTTGCACGCTATCGGCACTCGAAGATTCTCTGATACCTATTCCATCGGCAATCCGACATAATTCTCCGCCAGCGTCTTGGCAGCGGCCCGCGAACCGGTCACATAATCCAGTTCAGCAAGCTGCCTTCGACGGTCAAATGGATTCTCATCCGGAAAGCGATGCAGCATTGAAGTCATCCACCACGAGAAGCGCTGCACCTTCCAGACGCGCCGCAGGGCGATCTCCGAATAGCTATCGAGTAGGTCGCGATTTCCGGTTGCATAAAAGTCTTTGAAACCGCGCGCAAGCACCCGAACATCGGCGACCGCCAGGTTTAATCCCTTCGCGCCCGTCGGAGGAACGATATGCGCGGAATCTCCCGCCAGAAAGAGCCGCCCATATTGCATCGGCTCGACCACAAAGCTCCGCATACCCGTCACGCCCTTTTGCAGAATCTCTCCTTCCGTCAACTTCCATCCGTCCGAAGTCAAACGAGTGTGGAGTTCTTGCCAGATTCTCTCGTCTTCCCAGAGGGCGATATCCTCGTCAGGTTTGCATTGCAGATAGAGACGGCTGATGCGCGGCGTCCGCATGGAGAGCAAAGCGAATCCGCGATCATGGTAGGTATATATGAGCTCTTCCGACGACGGCCGCGCTTCCGCCAGTATTCCCAGCCAGCCAAACGGATATTCGCGCACATACTCGGTGAGCACTCCAGATGGAATGCTGGGTCTGGAAATCCCGTGGAAGCCATCGCATCCGGCGATGAAATCGCAACTTATTTCGTGGGAGTCCCCATCCTTCTTATAGCGGATCGTCGGGCGGCTACCGTCGAAGCCATGTACGCTGACATCCTCAACCTCAAAATAAACCTGGCCTCCCGTCGTCGCCCGGGCATTGTTGAGGTCCTTCAGCACCTCGTGCTGCGCGTAAATCATGATACCTTTGCCGCCGGTCAGGTCCTTGAAATCGATGCGATGCCCGCGCCCGCCAAAGCGTAACTCGATCCCATAGTGAATCAGTCCCTCGGTCTTCATTCGCTCGCCGACGCCCATTTCGGTGAGCAGATCGACCGTTCCTTGCTCAAGAACGCCCGCGCGCACACGCTCCTCCACATATTGCCGGCTGCGGTTCTCGACCACGATGGAGTCGATCCCGTAAAGATAAAGGAGATGGGACAGCACTAGCCCCGCGGGTCCCGCGCCAACGATGCCAACTTGCGTGCGTTGTGGATTCGCCACTGGAATGGGCCTGGAAAACCGCCATCTAGCCTAACATTGTCTCGCAATCTCGAAATGCGAACCCGTGGGGTCTCGCATCAGAACGGGTAATGCCGAGGCGTCGTCTGAATCGTAATCCAGCGCAACTCGGTAAATTCTTCGACGGCTGCCTTCCCGCCGAAACGCCCGTAGCCACTCGCTTTCACGCCGCCGAAGGGCATCTGCGCTTCGTCGTGAACCGTAGGTCCGTTCACGTGGCACATTCCCGAGTCGATGCGCTTGGCTACTTCCAATGCGCGCGCGATGTCACGACCAAAGACGGCGGCCGAGAGCCCGTACTCGGTGTCATTCGCAAGTTGGATTGCCTCGTCTACGTTTTTGAAACGCGTAATCGAGACCGAGGGACCAAACGATTCCTCACGGAAAATCTGCATTTCCGGCGTGACGTGATCCACGATCACGGCAGGCATAACCGTGCCCTGTGCGTCGCCTTCGAGAAGAACTCTCGCGCCTCGGTGCACGGCATCTTTTACAAGCGACCGAACGCGTTCTACAGTCGGCATTCCCATCACGGCGCCGAGCACGACATCGCCCTTTCGCGGATCGCCGCAGGGCAGCGCGCGCACTTTGGCGACGAATTTCTGTGCGAACGCATCGGCGATTTTTTCATCGACGATGATGCGTTCGGTCGACATGCAAATCTGGCCCTGATTCATGAATGCGCCAAAGGCTGCGGCGTTGACAGCAGCGGCGAGGTCGGCGTCGTCGAGAATGATGAGCGGCGCCTTGCCACCGAGTTCGAGAAGGATTGGTTTGAGATGCTTCGCCGCAGCAACAGCAAGAATCTTTCCCACGCGCGTTGAGCCCGTAAAATTGATGCGCCGCACCGCGCGATGAGCGATCAACGTGTCGACGATGATTGACGCACTGGCGGCGTCGTGGGTCAAGACATTCACCACACCGCGCTCAAGACCGGCCTCGCGAAGAATCGCGCCGATCAGGCGATGCGTAGCGGGACAAACCTCAGAGGCCTTGAGCACCACGGTATTTCCGCAAGCGAGGGGCACAGCAATCGCGCGCACTCCGAGAATCACCGGAGCATTCCAGGGCGCGATGCCGAGCACGACACCGACAGGCTGCCTAATGGAGAATGCCAGGCTGCCCGGAATTTCCGATGGAATCGTCTCGCCTGAAACTTGCGTCGTCATCGATGCTGCCTCACGCAACATTTGCGCGGCGAGGTAAACGTTGAAGCCCGCCCAGCCTGCGGTGGCTCCTATTTCGTCCATCATTACGGCGATGAAATCTGGTGTGCGCGCCTCCAGCATGTCAGCGGCGCGCAAGAGCTTCTTGCGGCGTTCGTGCGGACCAAGAGCCGACCAGGCCGGAAATGCTTCAGCAGCAGCCTCAGCCGCGAGAATCGCGTCATCAGCAGTGGCAGCAGCGGCGCGGGTGGCTAGGTCTCCCGAAACTGGATTGTTTCGAACAAAGGTTGCCCCACCGGTCGCGGCGGCATCTCGATCGCCAATCAAGAGCTGTACGTCGGTCATTGGCGTTTCCTTTTTGACGAGCTCGGTTTCGTTTTCTTATGCATCTCGCTGAAAACCTCGGCCGCGATGTGAAACGCGGTGTTCGCGGCGGGCACGCCACAATAGACTGCGCTTTGCAGCAGGACTTCCTTGATCTCGTCGCGCGTCACTCCATTGTTAAAGGCGCCGCGCACATGCATACGAAATTCGTCGCCACGATTCAACGCGACCATCATTGCCAATGTCAGAAGGCTGCGCGTATGGCGGGGAAGGCCGGGACGGGTCCAGATTTCTCCCCAGGCGTTGCGCGTGATGTAACTCTGAAATTCGCGGTTGAATTCGGTCGTCGAGGCTGCGGCACGGTCGACATATTCGTCGCCGAGAACCGCTCGCCGCACTTTCATGCCTTGCTCGTGCCGCTCCACATCAGTCTTTGGCGTCGCCGCCATTGCGTTGCTCCTCATCGCGAAAGAAACGAAATCACCGCCTCGGTGAACGCTTCCGGTTGCTCGACATTCGAGAGATGGGCGGCGTTGAGTTCGACGCTCGCAGCGCCTCGAATCTGGTTGACGAGGAATTGTGCGTCTGCCGCGGGCGTGACCGGATCCTTTGCACCGCGGATTACCAGAGTTGGCGCGGCGATTCGCCCAACCGAATCACATTGGTCCATGTCGCGAATCGCGGCGCACGAAGCCGCGTAGCCTTCCGCCGGAGAATTTTCCAGCATCTGCTGCGCGTGAGCAACTTTTTTCGGAGACGCCGCACGGAACTCGGGCGTGAACCAGCGTTCGATCACGGCAGACGCGACGGATCTCATTCCGTCTCTGCGCAACGCCGCGATGCGCGCATTCCACATTTCTCTCGTGCCAATCCGCGCCGCGGTGTTGCAGAGCACGAGGCGATGCAACCGGTCCGCGGCATATATTCCGAGCCAGATGCCGATCATGCCTCCCATTGAAAGTCCGCAAAAGTACACGCGCTCCAAGCGCAAAGCGTCCAGCAATCCCAGAACGTCGCGGCCCATTTGCTCGATCGTGTAGTCACCGGGCGCCACCGAAGATCGGCCGTGGCCACGCGTGTCATAGCGCAGAATGCGGAAATGCTGCTCCAGTTGCGGCATCTGCGGATCCCACATCGACAAATTTGTCCCGAGTGAATTCGAGAGCACGAGCACCGGGCGATCGTCCCCGGACATCTCGTAACACGTTTGAACTCCACCACAGTCGACAAAGGGCATGGAAAATCCTGTGCAAAGCGCGGCGTTCCAATTACGGACGCTATTCAGTCGCGCAGGCTGGCCGCGATCACTCGATCCACGAATTGTTCAGCTGAGCCAAGGTAATTCTCGGGGCGAAACAGAGTGTCAAGTTCCCCTGAACTCAATCGCTCCGTTACCGACTTGTCCTGCTCCAGCACTGCGCGAAGATGCTTCCCCGATTCTCGCGCTCGGCGACTTGCCTCCTCCACCACCTTGTGCGCGGCAGCTTTGCCGATACGCTTTCCCAGAGCCCTCGTAACCGCCTCGGCGAAAATTAATCCCCCCGTCGCATCGAGGTTCCGCCGCATTCGTTCTGCGTCGACTTCAAGATGAGGCACGATCTGTGCAATCTGATGCAAAGCTCCTCCGGTCAGCCGAAAAATCTCCGGGAGCGTCTCCCATTCCGCATGCCAGTTACCAAGGCCGCGCTCATCCTCCTGCACTATGGCGCTCAGCATTGTGCTGACCAATCCGGGCACGCGAATGGCAGCCGCCAAAACAGCGCCCGCGGTTACGGGATTGCGTTTGTGCGGCATGGTCGAGGATCCGCCTCGCCCTTCGCCGGCGGGCTCGGAGACTTCCCCGATCTCCGTTTGCATATGCAGAGAGATATCTCGCGCAATCTTGCCCAGAGTGCCAACGCATAAGCCGAGCGTCGTCGCGACTTCCGCCACGCGGTCCCGTTGAGCGTGCCAGGGCGCGGGCGGAAGATCAAGTTGCAGTTCGCTCGCCAACGCGGAGGCCACCGGCATACCTTTTTCTCGGAGAGCGGCCAGGGTACCGACGGCGCCACCAAACTGCACCACCAGCACGCGCTTTCGCATTTCTGCAAGGCGCTCGCGATGGCGATTCATCGCGTCGAGCCAGCCCGCAACCTTGACACCGAACGTCGTTGGCAGTGCGTGCTGCATCAGAGTGCGGCCAGCAATCGGCGTGGAGCGATATTTTCGCGCCAGCTCAACCAGGCCTCGTGTCAGCGCGTCAAAGTCTGCATCCAGAATGTCGAGCGCATCTCGAATCTGAAGAATAAGCCCGGTGTCGTTGACGTCCTGGCTCGTCGCGCCCCAATGGACGAAGCGCGCTGCTTCGTTATCGCCTGGTGCCACCAGTGCGGTGAGTTGTTTGACTAACGGAATTGCTGGGTTGAGCGACAGCGCGGTCGCGGCCGATAAGGCGGGCAAATCAATTAAGTCTGCTTGGCACTTCGACGCGATCGCTTCCGCCGCTCGCGTGGGCATCAAGCCGCATTTCGCTTCAGCTCGGGCGAGCGCGGCCTCGAAATCCAGCATGCGCTGGAGACGCGCACGATCGGAGAAAGCTTCGTCCATCGCCGCGGACCCGAAGAGTGCATCGAGCAAGGCCATCGAGGTAGGTCACAATCCCAGGTCGAAGAATACCGTTTCGCTGGTTCCCTGCAAAACAACGTTCCATTCCAATGCGCCGCCGCCAATAATTTTCGCCACCAGAGTCGATCGCCGCGCCGGTTCCACCAGTTTCAAAATCGGGTCGGTCGCAAGCAGCGCGCCACCGGGAAAATACATCCGGGTCGTCAGCCGCCTCATCAATCCGCGCATGAACACTGAGATCACCAGATGCGGCGCCTGCTCTTTGCCGCGCGGACCGGGCACCGGTCCCGGCTTAATGGTGGCAAACCGAAAAGCTCCGCGCTGGTCGGTCGGAATGCGACCATACCCGCGGAATCCGGCCTCCAGTGGCTTGTTCTGCCGATCCTCCGGGTGCGCGTACTTGCCATGCGCATTCGCTTGCCACACTTCAACCAGAGCATCCGGAACCCCAACTCCGTCGCCGTCAATTACGCGCCCCTGAATCGCGACGCGCTCACCGGCCACTCCTTCGCCAGCCAGGTTGTCACAGTTCAACCATTGCATGCCGAGTTCGAAAAACGGGCCAACCGTTTGCGAAGTAGTCGCTCGCACTCTCATCTACTTTTCCATCGGCGTGGCTTCGCGCCCGCGCAGGATGAGGTCGAACCGGTAGCCGAGCGCATGCTCCGGTATCGTTGTATCCCAGTCGAAAACAGAAATAAGTCTGCGGCGCGCTTTCTCGTCGGCAGTGCAATTGAAAATCGGATCGAACGGCAGCAGCGGATCGCCGGGAAAATACATCTGCGTCACCAGCCGGGTCGCAAACGCCGGACCAAATATCGAAAAGTGAATGTGAGCCGGCCGCCACGCATTGTGGTGATTTCTCCAGGGATATTCTCCGGGGCGAATCGTCACAAAACGGTAACGTCCCTCGGAATCCGTTACAGCGCGACCGCATCCGGTGAAATTCGGATCCAAAGGCGCTTCGTGCTGATCGACTTCGTGTTGATAACGTCCCGCCGCATTTGCCTGCCAGATTTCCACCAGAGTATTCGAAAGAGGACGATTGTCTTCGTCCAGCACGCGGCCGCTCACAACAATTCGTTCTCCGAGTGGCGCTGCTTTATGCTGACGCGTCAGATCACAATCCGCCTTAGAAACCAGCTTCGGATCGAACGTGGGTCCGGTAATCTCCGACAGTGTGTAGGGGATCCGTACCAAGAGTCGAGTCGGGCTACGCTTGATCGAGGACACGTACGGGCGATGAAGATGGTTCGGCTGCGTCCCCACAGCCACTGCGCGATAGCCCGCGACGACCTGCCTTTGAACCGAGTCTGCTGGTTCTTTCGCGCTCCGCTTTTTGGCTTTCTGCTTCGGCCGCAATGCCATTCTCCCCTATTAAACCGAGGATACTAGCACAGTCGCGGCGCCTTCACGTCCTCTCAAACGCCTTGGGCCAAAGGGAAACCGGCAGATTGTCACGCGGCAAGAGCCGTTTTTCGAGAACTACTCGGAACGAGCCAAATTCGTAGAAGTGCTTTGTTTCCCCAACCATAGGGCGTCCTAATAAATCCTGAGAAATCTTTGAAGAGATCTTAAAGACTTCGGATGGCATTTCGGGCAGAGTACCGTGCTGTGGATCAGCCGACTGGAAGCCACAACCGTGGATGCAAGGTGGCGCGAGATACCAGAGGGGCAAAGATTAATTTCTTCGCCGGAAATGTCCCCTTTGTGGCGTTCAGAGCGCGTTAGAGAGTAAGCGAAACTTATAACTGGTTGAACTGCAAAAGTGTTTTGCCAGATGCAACGCTTTGCGCAAAACTCCCGCGGTTGAACGCGGCTGGAGTCTCTGCGGAAGGCGATCTAAGCAGGACTGTCTAGAAAAGATTCCAGGAATCGAGAGGAGCTTTATGACCAAGTCAACGTCGAAGAATATTGTGCTCTTACTGACTCTGCTCGGGGTAGCCCTGAGCGCTTCCGTCGGCCGGGCACAAGGCGGGCATGAACTGCTGGCGCGAATGCGCAACGCGGGCTCGCCACCATCGGCAGCAACAAAGACCACTCAATCGGCACAACCTGCTGGGCTGTCGTACACGTATACCCTCTTTGACTTTCCCGGAACCTTCTACACCTTCGGCGTCGCCATGAACGTCGGCGCCACCACCCCAAGAATCGAGATCGTCGGGGGCTACGGCGACGCACCCGACCTCGGAAATGAAAGCTTCGCGATGTCTGCGAAGCTAGGCAAGAAAACTTCGACCGAGTCCTACAAGAGCGTCAACTTTCCCAAAGTCCCGGAACAAGCCGCATTTGGTGTCAACGACGCGGGCCAAATCGTCGGCGAGTACCTCGACAGCGCGGGTGTAGCTCACGGTTGGAAACTGACGGGCGGAAAGTTCTCCACCATCGACGTTCCGTTCACCGGCGCCACCGCCACGGGAGCAAACGGGATCAACGACTCCGGCGAGATTGCCGGCGGCTGGGACGGCAGCGGCGTCACGCAGCACGGATTCACCCTGATTGGCAGCACCTATACGTCCTTCGATTACCCAGGCGCGGTCCAGACCTGGGCCTGGTCACTCAACAACAAAGGAGACATCGTCGGTTACTACGCCGGCACCGATGGCGTTCTCCACGGCTTTGTTCTTAGTGGAGGAACCTACACCTCCCTCGATCCTCCAGGCTCTGTCTGGACTGTTCCCTCCGGAATCGACGATGCCGGCGATGTCGTCGGCGGATACTGCACTACCAGCGAGTGCACTGAGAATTTGGATGGCGTGCAAGGCTTCCTTTGGAGTGGCGGAGTGTACACGACGTTCACAATCCCTGGCGCCACGGGAACCGCATTGTCAGCGATCAACGACGACGGCGTAATTCTGGGCGGGTACTACGATGTCGCCGGATTTGAGCACGGCTTCCTCGCCGTCCCATAACCGTAGCTGAGTTTCGCGGCAACGATCAACTGTCTGCTGCAGTGGCTTGGATCGAGTTCATATCGAGTTCGTATGGAAAAGTAAGAAGCAAGAAGTGAGAAGAAAGACTTTGGATGACACTATGAAGACTCTGACAACTCAAACGCGCCTGCTTTCACTTCTCTCTCTGATCCTATTGGCATGGACGGTGGCCTACGGCCAGATCACCCCGAGCCAGGATTCCTTCACCAACACCGCGGCTGCGACCACTAACTACGGCTCCAATGTGCTGCTCGATGTCGATGGCGCCAAGGAAATCATCTACATTCAATTCAACCTTGCATCGATCCCACCCGGCGCTAGTGTAAGTCAGGCGACGTTGAAGCTGTATGTGAATGCCGTTAGCACCGCCGGCAGCTTCAACGTGGACTACGTCAGCGGCTCGTGGCAGGAAAACACGATCGACGCCAGCAACGCGCCGCCCCTCGGAGCCAGCATCGCTTCAAACGTCTCGATCACCACAGCGGACAAGAATCAGTACATCCTGATCAACATCACCTCAGCATTGCAGGCATGGCTGAACGGAAGTGAAACGAATGACGGCATTGCGCTTGTGGCTAACAACACGTTCAACGCCAGCTTTGACAGTAAGGAAAGCAAGACAACGAGTCATCCGCCCGAGTTAGATGTGGTGTTCGCCGGAAGCGGTGGCGGAATTACCGGGATCCAAACAGCAAGCGGCAGCGGCCTCATCGGCGGCGGAACAAGCGGAACCCTCAATCTTTCGCTGACCAATGCCTGCGCGGCGAATCAAGTATTGCAGTGGAACGGCACCTCGTGGATCTGCGCGTCGGTCGGCACAGGCACCATCACCGGTGTAACCGCGGGCACGGATCTGACAGGTGGTGGAACAAACGGCAACGTCACGCTGAGCCTGAACACATCGGCGACCAATGCGCTGTATGCGCAGTTAGCAGCGAGCAACACTTTCACAGGCGCGCAGACCATCAACAACAACACCTTCATCACGGGAGCAAACAGCTCGGGTGTATTGCAGGTGACGAACACGCTCACCTCCGGCAGCGCCCCCGCCGTCAGTGGCACAACGAACAGCACCAATGCCTCCGGACTAAAAGGACTAGCGCCGGCGACCACAGGAACCTCGAACGGCGTCTTTGGAAGTTCTTCTAGCACAGCCGGGATCGGTGTAAAGGGGTCGAGTCCGAACATCGGAGTTTACGGCGCGACGAGCGGAGCCGTCAGCGCCAATTACGGCGTGCAGGGTGTTAGTTCAGGAAACGGCGCCGGCGTCGCCGGAACCGGCACCAGCATAAGTGGTGTTGGCGGAGCGCTGGGGAACCTGGCGGGGGTTTGGGGTGATACAACCCTCAGTGGAAGCATTTTCGCAGGCGGAATGGTGGGGACTGCCGACAATGCTTTTGCGGGAAAGTTCTTAAACAGCTCGAACAACTACCCAACTCTCTACTTACAAAACACAGGGAGCGGCGGAACCGGTGCGGTTCTGCGTGCCACGGGCCAGTCCGGAATATGCAACATTGACGAAAAAGGCGACATCGACTGCACCGGCACCATGACTTCCGTCGTAGCGACGAGTAACGGCGCGCGCAGAGTCTCGCTCCATGCGGTGCAAGCTCCCGAAGACTGGTTCGAGGACGCCGGCTCCGGGCAACTCGCCAACGGATCCGCGAGCGTCACGCTCGATCCAGCTTTCGCCGAAACCGTAAACACTGGCGTGGAATATCACGTGTTCGTAACTCCGAACGGCGACTGCAAGGGTTTATATGTCAGCCAGAAATCGACCACGTCGTTCGACGTGCGAGAACTCGGTGGAGGGACTTCAAGCATCGCATTCGACTACCGCATCATGGCGAAGCGTACCGGGTACGAGAAGAACCGCCTGGAAGATGTCACCGAACAATACCAGAACATGGAAAATGAACGGGAGCAACTCCGCGAACGAGTCGAAGAGTCCCGTGCGAAAACGACGATTAAGAAATAAGCGGTAAGTATGCAAGATATCGCGGAATAAGGAGACACTTATGTCCGACTTCATGCGTCAGCGATTCGTCACCGGACCTCTTGGGCCTAATACAAGCCTGGCGCTGATTATTCTTGCGCTGCTGCTAACCGTTCCGTCCGCTTCCGCGCAGACCTACATGTTCAACCGCGCCGACTATGCCACCGGCACAGGACCAGAAACAGTGGCCGTTGGCGACTTCAATGGCGACGGACGCATCGATGTGGTCACCGGCAACACCTTCTCGATGGCTAACACCGTTTCCGTATTGCTCGGCAAAGCTGACGGCACCTTTGCTCCCCATGTCGACTATTCGGCGGGCGGAGCTCCAACGAGCGTCGCGGTCGGCGACTTCAATGGCGATGGCAAGTTGGACATTGCCGTCCTTTACGGTTCGAGCAATGCAAGTGTCGGCATTCTTCTCGGAAACGGCGACGGTACCTTCAAACCGGTCATGAGTACCACCGCCGGCCCAGGTGGCTATGGCATCGCGGTCGGCGATTTCAATGGTGACGGCAAGCTCGATGTTGCCATCGCCGACTTTCTCACCAATAATGTCGATGTCATGCTGGGTAAGGGCAATGGCTCGTTCAATCCTCCTGCCAGTTATCCAACCGGGAACTCGCCACGAATGGTGGCGATCGCCGACTACAACGGCGACGGACATCTCGACCTGGCGACGATCAACTACGGGGATGAGACGATTTCGATATTGCTCGGCACGGGTACGGGAACATTCGGCGCGCACGCCGACACGCCCACCAAGCAGCCGGGCTGCGTCAGTATCGCGGCCGGCGATCTTCGCAACAAGGGGTTGATGGACCTCGTCGCCGGTTGCCAGGAGTTGGGGCAGGTCGTGGTCCTGCTCGGGAACGGCAACGGAACATTCAAGACCGCGAAGGCCTACGCCGTCCCCGCGGGCGTAGACATTGTAGCGTTGGGAGATTTCAACGGCGATGGCAAACTCGATGTAGCAGTCACGAACGGCGCAAGCAGCGGATCGGTCACTGTTTTAACCGGCAGCGGAAGTGGGACCCTGAAGAAAACCGTCGTTTCTTATGGCACTAATTTTGGCCCGGTCGGTCTTGCGGTCGGCGACTTCAACGGCGACGGAAAGATTGACTTAGTAACTGCCAACAGTGGCAGCCCATTCGGGATCGTGACCAGCGATATTTCGATCTTGTTGAGCAATGGTAAGACCCTGTTGGGCGGGCATACCGACTACCCAGTTAGCAAAGCGACTACCACCGGGGCTTATAGTGGAATCGCCGCCGGCGATCTCAATGGCGATGGCAACATCGACCTGGCAGTTCCGGTCACGTTCTCCAGCCAGCTTTCAATTTTGCTCGGGACCTCCACCGGGAAATTCAAGCCCTTCACCACTATCACGCTGCCCACAAGCCCGAATGCTGTGGCTATAGGCGACTTCAACAACGATCACAAAAACGATATTGCGCTCGTCAATTTCGGCGGCGGCGATACGATCTCCATCCTCCTGAACTCGGGCGCGGGAATTTTTCCAACCAACACGCAGTACAACACAGGTGGCGCCGGCTACGGCATCGCTACCGGCGACTTTAATAACGACGGCAACCTCGACATTGTCGTTACCGGCGAGGAAAGCAACAATATTTCTGTCTTACTTGGCAATGGAACGGGCGCATTCCCTTCCTTCGCCACTTACACAACCGGCAGCCTTCCCATGGGTGTTTCTGTGGGCGACTTCAATCACGATGGCTTCCTCGATATTGCGGTCGCCAATTATGGCGGCAGTACCGTTTCCGTCTTCATCAACAAGGGCAATGGAACTTTTCTACCGAAAGTGGATTACACCGTTGGAGGAAATCCGATATCGGTCGCTGTGGGCAGCTTCCGCGGCAACGGAACTCTCGATCTGGCGGTCGCTACCGACCAGGCCTTTGGCGGACTCGCCGTCTTGCTTGGTAACGATGATGGAACATTCCAAAAAGCCGTGCCTTATGACACGCTGAACAACGCCTATACGGTTGTCGCCGGGGATTTTAATAACGATGGCAAGTTGGACTTAGCTGTGACCATCGACAACGCAGGTAATCTGAGCTACATCACAATTATGCCGGGTAATGGCGATGGAACTCTCGGAGAGGGAGTGACCCTGAGCATCGGTTCGATACCCTCGGGCATGGTAGCCGCGGATTTTAACAATGATGGTGGCCTGGATTTGGCAACGGCAAACGGATCGACGGATGGGGATATCGGTTCTGCGTCCGTGCTCTTGAACGATCCGGTGATGGGCCTGCATCCCAGCGATCTCACCTTTGCTTCACAAAAGGTGGGGACGACCAGCGCATCGCAAACGATCACATTGAGTAATCCCGGTGCGACGCCGTTGAAGACCACCAGTTTCACCATCGTTGGCACGGACCCCAAGGACTTCGTGCAGACGAATGACTGTCCGAAGTCGCTCGCGACGGGCACGGACTGCACGATCAACGTGTCCTTCTCCCCCACCGCAACCGGCGCCCGCTCCGGCACACTAACCATCAAAGACAAGGCCCTGAGCAGCCCGCAGATTATCCCGCTGTCAGGTACTGGGTCTTAGCGTGCGGCTTCAACCCAAAAAAACGCCCGCTCCATGGTCTCCTTCCGCGCATCAGGTATCTCCGAAGCGCATTTGACTAGAACGCGGGTGCGAGACTACAACGGTGCGCATGAACCGGGATTCCGCACCGACTGCCGCAAACGCCTGGCCCTGGCCAGACTCACTCGACGCCCTCGTGGCCGCACCCGCCCACCACGACCTGTTGCTCGAAGATCATCGCGTGCGCATTGTGCATACTCACATCGCGCCCGGAGAGATCGTGCCACTGCACACGCATCGCTGGAGCGGCATTGCTTATCTTCAAAGTTTCAGCCATTTCATCCGCCGGAACGAGCATGGCAAAATCACCTTTGACAGCCGCGAGGCCGGAGATCCACCGCTCACCCCGTGTGCCCAATGGTCGCAACCGCTGCCGCCACACACCGTAGAAAATGTCGGATCCGGGGAGATCAGTATCCTTATTATTGAGCTCAAGGAGCCTCATTGAGACTTAAGTAGTGTTACGAGCTTGATGAAATTTGCGGCGTCCGTTGTAATCAAGACGCAGGATTAGCCTTGCGAAACTGAACGGACGTTCGATAGAATCGGCGATCATTTCGTACATGACACGTCGCAGATGACACGACTTCCGGGTGGAGACGCCGCCTGCCGCATCTCGCAGCGCGAAAAGCTTATGTTCGTAAACCGCATTCGAATCCGGGTTGAGTTCGGCGATTGTGATCCCGCCAACATCGTTTTCTTCGCGAACTACTTTCGCTGGTTCGATCAGTGCACCTCAGCGCTGTTTCGAGCCGCTGGACTTCCACTCGACGAACTTTTCAAATCTCATGGCGTAATCGGCATTCCTTTGGTCGAAGCGCACGCGCGATTCTTGATCCCTTCCAAATACGGAGACGAACTCATCGCGGAATCCTGCATTACGGAATGGAAAAAAACCAGCTTCGTGATCAGCCACAAATTTCTGAGCAAGGGTGAACTCGCCATCGAAGGAAGTGAGACGCACGTCTGGGCCGCCGCGCATCCGACCCAAGCGCATCGCATGAAGAGCGTGCCTCTTCCTCAAGAAGTAATCCGCAAACTCTCGGCCACAAACGGACGGGTGCGAAAGACTCGTGTAAGAAAGCCTCGCGCACAACGAAAGGCTTAAGCGCAATGCGCGATCCCAAAGTTGGAGTTGTGATCCTCGCTGTTGCTCTCCTTATCGTCCTCACCTATTCTTCAACCGCACGCGATGCAAGTCCTCAATCAGGGTCCACCGGCGTAACCGACGCACAAATCGTAAGCGCCGATAGCCAACCCGGAAACTGGCTGACTTACGGCCGCACTTACAATGAACAACGCTTCAGCCCACTCAACGAAATCAACGACCGCACCGCCGGCCACCTTGGCCTTGCGTGGTATTTCGATCTCGACACACGCCGAGGTCAGGAAGCCACGCCCCTCGTCGTCGATGGAGTAATGTATTTTTCCACCGCATGGAGCAAAGTCTTCGCGCTGAACGCCGCGACTGGCGCACGTTTGTGGTCGTACGATCCACACGTCCCACCGCAATGGGGAGCGCGCGCATGTTGCGACGTAGTGAATCGCGGCGTCGCCATCTGGGAAGGCAAACTTTATTTCGGCACGCTCGACGGACGCCTCATCGCACTCGATGCCACAACCGGCCACGAAGTTTGGCAGCAGCTCACCGTCGATCCGAAGTTGCGCTACACCATCACTGGCGCACCGCGCATCGTGAAGGGAAGAGTGATCATCGGCAACGGCGGCGGCGAGTACGGCGTCCGCGGATACGTTTCCGCCTATGACGCGCAAACCGGCAAGCTCGCGTGGCGCTTTTATACCGTACCGGGCGATCCGTCGAAGCCGTTCGAGCAACCGATTCTCGCGCAAGCCGCCAAAACCTGGACTGGCGAATGGTGGAAGAACGGCGGCGGCGGCACGGTTTGGGACTCCATCGTCTACGATCCCGCGCTCGATCTCCTCTACATCGGCGTCGGCAACGGCGGACCGTGGAACGAGAAGTATCGCAGCCCGCAAGGCGGCGTGAATCTTTTCACTAGTTCGGTAGTTGCGCTCAAACCCGAGACCGGAGCATACATCTGGCACTATCAGGAGGTCCCGGGCGACGACTGGGACTACGATTCCGCCGAGCAGATGATCCTCGCCGACATTCCCATCGACGGCCAAACCAGAAAAGTATTGCTGCACGCGCCGAAGAACGGCTTTTTTTATGTTCTCGATCGCGAAACTGGCGCGCTGATTTCCGCCAAGCCCTTCACGTTCGTCAACTGGGCCACCGGCATTGATATGAAAACTGGTCTCCCGATCGAAAGCGCCTCGGCGCGCTACCCGCGCAGCAATTCGCCACCGATCGTTCCCGGGCCACTGGGCGCGCATAGTTGGCAGCCCATGTCTTACAGTCCGCTGACAGGTCTCACTTATATTCCCGTCAACGATGTCGGCTTCAATTACAAATCGGAAGAAAGTTTTGCGTTCAAAGATTCGGCGCCGAACTTCGGCATCGATATGGTAGCCGCAGGAATGCCGCAGGATCCAAAGATCAAGCAAGCGATCCTCGACAGCGTCAAAGGAAAATTAGTCGCATGGGATCCAATCCAACAGAAGCAAGCATGGGCAGTCGAGCGCCCGGGACCATGGAATGGCGGCACACTAGCAACGGCAGGAAATTTAGTTTTCGAAGGCACCGCCGCCGGCCGCTTTGAAGCCTACCGAGCCGATACCGGCGAAAAAGTCTGGTCGTTCGACGCGCAAACCGGGGTGATGGCGGGACCGATAACCTACACCGTAAAGGGCGAGCAGTACATCGCGGTGCTGGCCGGTTGGGGCGGAGCCTTTCCAATGGTTACCGGCGAAGTGTCATTCAAGTCAGGCCGAACCCGCAACATCAGCCGCATGTTGGCATTCAAGCTGAATGCCAGGACAACTCTGCCAACGCCGCCCCCGCTCGAAGAGCCGATTTTGAATCCGCCTCCCTCAACCGCAACCGCCGAGCAGATCCACCATGGAGAAGCCGTTTACCAGCGCTTCTGCTCCGGATGCCACGGTGACGTCGCAATCAGCGGAGGACTACTTCCCGATCTTCGCTACTCCGGCGCGCTCGCGACCGATCAATGGTTCACAATTGTGCGCGACGGCGCGTATCAATCGCTAGGCATGGTGTCGTTCGGCAAAGAAGTCTCGCAGCAAGACGCCAACGACATTCGCGCCTATGTCATCTTCCGCGCCAACGAGAGCAAAAGCGAAGCGAAGCCGCGCCCCTAAATCTGAGAGCGAAGCCTTTGGCTTCCCCTTGATTCTTGAATTCATACAGACTCGCGTCGCGTCTCAGCACGCCGTTGGCGTTTCGAGCGCATCATACTCCCGCGCGATGCGCCTACATAAACGCACTTTCCAAGTAACCGCAGCAGGGCACGCAAAAGTAACCAGCTATCTCGCAACATACCACGTGGCGGCACAACAGTTTCCGCTTGTAGTCGCCTTGGACTTGGATTAGAGTGATGCCCGTTTGCCTCGTGACCACGACGAAGAGCAAAGTGCGGAACAAAATTAAAGAACGCACCAAGACGTATTCGCCGAATTTGTTTTTGTTGCAGCGGAACCGTGGACGAAGCCGTGGAGGGAACCTTGTACCGGAGTGATGTCGTCGGCAGTCTTTTGCGTCCCGCTTATCTGAAAGAAGCTCGCGACCAGTTCGCCGGTGGAAAACTTTCCGACGCCGCTTTCAAGCTCGTCGAAGACCGTGCCGTCGACGAATGCATCGACCTGCAGATTCGCTCCGGCATCGAGGTCATCACCGACGGCGAAGTTCGCCGCTACGCGTTCTATGGACACCTGATCGATGCAGTCGAAGGCTTCGACAAGTATGGCGGCTGGGCAATTCCCTTCCGCGATGAAAAAGGCGAGAAACTCGTCTTGCCTCGGCCGGTAGTGGTCTCCAAACTGCGCCGCAAGCGCCCGCTCTGCGCCGAAGAGTTTACTTACGTGCGCGCCCGCACGCATCATCCCGCAAAATGCACCATGATCAGCGCGCAGCAGGCTGCCGCCTATTACGACTCGAGCAAGTCCTCCGCCGCTTATGCCTCCGTCGACGCCTATCTCTCCGACCTCGTCGATATACTCCGCGACGAAGTTGAAGAGTTGATTCGCCTCGGCTGTACGTACATTCAGATCGATTCGCCGCAATACACCGCGCTCCTCGATCCTGATCTGCGCGAAGGTTATCGCCAGCGCGGCAACGATCCCGACCGCCTGCTCGATCTCTCCATCGAAATGGACAACGCCGTCATCGGCACTCATCCCGGCATCATCTTCGGCTTGCATCTCTGCCGCGGAAACAATCAGAGCAAGTTCTACGCTGCCGGCGATTACGATCCGATCACAAAAGTTTTTCGCAACACAAAGTTCAATCGCTTCCTGCTCGAATATGACGACGAGCGCTCCGGCGGATTCGAACCGCTGAAGCAAATGCCGGACAACCGCACCGTCGTGCTCGGCCTGGTCAGTTCCAAAAAAGCGCAACTCGAAAGCAAGGACGAATTGAAAAAGCGAATCAAAGCTGCCTCGGCATTTGTGCCGCTGGAACGCTTGGCTTTGAGTCCCCAGTGCGGTTTCGCTTCGACGATGGAAGGCAATGCCGTCACCGCCGCAGACCAGGAAGCAAAGTTGCGACTGGTCGCCGAAACCGCCGAAGAGGTGTGGGGCAAGCCGGTTCCGCTCGTTCATACGGCATGAGCGATGAGGTGGTTGCGGGAGTCGCGAAGGCAAGCCTCGAAGTCAAGAGTCGGAGTTAAGAATCGAAGTCAAGAGTTCAGTTCTGGTGTGTGGGTGAATCTGGGTCGTCGCAGCTGGAGTTAATGCGTTGTCCAGGAATCGAACGTACGTTCGCTCGAATGAGGGAGGATTATGAATCTGCGTAGCTTATTCGCCTGCTTGCTCACTCTTCTGCTGGCCCTCGGGATTGCTGAACAGGCCGCCGCCCAAGCCACCATCAGCTACGCGCTTTTGAATGGAACCGTCACCGATGAGGCCGGTCAACTAATTCCCAAGGCCACCGTCACTCTCCGCTCCCTCGACACCAATCAGACTTTTTCTGCGACTTCGAACGTTGCCGGGTACTATGCCCTACCCAATCTTCCCCCAGGACGTTACGAGCTCACCGTCACCTCTTCCGGCTTCGGCACCCACACCCGCACTGGAGTCGAGTTAACTGTCGGCCAGGCCGCGACCGTCAACGTTACTCTCAAGGTCGCTGCCGTCAAGGAAGAGGTCATGGTAAGTACCGAGGCCCCCGTCGTCGAGACCACTCGCTCCGAGGTAAGTCAGGTAATTGACACGCAGCAAATCACCCAACTGCCCAGCAGCAGTCGTCTCTTCACCGACTTCGCACTCCTCACTCCCAGCGTCGCCACCAGCCGAACCGCGCTCGGCACCACCTTCACCGAGTTCGAGGTCACTCAGATTTCTTTCGGCGGCATGCGCTCATTCAGCAATGAGATCACCGTCGACGGCGCCGACTTCGTCAATACCATCACCGGCGTGCAGCGCGCCACGCCGGGCCAGGACGCTGTGCAGGAATTCCGTGTCGTCAACAACAGCTTCGGCGCCGAGTATGGCCGCGCTCTCGGCGGCATCGTGAACATCGTCACCAAGTCCGGCACCAACGATCTTCACGGCTCGGTCTACGACTATCTTCAGAACAATGCCACCGACGCCCGTTCCCTGCTTCAGCCTTCGCCGCTGCCGGACGTAGTGCGTGAAAACCAGTTCGGTGGGACTCTCGGCGGACCCATCGTCAAGAACAAAACTTTCTTCTACCTCAACTATGAGGGCCATCGACGCGGCGCATCCCCAACCTACCCGCCCGACCTTTACAACAACATCAACAATATCGATCTCGCGAAATCGTATCTTGGACTTTCGCCGGAAGGCTGCAATCTCAAGCCCATTGACTGCACCGGTTCGAACTTCGGTTATCTCCAGTCCGTGCTCAAGACGGTAAACAACGACTACGGCTTCGCCAAGCTCGATCACCAGATCAATAACAATAATCGCTTCGCGCTGCGGTACGTCGTCGAAGACGCGCGTGACCTCGGGGAACTGATCGGCAATACCGAAGACGGCGGCGGGGTCGGAACTCCGAGCGGCGGACGCAATCTCTTCATCCGCGATCAGTCCCTGGTCGGCACGTTGAACACAGTCATAAGACCGAATCTCGTCAACACCGTTCTTGGACAATTCTCGCGCCGTCACTACAACTTCCCGGGAGTCACTGGCGAGCCCGACCTTAGCATAGTGAACGATCTCGAACTCGGGCATAACTTCGGCACCTATGACGCGATCTACGAGAGCCGCGCGCAATACTCGGATACTATTTCCTGGGTCAAGGGTAAACATGTTACTAAGTTTGGCTTCGATGGCAATGACGTCTGGAGTTACAACAACTATCCCGGCTTCGATCCCGAGCGCGTCCTTCTGCCGAATCTCGATTGCGCGTTTGCCTTCGCCGACACCATTAACATTTTCAATCCAGGTCCCGGCGGTGGCACCTATGGCACAGCGGCTAACCCGTCGGAGCCCTGTCCGCTCGATCCCGCGGCTAACGGCGTATCGTTCGTTTATTGGGGTATTGCCGTTCCCAGAACTGGTTTCACTAACGGTTACCAGCCCGCCCCACCCACAGCCGGAGGCTTCGGCAGCGGCTGGCCCAACGCCTTCCCAACGGACATGTATTCCAACTATGGTTACAGCATCAATCACCAATACTGGGGATTCTTTGGCCAGGATCAATGGCGGGCCACTCCCCGGCTGACTTTGAACTACGGTCTGCGCTGGGATTTCGAAACCGGCCTCGGCAACACCATCAACTCGGATTTTCGTGGCTTCCAGCCGCGCGTTGGATTCGCTTATTCTCCCAATGACAAAACCGTTATTCGCGGCGGCTTCGGTACGTTCTTCGATCGCAATAACCTGACCTTCTTCTTCACGACCGGAAACCAGAAAGCAATTTCAGGCTATATGTGTAATCCGCCCAGCGTCGATCCAAATTGTGCCGCTAACGGGATCTCGACTGGCGTGAACGTACCCATGATTCAGAAGAATGCCGCGGTCGGCGGCTGGCAATTGTCGGCGGATCCGGGCTATCCGGGAACACCGGCGCTTCCCTGCTCCGTCCTCGGCTTCCCACCCGCGATCTGCGACCAGCTTCCCGGTGGAACGGCCAGCGTAGCCATGCTTCAGGCGCTTAGCATCCTCGGCGCCAGCCCTACCGCATATCCAACCGTGACTCTAACGGGTCCTTGCACTCTGGGACCTACCGGAGCGCCAACCGGAGCCTGCGGCGTGGGCGCGGGCGGAATTCAACGCAACGCCCGTCTGCCCTATGCCGAACAAGCAAGTTTGCAGATCGATCATCAGTTTGGAAAAGGTTTTTCGCTCGAAGCGGGATACCTCTTCGTAGCCGCGCACAAACTCGTGCGGGGAAATAACATCAACATCAATTGTCCCCAGGGCACCGCCAAGCCGGGTAACCCTTACTATGCGCAGGGATTGCTCGATCCGAGTGGCAGCCTTACTCCTTGCCAGGGAACGCCGACGCTCGGACCGTTTGGGCTGGGTCCGTTCTTTGCCTATCTCAACAATCCAGCGAATCCTCTTCTTCCCTACAACCCGAGTGGCCTCGAATTCGGTGTTCCAAGCTCGGTCCTGCCCGCGCCCACGCTCAGCGCCGGCCTTCTCGACTACAACAACGATGTAGCCAATGCCGTCTATCACGGACTAACTCTGACCGCGATGGAGAAGGTCAAGTACTTCCAGATGACCGCCAATTACACCTATTCCCACACCATCGACAACGGGAACTTCACAACCTTCATCAACCTGCCGGTCAACCAGTTCGACTACGCCGACGAACGCGCCAATTCCAATCAGGATCTCCGCCACCACCTTGTAATGAACTTTACGGCAACCACTCCGAAAGAAAGCTTCGCGCGCAACTTCGAACTCAGCAGCATCATCACGCTCCAATCCGGCCGTCCCTTCACGCTATTCGCCGGCCAGAACGTATTCGGCGACGTCGCCGGCCTCA
>JBAWBE010000176.1:0-5335 GCA_049589635.1 Terriglobales bacterium
CCTATGTGTAACCCGAGGCCCTCTCATCGCATCCAATTGGCACGGTTCGGAAAGTCCTCGCACAACTATGTAGGCCTCACCCGCGTGTCACGTCTCCGACAGTCCACGGAAACAGAAGATCGCCAGATGTCCACGGCGAACTGGATAGTCGATAGGATCTTGGTGCCCGACATCATCCTCCCATCGCAACACTTTGACTCGCGAACCAGGTGTCTTGAACCAGAGAAACGCCTTATGTTAGCGGTGCTCAGCGACGCCGTGCGGTGCTTTCGTATGGGGGCTGCATCGGAGCAAGGACCTCGCCACAGGCTATTTTCCGATGCCGAGTGGTGGCTGTTCTGCGACAAGGGGAGCGGGCCATTTTCCGTCCAGTGCATCTGTGATGCCCTCGACGTCGATCCTAGCCTTCTCAGAAGGGAGCTACTCCGTTGGGGCGACCGCGAGCTTGCGGGCCAAGCAGCGCGGATGATTCGCCGGTCTCCCGTGCTTACGGCGAAGCTAGCAAGCGGGAGAGCCTTTAGGTCTCGGCGCGAAGGATAACGCCCCGGTTTAACGCTCCTGGTTCTGCAACTTCTGGTCGAGCTCGCGCAGCTTTGCGAGCTTCTGATCGGTCGGGACCGGGGCATGCGGGTCTTGTCGCGACGCCAGCTGCTTTTGGTGCTCGAAAGGAAGCTCGCCGTCGATCTTGCGCAGCGCTTCTCGCGCCAGCCGCCGTACCGTCGGACTCTGATCTTCGATCAGAACCCTTTTGAGGAGCGGCGTCGCTTTCTCATTTCCAATCTCGCCCAGCGCGAATACCGCAGTGCCGCGTCCGCGCTCGTCTTCGGGTTCCGCTAGAAATTGCATAACAGCCGTTGCAGCTCGCCCGTCGCCGATCCGGCCCAGCTCCGCAATCAGATGAAGTCTCGCGATTTGCTCCGTCGATCGCTGAAACAGCATCGACGACATCGGCGCTACTGCCTCATCAGCCTCGCGTGCACCAAGGATGTCGATCGCCTTAAGCTTCACGCGCAAATCCGGGTCGGCCATCGATTCCATGAGAATAGCATTCACCTCTGGATCTTGCAGATCGCGCAATTTGGTCAACTCACCCACGCGCACGTTCGGATCAGCATCTTTGAGGCCCAGCTTTACATCTTTGATGATCTTGAAGGGCGTCTCCTGCGCGGCGTGTCCAGCGATATCATCGACGCCGGGGCGGACCTGACCTTGGTGCGACAAGGGATCGTTGCTAAGTGCACTACCAAGGCCCTGACCACCATATTGCGCGAACGCTATCGCCGGAAAGGCGAGCATGGCCGACGCAATGAAAGCAAATAGACCTGAGATTTTACTCATCTGTGCGTTCCTTGCCACAAAGGTTCGCGTTCATTGTCGGTGAGCTGGCAACACTGCCGTCGGATTCGACTGCGAGGAGCCAAGGCATAAGAGATTGCTCTCGTGGCTTGCCTACAAACCCTTTGCCTAGAGCGAAGTGCGGTCCTCACGATCGCATGAGCCGATTTGGTTCGAATTAGAGAACTGGAGGCCAGGCTCTCGCTCGATGAGAGTCTTGAGCGCTTGGCGAGCACGATGGAGCCGCACTTTGACTGTGTTCGGGGTGATCGCAAGGGATCGTGCAGTCTCGTCTGTATCCAGCTCCTCGATATCGCGCAGCAGAACGACCGAACGGTATATCGCGGGAAGTCGCTCGATGCATCGCCGCACCATCTCGCGTGAATCGCGACGTTCCAAAATGGTCTCGCTGGCATCGGTCCAAGTGACCGGATCGCCAATCCACTCGCCCTCCTGGTCGAAGCGCGGAAGCATGTCCTGTATCGTCCGTTCGGCTCTACGTCTTTTGGATCGCAATTGCACGAGCGCCGCGTTCACGACAATGCGATGAAGCCAGGTAGAAAGCATCGCGTCGCCATTGAATTTGTTGAGCGCGCGAAATGCGGAAGCGAACGCGTCCTGGACGGCATCCTGCGCGTCACACTCGTTGTTCAGAAATCTGCGGGCGGTCGCCAGCATACGGCCGCCGCATCGTTGTACCACCAGCCCGAAGGCGTCCTCGTCGCCGGCGTGCAACTGCGCGAGCAACTGTGCTTCGTCGATCGCGGCGGTTGACCTCGGCGGTTGCGGAGAATCATCTGACACAAGCGCGCGTACCAATCCCGCGCATTCTCCGAGAATGCAGCCCTGCCTAATCAGATCGCGTACCAGGGTTACGCCGTCACTGTCGGCGAAGGTTACCCCCGACAGATCGAGTTCGAGGTTGTCTCCGCCGGCAAGATGCTGATCGCATACGCTGGCCAATTCGATCGATGAGACCTTGGTTATCCGGCCCTCGACGATGACTCGTGTCGCGCCATGCTCACGGGGAACTACGGTGATTCTGATCATGACCTCGGTTACAGCAAGGCGCGGGCCACGACCAAGATCGCAATGATTCCGGGGATTCAGGCTATCCGAAGACCGCGAGCCGTGACGCTGGCCCGCGATATCTCGCAGATCTACGAAACCCCTTGAGTACTCCGCTGAACGCCGAGCTTTTTCATTCGGCTGCGAAGTGTGCTGGGATTGAGGTTCAGCAAGGCTGCTGCGCCGTCGGATCCTTCAATTCGCCAGTTGGTTTGCATCAGAACCGCGAGTATGTGACCACGTTCCACCTGTTCGATGCTTTGCTGCGAAGGAACCTCGGAAGGCTTTTCCGGCGGTGCCGGTCGGGGCGAGGGGGCTGGGCTGGGAGCGACTGCCTTCATCTCTGGTAAGACACCGGGAGCGACCTCAAGTTCGACCCCCCGCGACAGGATTACCGCGCGTTCGATCACGTTCTCGAGCTCGCGCACATTTCCCGGCCAGCTGTAGCTGACCAGCCTCTCCATCGTTTCCCGCTGAATACGGGTTATCTTGCGCCCGATTTTCATGCTGAAGCGGCGGACAAAGTAGTGCACGAGTGGCGGAATATCTTCGTGGCGTTCGCGCAGCGGCGGCAGTTGAACGGGAAACACGTTCAGGCGGTAGAACAAATCCTGTCGGAAGGTTCCCTCGGTGGCCGATCGAAGAAGATCGCGGTTAGTCGCAGCGATCACACGCACGTCGACCTTGATAAGATTAGAACCGCCGAGCCGTTCGAACTCATGTTCCTGGAGCACGCGCAACAGCTTGACCTGCACGTCGGGCGGCATGTCACCGATCTCGTCCAGAAAGATTGTTCCTCCGTGCGCGAGTTCGAAGCGTCCGATTCGACGGTCGGTCGCACCGGTGAACGCTCCCTTCTCATGGCCAAACAATTCACTTTCGATGAGGCCAGTGGGGAGCGCTGCGCAGTTCACCTTGACCAGCGGCCGATTCCTGCGCTCGCTGTTCGAGTGCACGGCGCGCGCCACCAGCTCCTTTCCGGTGCCGGTTTCACCCAGAATCAGGACCGACGAATCTGTGGTCGCGACGAGCTTTACCTTTTCGATTACCTCGGCGAGAGCCCGGCTCTGCCCGACGATCTCCTCGAAGTTGTGCGTTTCCTTGATCTCTTCAATCAGGTAAGTGTTTTGAGCTTCGAGGCGGGCCTTCTCTCGCTCCATGAGGACGCGGTCCGTTACATCGATGAACATAGTCCGCGTGTAACTGCCGTCGGGAGCTGGCCTTGACCAACACTGTATCCACGCGGGCCTACCGTCATTTTTGCGGCGTATCTCGAGGACGGTGCCTGTCGTAGCGGTGCCGCGTTCCATTGAAGCGAGCCACTCGCCTAAGCGTTGCTGGGCCTCGGGAGTATCGGGCATCAAAGACTTCCCCGTCATTCCGGCGATCTCTTCGGGCTTGAGGCCGAGGATCCTCATCGCCGTGAGGTTAGCCTCGATGAACCGCGAGTCAAGCCCTTCATGGACGTAGGCTATCGGAGCCTCGTCGAATAGGTCGCGAAAGCGTTCTTCGCTCCGTACCAACGCCTCGTTCACCTGGCGCAGTGCTTCCTCTGTGCGTAGGCGCTCTAGTTCGGCGCGCGCGCGGGCCGCGAAAATTCGCATGATCGCGAGCCCGCGGGGTCCGTCCAACATCGGCCGCTCGGACAGGATCGCCAAGTGGCCGACGACGGTTCCGGCGGAATCAAGCAAGGGAACGCCGCAATAGCTCTCGACACCCCACTGCTTGAGGCCGGCGTCGGCGGGGAAGAGCTGGCGGATCTGTTCGGGATGATGAGAGACCTTGCCGTTCAGAACTGCTTCGCACGGAGTACCATCGAGAGGAGACTCGAAGTTTTCCATGAAACTTCCGCGTCCCCACACGGCACGCGTCCGAAAGCGCGAACGGTCTGCCGGCAGTTCGGAAACGAACGCGTACTCGCAACCGAGTGCGGACGAGAGGTGTTTGACGAGCGAGTAGAAGAAACGCTCGCCCGTTTCCGATTCTATGCCCTCGACGATCTCGCGCAGCGCTGCGTCGCCGGAAGAGCCTTCTGTCGTGAACCCGTTCTTCCCCATCAAGGAGAACTCCAGCCCTATCGTCACGGAGTTGTCTGCCGGATCGATTCTAGTGCCGATGCGGCAGTACGCCAACAGGAATAATGAAACCCCGCGGCCAGAGGCGCATCTAAGGTATGGAACAATCCGGTACTTTCAACGGTTCCACAGCGGAGAAATCATTTGGACCAAGCGGTAAACCATGACCTCGGATGCGGGGGGGCGGAGCCTGAAACAGGCGCAGATCGCGCCTGCCGCGTCCTTATACTCGGAGGCGGATTCGGCGGAATATACGCCGCGATTGAACTCGAACGAGCGCTGCGCGGCCGCCACGACATAAACATCACCCTTGTGACGCGCGACAACTACTTTCTATTCACGCCGATGCTGCACGAAGTCGCGGCGAGCGATCTCGAAATGAACACTATCGTCAATCCTCTTCGCAAGATGCTCCGCAGCGTAAAGACCTTCACCGGAAATATAGAAGCTATAAATCTGGACCGACGATGCGTTGCGGTCACCCACGGCTTCGACCGCCACGCGCACGAACTCTCGTACGACCATCTGATAGTCGCGCTCGGTTCGAGCACGAATTTCTTCGGACTGCCTGGGGTCCAGGATGTGGCGCTGACCATGAAGACACTGGACGACGCGATCGAATTAAGGAACCGTCTGATTACGCATCTTGAGGAAGCGAACTCGGAATGCGCGGCCGGAGAACGGCAGCCTCTGCTGACGTTTGTGGTAGTGGGGGCAGGGTTCGCTGGAGTCGAAACGCTAGGCGGGATCCATGACTTCCTAGGCCAGGCAATCGATTTTTACCCGAACTTGGCACCGGAATTTGTTCGCACGATTCTGATATCGTCCGAGGAGTTTATCCTGCCTGAGTTAGGCGC
>JBAWBE010000177.1:0-2960 GCA_049589635.1 Terriglobales bacterium
TTGGTCTCCGGGTTAATGATTTGCGCGCCCGCCCCGATGATTATGCCGTCCGGCTGTTGACTACCGCCGTTGCCCGCATTGCCGGATGTGTATATAGCATTCGCGCCGGCGGTGTTATTCAGGATTGCCGCGCGCCCGTTGTTACCGCTATAGGCATTAGTCTCGGTGAACTTGAATTTTCCTTTCGCATCGACCTGTGCGACAGCGCGGAAAACATTTTCTCCGACCGGATTTGTAGGATCCACCGCACCCGCCGTGTTGGCATTGGATGCGTCGATCGCGTCGATGGGCGAAACATAACCCATAAAGGTCAGGTAGCTATTGTCAGTGGAAAGGTTCAGAGCTATTTCCGACTTGGAGCTGAAACTGGTGACTAATTGGTCTTTGGTCGGTGGAACTCCGTTTTGCGAGCTGTTGGGCACTTCCAAAGAGGTCAGGAGCGCGCCCGAGGTAGTGATCTGATCGAGAAATATCTTGGACGTAATACCGAAACTGGCGTCTATAGGCGCATTGTTAAAGACCGTAGGATAGGTGCCGTCGTATGCCGCGGTAACACAGCTGTCTGCTGCTGCCATAGTAGTGTCACAGTTCGGCGGCAGCATCTGCCCTACTTGAACTGTGTCAGGATTGTTATCGTAAACACTGCGGCTGACCACCAGATTTCCGGGGTAGAAGGAGGTACTGTCTCCATCTGCGAATGCGGTGAAACTGGCTACCAACGCGGCGGCCAGAGTAAAGTGTCGCGCACTGGCGCAAAGCCAGACTCGTCTTTTTGAAACGGTCATCCAAAAATCCTCCAAAAAAAGGTGATGTGAGGAGCTTACAAAAAGATTGTTTTCTCAGAATTACGCGATAGTTACGATTCGCCTCTCCGATCGCGACGATGCACGATAGTCCGCGCAACAACGATGCGCCTCTTCAACCGGCGCTGATTTTCCAATATTTTCTAGCTCACGCGAGAGTGGCGGAATGGCAGACGCGCTGGACTTAGGATTCATTCTAAGCTCGGAACTCTCGTCCCTACCTGTCAACTAACGCCCGCGCTTTCAACGATTTTCCGCAAGTCTGTCTCTCTGCAAGGGACGGCTTTTCCCGCGTTTGGTCACCGACAGAGTCAAAGTTCAGCCAAAGTGAACACGCCAGCGCGACGTACAGATGCCGTAATCTTCGCGGCCACGACGATGGGAAGGACTTGAGCGGTGGTTGAACGCGAGATTCGAGATCGGATCAGAGAGCTGCGCCGCGTCAAGGCGTCTGAGCTGGTCCCAAACCCCAAGAACTGGCGTCGTCATCCGAAAGAGCAATCGGCTGCGATGCGCGGGCTGCTGAACGAGATCGGCTACGCTGGAGCGCTGCTCGCGCGCGAGCTGCCTGACGGAACGCTGCAGCTTATTGACGGCCATCTGCGCCTGGAGACGACTCCGAAGGCAACAGTGCCGGTCCTGGTGCTCGACGTTACCGAGGCAGAGGCCGATAAAATCCTGCTGACGTTCGATCCGATCTCGGCGTTGGCGCAGGCCGACAAGGCGCAGATGGAAGCTCTGCTTGCGACGGTGAAGACTGAGGACAAGGCTATCGCCGCGATGCTCGAGCGCGTAGCTGGCGAGAGTGCGTGGCAGGTTGCTGAAGAGCGAGAGGTCGTCGACCCGCCGGCGCAGATTGACAAGGCAGCCGAACTGCAAGCGAAATGGGGCACACTGCCGGGACAAAGCTGGAGAATTGGCGACCATAGGCTCATATGCGGAGATTGCCGGGACGAGGGCACCGTGGGGCGGTTGTGGCGCGACGGAGGGCCGAAATTGCGGATGGTGTGGACCGATCCGCCTTATGGTGTCGACTACGCTGCCAAAAACGCCTACCTGAATCGCGCAGACCGCGGCAACAGAATCCAAGTCCCGATAGAAAACGACAAATTGACCGCCGGCGAAACCGGCATTCTGTTTAAGGCGGCGCTGGGGGTAGCGAAAAGTTGGGCGGAGGCAGGTGCATCTCTGTACGCAACCGTCCCGAGCGGTCCCTTGCTCATCCACTTCGTTCAAGCGTTCACGGCAGCCGGGTTTACCTTCCGGGCCCAACTAACCTGGGTGAAGCAACATTTTGTAATCGGAATGGCCGACTACCATCATCGCTACGAGCCGATCTTGTACGGCTGGCTGCCCGGAGCAGCGCACTACTTCGCGAACGATCGCAGCCAAGACGATGTATTCGAAGTCGATAAGCCGCACATCAGCGATCTACATCCTACGACAAAACCCGTGGAGCTCATCGCCCGCATGATTCGCAACAGCAGCCGAAAAGGAGAGTTGGTGTACGACCCCTTCTGCGGCTCAGGCTCCACACTGCTCGCAGCGCACCAGCTCGGCCGCATCGGCTACGGAGTCGAAATTGACCCGGGCTACGTCGCTGTGACCCTCGAGCGCATAAGTGCGCTCGGCCTCAAACCGGAGCTGAAAAGCGAATGAAGCGAAATCCAGATGGAACGTGGCGCAACGCCCGGCGTGCCATCGTCGTCAGCAACCGGATCATCATCGCCCGTTGGGTCACCGCCGAGATTCTACGCTGCAAACTGACCGGTCTCAGCATGGCCGCGATCGCAGTCCACATCAGCCGTGTCGGCCAAGCGCACGAGCGGCCGCTGTCGCCGTTTCCCGAGGGCATCGAGTTCCCGACCAACTACCGCATCAGCGAAAGCGCGGTCTTCAAGGCTTATCACAAGGCGATGGACCGGCAGCCTGCGATCAATGCCGAGGTATTCCGCAAGGAAGATACCGCTCGCTGCGAAGACATGTTCCTGAAGCTGCAACGCGGCGTCAGTCAGGGCGATCCGCGCCACATCGATACAGCTGTGCGCGTGCTTGCTCACAAAGCAAAACTGAATGGATATGCCGTCGAGCCCGAGCAAGTAAGCATTTCTGGCGGATCGGGTCTCAATATCATTCTCAATTTGGGCGGGCCAGACC
>JBAWBE010000178.1:0-2661 GCA_049589635.1 Terriglobales bacterium
GTGAAGGGCCGCGTGTTGTGCGGAACCTCCTGCTGCGCGGCCTCGCAGACTTTCACATAGACGTCCTGAAGCAGATCCTCGACATCGCTTTTGCTTCGCCAATTGTGTTGCAGGTACTGCATCAACGCCGCCTCCAAAGACAAAACTTCGCAGACAAACCAATCCTGCCGCCCGGCGCGGTTAGGGCTTGTTAAGAAATAACTGAGTCAGTTTTATCACGCTCTGTGGAAATGTGAGGCAGTGGGATTCCCAAAAGGGAATCGGCAGCGATAGACTCGCGGTCATGATTGAAGCGGCTGTCATAAGAAGTCTTCGAAAACGATGGAAAGCCATGGCTCGGTCTCTGGATGAGCGGAACCGACGACGTTGGGCGGCGTCGGAAGCCCAAGTGATTGGACATGGCGGGGTGAGCGCTGTGGCTGAGGCGACGGGTCTGGCGCGACGGACGATATACCGAGGTCTTGAAGATCTGCACAGCCGCCCCTCAGCTGGGAAAGACCGGATACGCCGGCAGGGAGGTGGGCGTAAATCGAGGATAGTCGAGGATCCCTCTCTCCTTGCAGAGCTAGAGGCGCTGGTCGGCCCGGTGACACGAGGTGATCCGATGCGGCGGCTTTTATGGACGTCGCTCAGCCTGCGCAAACTGTGCAAGGAGCTGAAGGACAGGGGTCACGAGGTCAGCCATCCGGTTGTTGGGGATTGCCTGCATAAGCTGCGCTATAGTCTGCAGGCCAACCGCAAGACCCGTGAAGGCAACCAGCATATGGATCGGGATGCTCAATTTGAATACATCAACAAGAAGGCCGCAATGTTTTTGACAGACCATCAACCGGTCGTCTCGGTTGATACGAAAAAGAAGGAGTTGGTGGGCAATTTTAAGAATGCGGGCCGTGAATGGAGGCCCAAAGACGCCCCCGAAGAAGTCAATGTTCATGACTTCATTGACCCCAAGCTAAAACGGGCGGTGCCGTACGGAATTTACGACATCAACAACAACGCCGGTTGGGTCAGTGTGGGAACCGATCACGACACCGCCGCCTTTGCGGTCAATGCCATCCGCCGGTGGTGGAAGACCATGGGGAGAAGACGTTATCCCAAACCCAAGGGTCTTATGGTGACGGCCGACGGTGGCGGCTCCAATGGCTATCGCGTCCGGCTATGGAAAATCGAACTACAGAAGCTGGTGAACGAGCTCAAGTTCCCCATCACGGTGTGCCACTTGCCGCCCGGAACCAGCAAGTGGAACAAAATCGAGCATCGGCTTTTTTCCTTCATCACGATCAACTGGCGCGGCAAGCCGTTGCGCAGTTTGCGCACGATTGTTCAACTCATAGCCGCCACGACGACCGATACAGGCCTGACTGTGCGCGCTGAACTCGATGAGAGAAAATATCCCAAGGGGATCAAAGTCTCGGATGCACAGCTTGCCACCGTCAATATCTTCCCACATGCGTTTCATGGCGAATGGAACTACACGATTGCTCCAAACAAGAACCGCACAAATAGAAAGTGACTAAGTTATTTATTTACAGTCCCTAACGCAGCCGTGAAAGCTCCCATTGATTGGGCGACGAGTGTAATGTCCGCATGTTTTGCGATAGCAGTTATAACTAGATCAGCATAGGCAGATAATCCGCTATTCGGATCATCGCCCGGAAGATCGACGGCAATTGCTTCGTAGCCAGCCTTGTTCAAAAGCGGCACGACCCGGCACCAATACCATGCCATACCGCCGGCTCCCGGAATTAGGACGAATGTTGTCATCGGCACGTTATCCTGTTTTTTTCCACCTATATGTTTATCAAACAAACTAAGGATCCCTGTGTTCGCCACGGGGTACTTCGTGCGGCACATTCCATCCGAAATACACCTCAACGGCAGAGATCTTGCCTTCGTTTACAGTGAGTATTTCGGTATTTCGAAACCGCCTTCCGTTTGAACTATCTGCTTCATAGGTTACGAACACTCGATCTTTGTCCCTGTATATTTGACAGAATTTGACGCTTTTCATGTTTTCGCTGTTGGGCCAGCAGATGGAGAAATACGCTTTGCGGTCCAGTCCATTGTCAAGTGGGCTGGTGAAACTAAATTTGTCGGCAATTAGGTTCTCGGCGGCGTTACGATCCTTGGCAACAAATGCCGCGAAGATCGCCTTTGCGGTCTGGATTGCGGCATCCGCGCAGTTATCATCGGCCCCCATTTCCATACCCCGTTCTGATCACGTTCTTGGAAACGCCACGATATAATGTTCGTTCCGGCGAAGCAAAACGGAACATCTGCAAATGGGTAAGCACGCGCACCAAAACAATTTAGGGGTCCCTGGTTTGTCCCGTAGTTTTAAAGTAATGGCGCGCGTTGGGGCTTTCGCAATCGCTGCGGTTTCGCCACCAAGTCTGTTTATCGTGTTGCTTCGAATAGAGATCAACTTACATCGTGCAAAGATAGGAAGATCACAGGCAGTGTGGCTTGTATCGCGGGCTCGATCGGCTCGGAGGTAAAGTCGACAAGCGCGCGTTCCCCCAATTTGATTGAAGCAACCGCTCGGGCACGCGGTGTGCGGTAAACAATTCACGAGTATTTGGTTTGGACATAGCGTGGCGTGCGTGGTTTGTATTCCAAACGCCTGAGCATACCTTAGCAACAGACTGCGAAGGGTGGGGC
>JBAWBE010000179.1:0-22405 GCA_049589635.1 Terriglobales bacterium
AATTTTCATACGCGCCGCTGAGAATCTGTACCAGTTTATGGATTTGATCGTGATCGCTCACCAGGGAATCGTCGATAGAGGAGCCGTAGCCCATTGAAACAGGAAGCGCCGCCATGGGAGTACAAACCACCAGAGCAAGCGGCAACGCGACTTTGTGCCAAATATCTGCGGGCAACATTCTCATCACTAATTTCTATTCTTTACCACCGACGCTGGCGCACCAGCGCACTATTTTCCAGTCAAATTCTAGGATTTGGATAATCGGAGGTGCATCGAGTGTAAGCCTTATCTTCTTGAGTTTGGGACCCGACGCAAAAAAGAGCTGCGTTCGTCATCCTACAAAGACGCACATCGCTATTGAAACCTGTACCCGGCCTTGGGTGTGCAGCGATAGACCCGTCCTTTGTCCGGATTGACGATCTCATCACAGGAGGCCCAACTCAAGAAGAGTGCCGGCCCCATGGGGAAGATAATAGTTTGTCCGTCGACGTCCGCTTCGATGCTCACGCTCTGCGCATCGTCGGGAAGCGTAAACGAAAGCCCTTCGCCGAAGACAACTGGATAGGAATAGTGTTCGGACTGGCTCGCCATGGTGCGAAATACCTCCGCCTCCAACAGAAAAGTGGTCGTGTCGGACCAATCCACTGCTGACACCGTATAAGCCTGTCCGTTATCGGAGACGCGGTCGTTTCTGATTTTGGTGAAAGGGCACGGGCCCGCGATGCACGACGTGCGGGCATTTCGAAATTCGTTGCCCGTTCCGGCATCAAGCGTTGCCGAACCGATGGCCGCCTTCCACTTGCCATCGGGCGAGCATGGGCGTTGTCCCTTGCAAGGCACGTTGCCTTTGTTCTCAACCTCGAAAGTTTTGACCGCGCTGCCCACACTCAGTTCTGTCATGGCCCTGACCGCATAGCGTACCCGCACATTCCCCACTTTTATCAGAGGCTGAGCTTTGGGAGCCGGAGCGCTGGACAGAGGAATGAGATGAACGACGTAAATCTTGTTGGCGACGATATCGGTCAGATCGAGAGGTTTGTACTGCGCGGCGTGAAAGGAAAGAAGAATCGGATGTCCCTTCCGAATCGGTTTGCGCAGCTTAAGGACGAAAAAACCGGAGGAATCTGACTTGGCATCGGAGATGGCAAGATCGCCTCCGGAAATTGTGACGCCGGCAATTGGCTGCTGCTTGCGGGGATCTGCATTCTCCATCAATACAGCCCCGCGGAGTGAGATAGGCTTCTGCTTCTGCCAGTAGATGAGCGAGACAGTTGTTATGGTGACCGCCACAACCCCCACAACGATCCAAACCTCGATTTTGTGAGCACGAGTCATTGTTGGTCGCTCAGGCGGATACTTAATTGCACCTATGAGATGACAGCCGCTCTCGAAACGTTTCTGCCAGAAACAGCAACGGCGGAAACCCCGGTTGCATCCTTAAATTGATATCTTAATAGATGAGGATTGTTGATTTCGCTTTTTCCAGCTATGGAATGACTTCGCAATCGTTTGCGATCCGGAATGAATAAAACCATTGACACGCATGACTGACCCCAAGCGCGACCCACTCTCCCGCCGGCAGGCGCTAGGTCGGCTTCTTAAGACAGGTCTCTGTCTGCCTTTTGCCGGCATGCTGCCGGCCTTACGCGCGCAATCGCAAACGCCGGCGCCCGTTTCGAGAGCAGGCGGCCCCATCGTCCCTTCTCCGCCGGGTTCAACCGCTACCGGACCGCCCTTGCCCTCTGGACTTTCACCTGAGGACGATCAGCTTCTCAATGAAATCGAGCACGCGAGTTTTCTATTCTTCTGGGAACAGGGCAGCCCGGCGACCGGGATGGTGAAGGACCGCTGCAACGTTCACAACACCAATCAAGCGGCAGCGGCCAGCATTGCCGCCACCGGCTTCGGCCTCACTGCTCTCTGCATCGGGGTTGAGCGCGGCTTCATCCCGGCCAGTGAGGCCCTGGAGCGCGTTTTCGTCACATTGCGATTTCTCTGGAAAAAGCTCCCCAACCATCGCGGATTTTTTTATCACTTCGCAAATCGTGAGACCGGAGAGCGCATGTTCGACTCCGAAGTTTCTTCCGTCGATACTGCGATTCTGCTTTGCGGGGTTCTGACCTGCCGCGAATATTTCCGTCACGGCGGCGTTGCGGAACTCGCCGATCTCGTCTTCAACCGCGTCGACTGGACCTGGCTCTCCGAAGACACTTCTCTGCTCACGCATGGATGGACTCCCGAGGTTGGCTTTCTACAGTCGCGCTGGGATTACTACAGCGAGTTGATGATGATGTATCTGCTCGGCATGGGCTCATCCGCGCATCCGCTGAAGACGGAAACATGGAATGCCTGGAAGCGACTGACGTTTGAATACGACGGCCTGCGTTATATCGGATCCTTTGCGCCGCTCTTCGTGCATCAGTATTCGCAGGCCTGGTTCGATTTTCGCGGCAAGCGCGACAAGTACGCCGACTACTTTCAGAATTCGGTGATCGCCACGGATGTTCATCGCCGCTTTTGTATTGAACTCGGAAAGCAATTCCCGGATTACAGCGAAGACCTCTGGGGGATCACCGCGTCGGATTCCCAACACGGATACGTTGCCTGGGGAGGCCCCCCGGCGACGGGACCCATCGATGGGAGCATTGTTCCAAGCGCGGCCGGCGGCTCGCTTCCCTTTATGCCGGCCGCGACCATGCGCGTTCTGAAAACGATTCGCAGCCGCTACCCCAATGCCTGGAGCAAGTATGGGTTCGTAAACGCATTTAACCCGCTCAACAACTGGTACGACCCCGATGCGATCGGAATTGATACCGGAATCATTCTGTTGATGGCGGAGAATCTGCGAACCGGATTTGTCTGGAACACCTTTATGAAAAACCGCGAGGCACAGCTCGGGATGCAGCGGGCAGGATTCCACAAAGGATAAAAATACCGAAAAGATGCCGCGCTACTCGAAGAATGCGCGCTTGAATTCCTGATGGCGGTGAAGCGCCTGGTCCATCAAACTTTGAAATTCGCTCTCATGCCGCAGGTTATCGAGCAGCGGATCGCGCACAAAATATGGATAGCAGAAGAATCCGCCGCCTATGCTCTCGCGCAACATGCGTAATCCTGAAGCCTTGTCCCCGAGCACCGCATAGGCCTGTGCGACTTTATACATCCCTTCGGCATCGGTCACTCCCCGTTCTGAAATCTTCAGCTCGGTCTCTTTCAAGAGCTGCAATCCACGGGCATTCTCATGCTGAATCGAGAAGCTCAGCGCCTTGCCAATCAGTGCCGGCAGCGATGTCCCGTCACTTTCATAGGCACGATCAAAGTCGCGCGATGCCTGGTCGCGATTGCCAAGGTAGTACTCGCCGAAGCCGCGATAGAAAAGAATGTAAACCGAATCGTTATTCGGCAGACTCTGCAAAAACTTCTGGTATTGGCCCACGTATAAATAGCCATTCATCGCAGAGCTGTTGATCTTGACCTGCGGATCGATCTGACGTGCCTTCTCGCTTTCCGCCAGCGACTCCTTCAGCATCCCGCCAAACTTGTAGGCGTATCCAAGTTCCCAGTGCGCTTCCGCGTTGTTCGGACTATCCTGCAAAACCGATCGCACCAGCGGCACTGCCTGTTCGACTCGACCCGTGTCGGTAAACAAATTTGCCATGTAAATGCGCGGTTCAACGAGCGCCGGGTTCAACGCGATCGCTTTTTCGTATGCCGCCTGCGCCTTGCCGTAATCTTCGCGTCCACCAAATTGCAGCGATGCATTGGTTGTGTACGCGCGGCCAAGGTGCGCCCACGCCGGAGCATAATTTGGCTCGAGTTCCGTCGATTTCTCCAACATGCCGATCCCCGCGGAAAACTGGCTTAGCGAGTAAAGATCGATTCCGCGCAAATAATATTCGTAAGCGAGTGCGCTGATTGGCCTTTCGGGTTTCAGGTTCGCCGCTTCCGCCGGCGAGAGATTTACTTCCAGTTCTTTGATTATTTGCTGTGCCACGTGATCTTGCACGGTCAGCAATTTGTCGTACTTCACGTCGATCACGTCCCGCCACAAAATCTTGTCGGCGTTCACGTCGATCAACTGGGTCGTGATCCGCAGATCGTCGCCATCTTTAATGAAGCTGCCGGTAAGCAATGTGTTCACGTTCAGGTCCGCCGCGACCTTTTTCGGATCAATACTCTGATCACGATACTTATCAACCGAAGAGGACGGACGAACAGCGAGAGTGTTCACATAGCCAAGCTTGGTAATGATCTCATCGGCCAGCGAGAAGCCAAGAAAGTCGATGGCTGGATCCTGTCTCAAATTTCGAAATGGGAGAACCGCCAGACTGCGAAGCTGCGTTGCAGATGCCGGCGCGCTCGACTTATGCTCGTGGAGATATCCAAGAACGGCGACGACCACGACGACCAAAGCCGCTGGTGCCAAGAGCCACTTCCCGCGCGGAAAGCCGCGTTTCGCCGTACGCGCGCCAGGATATGCAAAGGCAGGAGTCCGCCAACCCGAGCTGCTTTTTGTCCCATCCGTCTGGACGGCACCTTGTCGAGCCGATCCCTGAAGCTTCGCCTGGAATTCCGATTCCTTCTTGAAATCCTGGAGATCGATCAGCAAATCTCTCACCGACTGATATCGCTGCTCGCGTTCTTTGCGCAGCGCCTTGCCGATGATGCGCTCCACTTCATACGGCAGGTCTGGCGCAGCCTGCACCGGAGGCGCAGGCTCGGTTTTCAGGATTTCGGCGATCACGTCGCTCGAGGTCTCTCCGCCAAACGCATACTTTCCCGTGAACAGCTCATAGATCACCGAACCCAGGCTGAAGATGTCGCTGCGCGCATCAACCTCAAGTCCGCGAGCCTGCTCGGGAGACATGTACTTGGCCGTGCCTACCACCATTCCAGGTTCGCTGATCGAAGAGGTTACGGTTGCAGAATTATTCTGACTCGATCCGAGTTTGGCGATTCCGAAGTCGAGAACCTTGACGAGCCCGTCCGTGCGAACGATCACGTTCTCCGGCTTGATGTCGCGATGAACGATTCCGGAATCGTGCGCTGCTGCCAGAGCGCTCGCCATCTGGATGGCAATATCAAGCGCGGTAGGCAGTTCGAGTTTGCCGGCCTTTACTTTTTTGCGGAGCGTGGTGCCATCGATAAACTCGGAGGCGATAAATCGCAATCCCTCCGCCTGTCCGAATTCATAAACGGTAACGATGTTGGGATGATTCAGCGCGGAGGCTGCCTGCGCTTCGTGCTCAAACCGGCGCAGCCCACGCTCGTCCAGATTAAAATTCCGGCCAATCACTTTGAGCGCAACCTTGCGCCGGAGCCTGGTGTCTTCGGCAAGGTAGACTTCACCCATGCCTCCGGTTCCGAGCAGTGCCATGATTTTGTAGTAGCTGAGCTGACCGCCGACAGCGACCTTCCTGTACATGCGGTCGGTGATCATGCGATCCGCCGCCTGCCGCACAGAGCTTTGCAGGAAATCCATCGGCTGCCCGGCCGATGCATTGATCAGTGTCTCGACTTCCTTCCGGAGTTCCGGATCGCCCGCGCACTTTGTGTCGAGGAATTCCACGCGCGCTTCCGGCGTCAATCCGAGCGCTTCGTGGAATAGATTCTCGACGTGCCGCCACCGATCCGGCGAGAAAGTTACCATGCTGAAATCCTGCGATGTTGCGATCTTACGACGTGTCATCGTACAACATGCGTCGTTGCTCGCGAAAAGAGAATCTAGAAAACGCGGACGTTCAGCGCCGAGGGACAGCGCCCGCGATTATGCTTAAATCAAAGCATGTTCGCCCGCAAGGTCCGCGTCCAGTACGAACAAAACGGCCAGCTTCAACTCTGCCCGCTGCATTGGCTGGACAATTTCAGCATGCGCAATTTCACGAACGCGTCCGTTTTTGACGACACGTTGCCCGTAGCCGATGGTTATCTGGAAATCGGAACCAACGTCCCGCTCGACCAACTTCGGGAGGCAATGGAAGACTGGTTTCGCCGCAAGGGTTACCTGGCCAAGGATGCGAAATTGACGCTGACGTTGGTCTAACCTATCGTTGCATTCACGTCTCGCCGCCCAATATCGAGAATCGTTCCATCTTCAGCAGGCGCGCAAACAGCCGGACAATCATTCCGTCGAAGCGCGTGCCGCTCAGCTTCTCAAGTTCAGAGATCGCCTGCTCGTGCGACTTCGCCGGAGCGAATGAGCGCTCGCTGATCATGTTTGCGTAGGTGTCTGCGACGGCGAGAATGCGGCCCGCCAGCGGAATGCTCTCGCCGCGCAGCCCAAAAGGATAGCCGGTGCCATCAAAAGCCTCGTGATGCGACAACACCGCTTCCGCGACCGGATCGCAATTAGGAACCGCCCGCAAAACTTCTACGCCGAGCTGCGGGTGCGCCCGGAGGATGGCGAACTCGTCTTCCCGCAGCGGCCCCGCCTTGTTCAATACGCTCGCGTCGATAAACAGCTTTCCTACATCGTGTACCGCGCCCGCAAACGCCGCATCCGAAACTTCCTGTGCTGAGAGGTTCAAACCGCGCGCAATAATCCCCGCAAAATGCCGCGTCTTGTCAGCATGTCCGCTGGAATTCGGCTCCCGCAATTCCGCCGTTTGCGCCAACGTCTCGATCGCCTCGCGGATTGCCACGTCCCCGTCATCGCTGGCGCAGAGCTTTCGCAGAGTTCCGATCAGCTCCTCCAGATGCTCAGGTCCGTTGTGCTCGCGCTGCAAAAATCCTTCAATGTACGAAGACAGCTGTTGGCGCTGCACCGCCGAGCCTTCGCGGAATGGCTCGGAAGACGCAACCTGATTTCCCCCCGCATGCTTCGCCATGTACATGCCCGCATCCGCCACGCGAATCAGATCTTCGATTGCGAATCCATGTACCGGAAAACTCGCCACGCCAAAGCTGCCTGTGATCTTGTGTTCTTCCAGCATGGGATCGGTTGCCAGCCACAACCGCAATCTCTCCGCCAGCACCTGCGACTGCTCAATCCCGGTCTCCGGCATCAGAATGATGAACTCGTCTCCGCCATAACGGGCCACCACATTCGATTGACGGCATTTCTGCTCGAGCAGCCTTCCTACTCGCGCCAGCACCAGATCGCCCTCCAGGTGCCCGAGCGAGTCGTTTACTTCTTTAAACTTGTCCAGGTCGATCAGCACTACTGAGAATGGCCGTCCCGAGCGCGATGCTCGCTTCCACTCCGAACTGAGCGCTTCCCAGAAGAACCGGCGCGTTTTGATTCCCGTCAAACCGTCCGTAATCGATTGCTGCTGCAATTTCTGGAAGACGAAGGAATTATGCAGCGCCGTCGCGAGCAAATCGGCGAGCGTATTCAAGATCAAAACATCCTGCGGAGCGAAGGCATTCTCCGAGCGGCTTTCCACATTCAGAACGCCCAGCAGACTCTCGCCGTACATGATTGGCAGGCATAATACGGCGCGCGATTCCGGCGCTACTCCGGCAAGTTGTCCCGGCCCCGCATTCTGCACGAGCGCGCTCACGCCCGTGCGTGCGACCTTTCCAAGCACTCCGACTCCCACCGGAATGCGCCGACCCAGGGCTTGCGTCGTCGTTCCCGCCTCGGCTTTGATCTCGATATCTTTGGTCGCATAATCCATGATGCCGATGCCGATGTGGTCGTAGTGGAAGTTCTTCTGAATTTCGCGAACGATGTCGGCCATCATCTGCTCGGCGTCTTCGCTCGAGATCGCCATCTTCGAAATATTGTTCAGAAACGCGAGATGGCGCGCCCGCCGCTGCTCCTCGGAAAACAGCCGCGCATTTTCGATGGCCACGCCCAGCTGTCCGGCTGCCGTCTGCATGACCTGAAGGTCTCGTTCCTGGAACTCAAATTCCCGCTCCGTGCTCAGCGCCGCCATCACCCCAGCCGGTCTGCCACCAAGCAGAATCGGCACGCCGCAAAAAGAGCGCGCTGGGTGCGCAGGAACAAAGTCCACGCCAATCTTGGCCCGCACATCTTCAAGCTCCGACTGAATCAGCAGCGGCTGCCCGGTTCGCAGGATATATTCCGTCAATCCGTTCGCGACCTTGCGCGAGCGCTTCGGCATCGTCTGCCCGCCCTCGATTTCCAGTTCGAAGTGGATCTCATCTTCTTCCAGAAAAGCGATGTAGAAGGCGCTCGTGTCAAAGATCTGTCCCAACTCTGTCTGCACGGTGCGCAACACCTCATCCTGATTCAGATGAGAGCTAACGGCTTGCCCAATCTCGGTCAGCAGTTCGTATTCTTTGGTTCGGCGCTGCGCCTCGTGCATCACCACGTAATTTTCCAGCGTCAGTGCTATCTGGAGAGCCAGCCCAATCAACAGGCGCAAATTAGAAGATCCAAACATCCGCCGTTCCGCATGCGGAAAAAGCAATACTCCAAAATTGTGTTCCCGTGTTTGCAGGCTAACCGCCATCAGATCGGCAATTCCTTCGGCGAGCAGCGTCTGTTTGAATGCCTCAAATCTTCCGCCCGAGAGCGCCGGCAGCGGTTCTTCCATTTCCGCCAAGCTTCGGAAAGTCACCACTCCGCCACGCCGGAAAGCCAGTTCGCAGATGTAATCGCCGGCCTTCGTTTTTTGCAGCTTCTCCAGAAACTCCGCCGAAAATCCCTTCTGCACCGAAGGCACGGTTCCCCGCCACTGCGCGGCAATAAGAATCACGCCCCGGCGTGAAGCCAGCGGCGCTACCAACCGGTCCACAAAAGTCTGCATGCTCGGCACAAGATCGCCGGCAGAGTGCAACTGTCGCGGATCGATTCCCAGTGTCGAAAACGCCAACGCATTTTCCTGGACCGCATTGCGCTCATTTTCAAACAGCACCATCACCATCCCGATCGCCAGTAGCATTTGCGGAATGGGCCACAGAAATCCGCCGGGCCGCCCCAGCGTCTCGATGAACGAGTGCCGGAACTGCCCTGCGCCCATCAACGCTCCCCACAACGCCAGTGAAAACGCCACACTGCGGAAAGCCACCGAGTCTTTGCGAAAGCCGTACCGGTAATAGTGAAACGAAGAGTAGAACAAAACCGCCGCGAGCCCGGTTTCCAGCCGCAGATACACCGGCAAGGGGTTTGCGTTGGGGCTGAACGTGCCGCCCGCCATGTGCGCACGCAGGCTGATATAGGTCAGTAAAATCCCTACCCCAATCAGCGTGATGTCATACCACTGAAGTCGAAATGGTTCCTTGGTCAGGCGCGTGGATACAAAGATGCACATCGCCACTGCAACCAGCAGCAACGAGCTGACGAAGAAAAGGAGTGCCGACGGCCCGCTGAAATAAATCGCTGCCTCGACCGCGTAGTGCAGCGTATAAGCCGCCCATGCCAGTTGCCACGCCCGGAAATAGCTGTGCCGGCTCTGCTCGTACAGATAGCTGAAGACGAGCAGGACCAAAAGCGCGACGGCCCCAGGAATCAGCACCAATCCTGTAGCAAGGCTAATCATGGTTTTCTAAATAATCCCTAATACCAATGGTTACTAGTGCGCAATGCAGGCCGGGCTGGAATACTTGGCCTCATCGTGTCACGCCAGACAGTTCGAAACAACCGTTGTCTTGTGTGAGTTTGCCCCTGGGTACGGCTCGTTCAAGAATCCTTACCCCCGAGTATCTACTTATACGATGCGATCCCGCCAGAGCCTTCTGCGCGCCGTAGATTACCTAGGTAACCAGGGTAATCAGGTACGGCGCTCGTCGTCGGAATTCTTGGAATTCTAACGAGTTGCGGCGCGGGTCGGGTCGGAACGAGTGTAGAGGCGTCCCAGCTCCCGAAAAGCGGCGATCCATAGAAAATCTCGGGCTTGGCGTCGCATCAAGCCCAGCCAACCAGCCCGATTTCATCCGCTATACTCAACCGTTATGCCCCGCGTTCGATTCGCTCCATCCCCCACGGGTTTTCTGCACGTAGGCAGCGCCCGCACGTTTATTTTCAACTGGCTCTATGCCCGCCACAATAAAGGCACCATGGTCCTCCGGCTCGATGACACTGACGTCGAGCGCAACACCGACGCCAGTGTCAATTCCATTTTCGACGGCCTGGGCTGGCTCGATCTGGGCTGGGACGAAGAGTACAAGCAGTCCGAGCGGCTGGCGCTTCATCGCGAGATCGCCGACGCCATCTTCCAAAAAGACCTGGCCTATCGCGACTTCACGCCTGCCCACACCGGCGACTCTGAAAAATCCGGCGCTAATCAAACCTGGCTCTTCAATCCCGGGATGCGTGAACTCAGCCGCGCCGAAAGCGACCGCCGCGCCGCCTCCGGAGAGACTTTTGCCCTGCGCTTCCGTGTTCCGCGCGGGACCGGCGAGAATATCAACTTCACAGATGCCGTTTACGGCTACCAAACCAAATTGGCCGATGACGTCGAAGACTTCGCCCTGCTGCGCAGCGACGGGATGCCCACCTATCATCTGGCGTCGTGCGCCGACGACATCGATCTCAAGATCAGCCACATCATCCGTGGCCAGGACCACCTTTCGAATACGTACAAGCATGTACTGATATTCAAGGCCGCACAAGAGGCGGGAGCGACACTGCCGCAGTTTGCGCATCTTCCGCTGCTGGTAGCACCCGACGGCTCCAAGCTCTCCAAGCGCAAACACGGTCCGGTGGTTAGCGTCACCACCTATCGCGATGCCGGATTTCTCTCGGCCGCCTTCATCAATTTTCTGTGCCTGCTCGGCTGGTCACCCAAGGACGATCGCACTCATCTGACAAGGCAGGAGCTGATTGACGCCTTCTCGCTCGAAGGCATCAACCGCGCCAATGCCGTGGTCAATTTCAAGGAGCCGGCGGCCACTTTGGAAGACACGTTCGATCCGAAAGCCCTCTGGCTGAACGCCGAGCACATCCGCGCCCTGCCCGTCGACGACCTGAGCGCGCGGCTGCTGCCTATCGTTCGCGAAGCAGGCTTTCAGATCACGCCAGAAAAAATGCAGGCCATCACGCCGCTGATCCGCGAGCGGATCAAATTACTACGCGATGTCTTGACAGCCGCTGATTTCTTCTTCGTCGACGAGTTGCCGCCCTACGACCCGGCCGAGCTGATCCCGCAAAAAGGCGACGCTGCCATGGCCCACAGAGCTCTTGTTCGTGGTCGCGAAGTCCTGGCCAAAGCCGAGTTCACGCACGACGCTCTGGATCAAGCCCTGCGCGCCGCCGCCCAGGAGTTAGGCCTGAAAGCGGGCCAGATGTTTCAGCCGATTCGAGTAGCCGTCTGCGGACGCAAGAACGCCCCGCCACTGTTTGAAACCCTGCAAGTGTTGGGGAAAGAAACGACGCTAAAAAGAATTGACGAGGCGGTCGAGAAGAGCCAATAGCAGGAGCATCCTAAAATTCCCGCAAGGACGTCGTCCCTCGGCGCGCTTTTATAAAGGTAGCATATATGTTACCATCGTATCCTGTCGCAGTCCTTGAATATCTTGATCCCGGCGGCCGCAGCCCTTACGCAGCTTGGTTCGAGCAGTTGAACGCGCAAGCCGCTGCAAAAGTCGTTGTTGCGCTTACGAGATTGGCACAAGGAAACTTTTCGAACGTGAAGGCAATTGGCCGCGGAGTGATGGAATACAAAATCGATTTCGGTCCGGGATATCGCGTCTATTTCGGCAAAGACGGAAGTCGCTTAGTCATCTCGTTGGGCGGCGGAACGAAGCATCGGCAACCAAACGATATCCGCACGGAGCAAATGCGGTGGCAGGACTATAAGGAAAGGAAAACGTGAACGCGATGCCTCTTACCCGCGATTTCAAGCAAACCATCCAAAACCGGTCCCGCCGCGATTCCGCATTTCGCAGGCAACTTCTTCGCGAAGGGATCGAATGCTTTCTTTCCGGCGACGTCGAGACCGGCAAGAGCGTGCTGCGCGACTACATCAACGCCACAGTCGGATTTGCCGAACTCGCCGAAGCTACCGGACATTCCGCCAAGAGCCTGATGCGAATGCTCAGTCCATCCGGCAATCCACAAGCGCGCAATTTATTCGAGATCGTAGAATTTCTACAACGCCGCGAACGAGTGCGATTCAAGGTTGCCGCCGCGGCAAGGTAGCCTTTTCCCGTGCGCCTCTCTGTACCCCATGGTTACCGCCTTTTGCCGATCACAAAAGAAAAACCCTACTTCTTCCCGCTCAACTCCGCCGCTTTAGCCCGTGCCGCATCGGCCTCGTTCTTTCTTCCCGTAGCGTCATACAAATCCGCGAGTACGCTTTCTGTAACCGCGTCATCCCATGCCTGCCGCTGCTTCAATAACGACGCAATGGCTTCGTCAGGCCGATTCAGCCGCGCCTCAAGCACCCCGATTCTGTAGTTAATACCTGGATAGAGCGAATCGATCTCCGCCACTCGTTTGTACTCTTCTAACGCGTCCGCGTAGCGGCCGTCAGACGTCAAGAGTCGTGCCATCCCCGCATGACCATTCGCGCTATTCGGATTCACCTTCAAGAGATGACTAAAAGCGTCCTCCGCCTTCTCTGGCTGTTTTTGCTCCATGTAAATCAGGCCGAGATTGTATTGCGCGCGCTCGTTTCGGGGATCGAGCGCAATCGCACGCTTCATTTCCGCTGCGGCATTGTCAAAGTCTCTCTTATTGAAATACGCCTCTGCCAGCGCCTCATGAGTGTCCACGGAGTCAGGTTTCTGCCGCGCAGATTTCTGAAGTTCTCGAATCGCGGCGTCTGGATCGCCTGCATTTAACCGAGCAAGGCCGTTCCCCTGATGTACCAGATAAGCCCGTGACCGTGCGAGCCAGAGAACTCCGCCCGCCACCAGCACTGCTCCCACCAGCAGCACTGCAATTCGCTGAAAAATCGCGTCCTGCGCCGGAGCCGCCTTCGCAATCAGCGCACCGAGGAGCAATCCCATCACCAGGCCGCCGATATGGGCCGCGTTATCGGTGCGCGCGATCACGGCTCCAAAAAACAGGTTGTATCCGACAAACACGACCACGCTGCGGAGCATGCCGCTAACTGCGGCCTTGGGCAAGGAAAATTCGCCGAGATAAAACGATGCGATCAGTGCCCCCGCAATCCCAAAGATCGCGCCCGAAGCGCCCACGCTAAGCACGACCGGATTCCACAGCACGCTTCCGATGCTTGCCGAGAGTCCGCTTAGGAAATAGACGACCGCGAACGTCCAGTGCCCATAGACTGACTCGGCCAGCCGACCCAGGTCCCACAAACACCACATATTGAACGCGATGTGCAGCAATCCGCCATGAATGAACAAACAAGTCAGCAGCCGCCACCACTGTCCGCCCACCGTCATTGGCCCAAAGTTAGCTCCCCAGGCCACCAGCGCCTGACCCGGAGGATTGCTGAGCATCTCGCCGCCAATCGCGAGCGACATGGCGATGAACACCGCCACATTCGCGCCAAAAATAACCTGCGTAACGATCATCGACGAGGACTGCGGTCGCGACCATGGCGCAGTCTCTATCCGCTGGTACTGAATGTCCTCGCCCCGTTGCGCCGCTTCATGCTGTTTGCACCACGGGCAAATCTTCTTGCCGAAGGTCAAGCCTGGCATCTGCCGCCCGCACTGTACGCACTGCGCCATACGACATATAGAATAGCAAGAGCATGAGTCCGACTAATTCCCTTTCGTCCAGTCTGCCGAGTGAAGCCGCGGCCAACGCGCCCGCCGAGCCGCGTCCCTCCAACTTCATCCGCGACGCGATGATTGAAGATTTGAAGACGAAAAAGTACGGCGATGCGGTCATCCAGACCCGTTTCCCTCCCGAGCCCAACGGCTATCTCCACATCGGACACGCCAAAGCGATCTGCCTCGACTTCGAGCTCGCCGACGAATTCGGCGGCAAGACCAACCTTCGGTTCGACGATACGAATCCCGAGAAAGAAGAGCAGGAGTACGTCGACTCCATCATGAAAGACGTGCGCTGGCTCGGTTTTGACTGGGACAGCCTGCGCTACGCCTCTGATTATTTCGACCAGCTCTACGAGTGGGCCATCAAGTTAATCAAGGACGGCAAAGCCTACGTTGACGACCTAAGCGCTGACGAAATCCGTCAGTATCGAGGCACGCTCACCGAGCCCGGCAAAGAAAGCCCCTACCGCAATCGCTCAGTCGAAGAGAATCTCGACCTCTTCGAGCGCATGCGCAAAGGCGAGTTCCCCGATGGCACCCGCGTCCTGCGCGCCAAAATCGACATGACGTCGCCCAACCTCAACATGCGCGATCCGGTTATGTACCGCATCCTGCACGCCGACCATCACAGGACGGGCAGCAAGTGGTGCATCTACCCGATGTACGATTACGCGCACGGCCAGTCTGACTCCATCGAGCACGTCACGCACTCCATGTGTACGCTCGAATTCGAAGATCATCGGCCGCTCTACAACTGGTTCGTCGAGCAGCTCGGAATTTTCCCGTCGCATCAGTACGAATTCGACCGCCTGAGCCTCACCTACACGCTCTTAAGCAAGCGCAAGCTGCTCAAGCTCGTACAGGAAAAACTGGTCAGCGGATGGGACGATCCGCGCATGCCCACGCTCACCGGCATTCGCCGCCGCGGCTACACGCCTGAGGCGCTGCGCAATTTCTGCGGCGCCATCGGAGTTTCAAAAACCAATGGCACGCTCGAGCTCGCGATGCTCGAACACTTCGTTCGCGAAGACCTCAACAAGCGCGCACCGCGCGTGATGGCCGTTCTTCAGCCGCTGAAAGTTGTGATCGATAACTACCCCGAAGGCCAGACCGAGCAGATGGAAGCGGTTAACAATCCCGAAGATGAGTCCGCCGGCAAGCGGCAGGTGCCGTTTTCAAAAGTCCTGTACATCGAGCAGGACGACTTCCGCGAAGAGCCGCCGAAAAAGTATTACCGCCTTTCGCCGGGAGTGGAAGTCCGTCTGCGCTACGGCTACTTCATCACCGCAAAGAGTGTGGTGAAGAACGATGACGGCGAGGTGATTGAAGTTCACTGCACTTATGACCCCGCGACCCGTGGCGGCAATGCGCCTGATGGCCGCAAGGTCAAATCGACCATCCACTGGGTCTCAGCCGCGCACGCCATCGACGCCGAGGTGCGCATCTACGACAAACTCTTCACCAAAGAGAATCCTAACGAAGTCTCCGAAAGCGAGCGGCCGGGGGAAAGAGATTTCACAGACAACCTCAATCCTCTCTCGCTCGAAGTGATCACGGACGCCAAGCTCGAGCCATCGCTCGCCAACGCGCCCGTGGAGAGCCGCTATCAGTTCGAGCGGCTGGGATATTTCTGCGCGGATCCAGATTCCAAACCGGGCAAGCCAGTCTTCAATCGCACGGTGGCGCTGAAAGACATGTGGGCAAGGATCGAGAAGCGCGCCGGTTCCTAAATACGAGTTCGTAAAGATAGTGGCTCGTGATAACACTCACCCGGTACGTGGCTGTGGCGCCTCGCCCCAATATCATTTCAGCCAGCTCACCGCGTGCTCGCGCTCTTGTTGCTGCCTGCTCTGAACTTCATACCTTTTCTTCATATCCATAATCGCCAGCACGACTGCCGATGACGCCAGGCTGAATTCGTTGCCTACTCCCAAAGCAAACTCGAAGCTGACGTCCTGTCCCCGGTTGGCGCGGCTCATAAGGTCGACCGCCGCTCTGTGAAAGCGCGTGTGCTCCGCGATCAGCCGTGCAAATTCCGGAAAGCCCGCATACTTCCGTCCATCACCCCGAATCCATTTTCCCAGCTTGCATTTGTTGTTCGAACCCACTTCTTCAACGTCGATGCTCCCGTCAGGATTCGACAGGTAGGTCTGAAGCTTTCGCTTCCATTCCGAGTGACAATTGACGGCCTCGTCGAACGTCATGGAAGTCTTCCCCCATAACACAGCCATGGCAGGGATTCCTCTTCATACCTATCGTCCCGATTCGCTGTTGCCTTTAAGAAAAACGCCGCGCAGGCACCTTTGCCCGCGATCGGCCTCCCCGAGGTAGAGCCTCCAAAAACAAAAACGGCCAGGATCATCATGGCCGTCGGCATCCAAAAAGAACTTTTTTTGCGACTACTTCTTTAACATCCGAATGTACTTCACCAGATCATGGATCTGATCTCTAGAGAGTTTGCGCTCTTGTGCCGGCATTCTGCCCTTGCCCTTGGTGATAATGGTAACCAGTTCCTCATCGGATTGTTTCTGTACGTCCGCTGAGCCCAAGTCCCGCACCCCCATATTCTTTCCCATGGTGGTTTGGCCTGCCCCATCTTTGCCATGGCACGCCGAGCAGCCTCTCGACTTGTAAAGCTCGGCACCGCTCTCCGCGAAAACGAGCGTCGAGGCCGACATTACAATCGCCCCGACCGCAATCGCCCCCACCGCCACAGCCGTCCGAAAACCGTTCATCATTTTCTCCCGTGATTGGCCGCCCGCACCGCGAGCGTGGCTGCTCGTGCAAATGTTCCATGGCGGCGGTGCTCGGCAGCGACGCTATCATATCTTAGCCGGGATCGATCTCAGAACAGGAACGTTGGGACGCGACCCTTGGCTCTGGAATTTGCCTGGCCAACAAGGCTTATCTTCCGACTGTCAATGCGGCTTTCAGCCAGAGAGCGATAGAAAGCGCCGCGCGATTTCGCAATGACTAGCTCGCAACAGAAGAATGCCATCTTTAAGGCGGCTCACAGCCCAAGCTGATTAATTACCCGACTTAACCGCAACACCACCGAGCCATTGGGGTTAGGAACATATAGTTTCTGGAAAGCAAATTGGCGAAGGGACACGCGGCCATTTATCAAAACTTTAGTCCACGACTCCGGAGTCCGAGGGTCTTGCAGCAGACGATTCTGCAAAGTCTCTAGAATGAATATTTTGCGATAGCGATGAAGGCGGCATTACGCGGAGCGTTTATTTCATTTAGGGCCGCAAGCATCCCTCTTCCTCCTTTACACATCTTTACAAAGCTCGTAGGCTTGCCATGCCCACTTCAATCGTCTTTCGTGATTTGAAACCCTGAAGGGAATCCGCAAAAGCCTGCGGTAACCCGACATCGAAATCCTAATATCGAGATGACTTTTTATGAAAATTCTTACTGAATTACGTCGTTGGACGGTCGCCCTGTCCTTGGTTGCACTCTTAAGCCTGACGCTCAGCTATCAGTTGCGCGCGCAGAACGATTCCGATCAAGACGACCCGCCAACGCGCGTGGCGCGTCTCGGTTATTTGCAAGGTTCCGTTTCCTTCCAGCCCGCGGGTGAGTCGGATTGGGTCGACGCCGTTCCCAATCGTCCGATCACCATCGGCGATCAGCTCTGGGTCGACAACAACTCGCGCGCCGAACTCGAACTAGGTTCGGCCGTAATCGACCTCGGCGGCAATACCGGCATTTCGTTCCTCAATCTCGACGACAACACCATCCAGATCCAGCTCAGCTCGGGAGCGATCAATATTCGCGTTCGCCGCCTCGGCCGCGACGATGACTTCGAGATCGACACGCCTAACCAGGCTTTCACCATTGCAGAGGCGGGCCGCTATCGGGTCGAGGCGAGCGAAGACGGAACCTACTCGGTGGTCAGCATCCGCGAAGGCGGAGGCGAATCGACCGGCAACGGCTCGACCTACACGATACATGCGGGACAGCGCGTGACCTTCGACGGAACAGACACGCTGAATGCGCAGATGGAAGACCTGGGCGGCCCCGACGACTTCGACACCTGGTGCTACGCCCGCTATGACCACTACGAACATTCGTTGTCGGCGAGATATGTGTCGAATGACGTAGTCGGCTATGCCGATCTGGATGACAGCGGCGATTGGCGTCCGGCGATGGGCTATGGCGATGTGTGGTTCCCACGCGTCGCCGCTGGATGGGCACCCTATCACGAGGGGCACTGGGCATGGGTCGATCCATGGGGATGGACCTGGGTCGATGATGAGCCGTGGGGCTACGCTCCGTTTCACTACGGTCGCTGGGCCTTTTTTTCCGGGCGCTGGGGCTGGGTTCCCGGGCCGAGAGAAGTCGCGCCCGTCTATGCACCTGCGCTCGTAGTTTTTGTCGGCGGCGGCGGAATGGCGATTGGCGGCAACGTCGCGTGGTTCCCGTTGGGACCAACCGAAGTTTATGTTCCGTCGTATCGCGTGAGCCGCGGCTACCTGACGAACATCAACATGAGTGGGACCGTCGTCAACCAGACGGTCATTACGAACGTCTATAACACCACCATCATCCGCAACGAGACAAACATCGTCAACGTCAAGTATGCGAACCGGAGCGTGGCGGGCGCGATCTCGGCCGTTCCGCAACAAGCTTTTGTGAGCGCGCAACCGGTGGCTCGCGTAGCGGTCGCAGTCAATGTCAAGCAGTTCGCATCCATGCCCATCAGCGCGAGGGTAGCCGTGGCGCCCACGCAGAACAGCGTGCTGGGCGCGCGCTTCAATACGGCAAATCGGGTCAAAGTGCCGCCCGCCGCAATCGCCCGTCGTCCGATCGTTGCCAAGTCGACACCACCACCAGCTCCCGTTGCTTTCGCGGCGCGGCAGCAAGCGCTGGCTGCGCACCCCGGACAACCCATTGCCAGGCAGCAGATGATGCAAATGGAAAAGGCGCGTCCCGCCAATGCTCAAGTGGCGCGTCCGCAGATAAGACAAGCACCCGCGGGCCGTCCTGCAACCGCCGTAGCCAAGCCTGCGGGACGCCCGGCGAATGGGCCTGGAAATCGGCCGAACAATCCGGCAGCAAACGAACCAGCAGCGAATCAGCCGGCTGGGAATCAACGTCCGGGTGCGGGAGAGAACCGTCCCGGCAATCAGCCGAACGCAAATCGCCCGGAGAATCCACCAGGCAATCAGCCGGGGAACAATCAACCTGCCAACGAGCGACCGGCGAATAATCAGCCCGCGAACAACCAGCCCGCGCCCAATCGACCTGCAAATGACCGCTCCAATGGGCCCGAGAATCGGCCAGCCATGACTGATCGTCCGCAGGGCAATCCACCGGGGAACCGCCCTGCGCCGACGCAGCCGCAGCAGACCGAGCCCAATCGTTCTCAGCCGAATTCCCCTGCCCCAAATCGGCCAGACCAAAATCGGCCCCAGCAAAATCCACCACAGCAAAATCGGCCCGACACGAATCGCCCGGACCAAACTCGGCCGGCTCCGAATAATCGTCCGGCGGAACCGCCAGCGCGAAACGATCGTCCGAACGCGCAGGCGCCGGCTCAAAACAAAGTGCCAGCAGCTCAACCACGCACGGCTCCCCAACAGGGGCAACCGGCTGCAAATCAGCAAAGACCAAATCAGCAGAGACCGAATCAGCCAAGTTCGGATCAGCAAAGACCGAATCAGCCGCCGCAACGGCCCGAGACAAACCGTCCACCGCAGCCGCCGCAGAACGGACCCGGAGCGCGCCCGAATCAGCAGAACAACAAACAACCGCCAGCCAACAAAAACCAGAACGATGACAAGAAGAAGGACGACAAGAATAAGCGGGACGAGAAGCCCCCGGGCAATTAAGGAGAGTTGAAAGTCATTGAGGGTTAATTGAGAAAGGTGTAGCGCGGCCACTCTTGTCGGCGTGCTGGCAGTGTTCGAGCGGCCAGCTCGGATAGGAGTGGCCGCGCTGCACGTCGTCAGTTAACTCGGTCTCAGCTAACGTTGGTTCTCAGCTAACGCCAGTCTCCAGTCAGGCCTCACTGAGGCAGGCGCTCGAACGATGGTTGTCGAGCTCAGCCGCTGCGGTCAGGAACTTCTTCCTCAAGCCCGGTCAGGGTTTCCTCGTCAACATCCCATTTCTTCAAAATCGTAAAAATTGTTTTCGACCCAAATCCCGCGCGCATCAGATTGCGAAAAACGCGCGCGGCCTCTTTTTGATCTTTCGGCTTCTTCAATCTCTTGCGCTTCAGGTAAGCGCGCGCCAGATCTTCTTCCTTCACATCTTCGTATGCCGAGCTGACGGCCTTCTCGATGACTTCTCCGTGAACTCCCTTGGCTTTCAGGTCACTCACTACGCGCATGCGTCCGAACTTCTCCGCGTCGCGGCGATACGAAGAATATGCAGCCGCGTAACGCGCGTCGTTCAGATATCCCTGATCCTTCAGCCGAACGATAATCAACTCAACCAGCGTCTTGCCGAACTCGGTATCCGCTTCCACACGATTGCGGAGCAACCGCTTCAGCTCCGCAACCGATCGGCCGCGACGGGCCAGAGCTCCAACCGCATACTCATAGAGCTCCACTTCGGTAAAGAGTTTTCTGGGCCGAGCGAATGCCATGACTACACGATAACGCTGGGCAGAGTGCTTGTCAGTGACGAACCGCGCTTTAGCTTTACCCTTACCTTTGCGCGCTTATGTCTTTGCGTGCTTATCGTGGAGCCTTCGCAGGAGCGGCAGTCGAAGCGGGCGCGTTCGCGGCAGCGCTCGCAGTGGCAGAAGGCGCAGCCAGCGCCACTTTCGCCGACGCGGGTAGCTTATCGGCATTCGCCACGAGCAGCGCGATCTGCCACATCTGAGTTTCATTCAGTGACTTGCTGAAACCCGGCATTCCAGTCAGCCGGAAGCCATTGAATATCTTCCAATAGCTCTCGCCCGGCTCATCGTCGGTCACGCCCTTGCCCTTGAACAGCTGCGGCGGTCGCGGATACATTCCGGTCGCAATCGCCGTCTTCTCCGAATCCGGCAATCCGTGGCAAACCGCGCAGTGCTGCTTGTAGAGCTCGGCGCCCGCGACGTAGTTCGCGTCACTCGGCTGAATGGGCACATTCTTCGGCATATCGCGATCGATTCTTACATCCCGAGCTTTGTGCGCCAGATATACTTCGAAGGGCATATCAGGATCGGTGGTCGCCACTGGAGCGCTGCCTCCGACCAGATAGAAATAGAGCAGTGCCGGGACAAGAATGATTCCCAGCACCAAGCCTGCGATGAATTTCAATGTCCAGTTCCGCCTTTCTGAATGGGATTAACTTTAGCATTTCGTTGCCGCAATCCCCACCCTGTACCTAAACGAGGCACGCCTCGCCGTTTTGGAACAAACGATTGCGCTCGGTGCGTTTACAAGTTGTTGACCGCTTGCAGGCTCGCAGCACTTATCTTTATCCTTGGGGTGATTAGATTCAAGATAGTACCGGCACGAGAAGAAAAGTGGCACTCGGGTTGAGGCTCGATCCTAACTTATGCAAATCGTCAGCACAGCCAGCGCGTTTCCACGCCACTACTACTCGCAGGATGAACTCCTCGATGGTCTCCGCGCATTCTGGGGAGAACGCATCGAGAAACCCGAAGTGCTGCGCCGGCTGCATCGCCACGTGGGCGTGGATGGCCGCTACCTCTCGATCCCCAAAGAAGAATATCTGACGATGCGGACCTGGGGCGAAGCGAACCATCACTGGATTCGCACTGCCACCGAACTGGGAGAGAAAGTTGTGGCGGGCGCACTCGCGAGTGCTGGCTTGCAAGGCCAGAATCTGAACGCGTTTTTCTTCACGTCCGTAACGGGCATTTCAAGTCCGTCCATTGACGCGCTTCTGATCAACAAAATGGGGCTCTGCCGCAACATTCGGCGAGTTCCGATCTTTGGCCTTGGCTGCGTGGCGGGAGCTTCCGGAATTTCTCGTGCGGCAGATTATGTCAAAGCCTATCCCGATCAGGTGGCCATCGTGCTCTCCGTCGAGCTGTGTTCGCTCACCATTCAGCGCGAAGACCTCTCGATGGCAAATCTGATTTCGGCCGGACTTTTCGGCGACGGCGCTGCGGCGGTGATTGTGGCCGGCGCCGAATGTGAACTTTCAAGTTCCGGTCCAAAAATTCTTGCCACACGCTCCGTCTTCTATCCCGATACGGAAGAGATGATGGGCTGGGACATTTCGGAAAGAGGCTTTCGTATAGTTCTTTCGCGCGAGGTTCCGAACCTTGTGCGCAACAATCTGAAGCATGATGCCGATGAGTTCCTCGCCACTCGCGGCCTCACGCGCGCTGACATTGGAAGCTGGTGTCTGCATACCGGTGGCCCGAAAATTCTCGAAGCCACCGCGGAAGCGCTCGAACTAAACAACGGTGAGCTCGATGCGTCGTGGGATTGTTTGAGACGAACCGGCAACCTGTCATCCGCTTCTGTGCTGGTGGTGCTCGAAGAAGTGATGAAGAATCGCCGGCCAAAGCCCGGCACGCTCGGCGTGCTCGCGGCCATGGGCCCCGGGTTCTGCTCTGAGTTTGTCCTGCTTGAATGGTGACCGTATCCCGCGCGATTGGCGGCCAATTTGTTGACATAGATTTTACGCCGCAAAAGATCGAGCAGCATCCAACAAGGGAATGACACGGTATTGAGTCGTGTCGCTGAGCCCCGCGAATGACGAGGGCTTTGGCTTCTTGAGGGCTTTTTGTGCGTTCTCAAAACCCGGTTGATGTATTCATCATCGGAGGAGGTCCCGCGGGCCTGGCCGCCGCGATTGCCGCGCGCCGCCCCGGGCTGACCGTCGC
>JBAWBE010000180.1:0-1719 GCA_049589635.1 Terriglobales bacterium
AACAAGATGTTGTCGAGATCGCCAGCGAGACGGTGCTGTAGCCTCACGGGCGTGTTTTCTCCGATGTGATCGGCGAAATCCTGTTCGTCGCTGGGGGAATGGCGCGAGGTGCGCGATTCAGTTTTCAGCACGGCCGAACTGGGTCGAACCGGTTCAGTTTCGCACACCGCCTGCGCCAGTTCGTGCGGCGTGCGCGTGCGTCCGTGATACGGCGAACGTCCGGTCAACAACTGATAGAGGACGACGCCCAGCGAATAGACATCTGTCGCAGTCGTGATTACGTCGCCCCTTATCTGTTCCGGGCTGGCAAATTCAGGGGTCATCGCCTGTGTAACAGTGAAGACGGTTTCGGTTTCGTTGACCGGAGTCAATATTTTGGCAATCCCGAAATCAAGCAGTTTGGGTGAGCCGTCTTTCGTTACCAGGATGTTGCTCGGTTTGATGTCTCGATGAATCACCAATCGTCGATGCGCATACTGGACTGCCGAGCATACTTGCCGAAACAGTCGCAGGCGATCGACAACTGTCAGTCTGTTGCGGTCACAATAGAGGTCAATTCGTTCGCCATCGATCAATTCCATGACGAGGTACGGCATGCCGTCATCAGCGGTTCCGCCATCAAGCAGCCGCGCTATGTTGGGATGATCGAGCGACGCCAAAATCTGACGTTCATTGCGGAAGCGCTCGTTGACCGATCCGCTATCGAAACCGCCGCGGACTAATTTGACGGCAACTTCCTTCGCGTATTGTCCATCCGCACGGATGGCGCGATAGACCTCACCCATCCCACCGACGCCGATGCGCTCGAGGATCTTATAGGCACCCACACGGCGACCAACGGTAGAACCGCCTGTGATGAAGACGGCTGCGGCGGCTTCGCCAAGAAAAGTCTCCTCCAGGAACTGAGAATTCATTTGATCTTCCTGGTTCAGCAGGAGTTCAACTTCGTGACGAAGCGAGTCGTCGCCGGCGGTGACTTTTTCCAGGCAGGATGCACGGCCTGAAGCGGGAGCTTCCAGGACTACCGCCAACGCTTCTTTGACCTTCTGCCAGCGCTCGGGAGTCATGGCGCAGGGTTACTAGTGATCGCGCGGTGCAGCCACAGCCGAGCAGTCGCCCATTCGCGTTTGGCGGTCGCCGGCGAAATGTCGATCGCCTCAGCTGTCTCTTCGATAGAGAGTCCGCCAAAGAAACGCAACTCAACGATTTTGCATTGGCGGGAATCGAGGGCTTCCAGCTCCACCATGGCATCGTTTAAGGCAATGACATCGAGGTTGATCTTCTTGCCCACGGGATCGGGAGCTCCGTCGAGCGTTACAGTGATCGCGTTGCCACCTCTCTTCGCTGCGGCAAACTGGCGCGCATGATCTATGAGAATCTGTCGCATCATCTTCGCCGACAATGAAAAGAAGTGAACGCGGTCGCGGGCTTTGATTGATTTGCTACGAATAAGACGTAAGTAAGCCTCGTGAACTAGCGCGGTGGGTTGGAGGGTATGTCCGTTGCCCTGTCCCGCCAAGCAATGGCGTGCGATCCGGCGCAACTCGTCATAAACAAGAGGAACAAGCGCGTCGCGCGCGGAAAGATCTCCGCCGCCCCAGCGCGCCAGAAGTTCTGTGACGGGGTAAGAGTTCGATACGATGTAGCCCCCAGGCAGCCAAACCTGCGGTAAAAAGTAGCCGGGTTCGGACCGAAAGTCAACGTATAAGGAAACCAGGT
>JBAWBE010000181.1:0-3238 GCA_049589635.1 Terriglobales bacterium
CGCCAGGGTTACCGACACTTTGCGCAGCAATCTCGCGCTCGAGCAATTCAACCGAGTGCGGCTTTCGTTTCATGTTTTCCCCGAGGACTGGGATCATGACGATCATCAGGGATCGAGCAATCCCACACTCTATCCCGATTTGTCGCAGCGCGAGGATGGCAGGAAATTGTTCCGCGTGATGAAACGCATCATGGACGTGGTCGGCAGCGCGCTGGCGCTGCTGTTTTTCTTGCCAGCGTTTCTGGCGATTGCCGCCGCCATCAGAGCAACTTCGAAGGGGCCGGTTTTCTTCCGGCAACGCCGCATTGGACAACACGGAAAATCGTTTGTCTTTCTGAAATTCCGGTCCATGCAGGTGAACAACGACGCTGCGGTTCATAAAGAATATGTCCAAAAGCTGATTGCCGGAAAAGCCGAGAAGCAGCCCTCGAATGGCAGCGGCGAAGGCGTCTACAAGCTGACCAAAGATCCCCGCGTCACCCGCGTCGGATCATTTCTGCGAAAAACCAGCATGGATGAACTTCCACAGTTCATCAACGTTTTGAAGGGGGAAATGTCGTTAGTCGGCCCTCGCCCTCCGGTTCCTTACGAGGTGGAAGCCTACGACATCTGGCATCGCCGCCGTCTGCTGGAGGCAAAACCCGGCATCACCGGCCTATGGCAGGTAAGCGGACGCAGTCGCGTGAAATTCGATGACATGGTTCGCCTCGATCTGCATTACGCGCGCACCTGGTCGCCATGGACGGATATGAAGATCCTGTGCCGCACGCCGGGAGCGGTAGTTCTCGGCAACGGCGCACACTAAGCCAGGCTCCCCACGAAATTCCCCCAGCCCTCCCTACTCTGTCCGCTTCGGGTGAAATCATGGCCTCTATCGCTGAGCCTTCCATCGCAACGCCAGAGCAAGGAAACATCGCAATGATCAAGTTTGGAGTTGTAGGTTACGGATATTGGGGTCCGAATATTGTCCGCAACCTTGACCGCCTCGATGAGACCAAAGTTGTCGCCGTATGCGACAAGAGTCCGGCGGCGCGAAAGAAAGTGGCGAAGGCCTATCCTGACGTGCGGGTAACGGACGATCCCGCAGAGTTGATGTCCTCTCCTGAAATCGATGCCATTGCCGTTGTGACGCCGGTGTGGACGCACTATGAACTGGCGAAGGCGGCGCTTCAGAATGGCAAACACGTTTTCGTCGAAAAGCCGTTCACCAGCAACGCAGCTCAGGCGCAGGAACTGATTGATCTCGCGGCACGGAAAAATCTTAAAATTATGGTCGACCACACCTTCCTGTTTACCGGGGCGGTGCAGAAAATCAAACAGCTTCTTGATGACGGCGCTTTGGGCAAACTCTACTACTACGATTCCACGCGAGTGAATCTCGGCCTTTTTCAGCATGACGTCAACGTCGTTTGGGACCTCGCCCCTCACGATCTGTCGATCATCGATCACCTGATCCAGAAGACTCCCGAAGCCATTTCCGCCACCGGCCAAACTCACCTCAACGGACACGAAGACGTAGCCTTCATTACGCTCTATTTTTCCGACAAAGTGATTGCCCACATCAATGTGAATTGGCTTTCGCCGGTGAAAGTCCGAACGACTCTCATCGGCGGCGAGAAGAAAATGCTGGTGTGGAACGATCTGGAAGCGGACGAGAAGATCAAAATCTACGACAAGGGTGTAAACGTCACCAGCCGCGAAGGGCTTTATAACTTGCTGGTGCATTATCGTTCAGGTGATATGTGGGCGCCGCAGATCGAGCAGGTCGAAGCGTTATCCCGCGAATTGGCCTATTTCGTCGACTGTATTCTAAACGACCAGACCCCTTTCAACGATGGCCATGCCGGCCTCCGGGTGGTGAAGATGCTGGAGGCCGCCAATCTCTCCATGCAAAAACGTGGCGAATTGGTCTACGTCTCCGACCCGCAAACGCCGATTACTCGAGCTTCAGCGAGCGAGGCTGTTCTCGGCGCAAGCCGCTGATGCGACTTCACGAAGTTGGATGGCACTTAAGGTAACGTCAACGAATGCAGATCAAGATTGAATCCAGATTGCTGGGCGATGTCGTCGTCATCGTCCCGGAAATTTTTCAGGATGCCCGCGGTTTCTTTACCGAGACCTTTCGTGCGGATCAGTTCAAGACGCTAGGTTTGCCAACCGAGTTTGTTCAGGATAACCATTCCCGTTCCGCCAAAGGCGTGGTGCGCGGGTTGCATTTTCAGTGGAGTCCGCCGATGGGAAAGCTTATGCGAGTTACCGCCGGAAGCGCTTTTCTGGTCGCGGTCGATATTCGTAAAGGCTCGCCGCATCTCGGCAACTGGGCGGGAGTTGAGGCGTCGGCGGAAAATCGCCGGCAAGTGTGGGCTCCGGCAGGCTTTGCCCGCGGCTTTTGCGCTCTTAGCGAGGGCACAGAGATCCAGTACAAGTGCACCGGGATCTACAGCAATAAAGCGGAATCGGCGATCTTCTGGAACGACCCGGCGATCGGCATCAAATGGCCGCTGGCCGATGTAACCGTTTCGGACAAAGACCGAAATGCGGCAACTCTAGCGGATTGGCTACGCTCCCCTGACTCCGACAATTTTCAATATTCTGAAAGCGCGGAACTGTTGGCAAAGAGCTAATCGATCACGATGACGACCGCAATTGCTCTAATTCTGAACCCGAGGCGGGCATGAAGGTCGCAGTCATCGGGGCTAACGGCCAGCTTGGTCATGATGTAGTCCGCACCTTCAAGGACCAGGGCGACGAAGTTAGGGAGTTCAATCACCAGGATATCGAGGTCTCCAATCTAGAATCGATTGTGGCATGTTTAGGTTCGGTTCAGCCCGATGTCGTAGTCAACACCGCCGCCATGCATCACGTCGAAAACTGCGAGCAGCAGCCGGCCAGAGCACGCGAAGTGAACGTTGTCGGAGCGAAAAATCTCGCCACCGCAACCCGCGATTTAGGATCGGTATTGATCCACGTCAGCACGGACTATGTATTCGACGGCAAGAAAGGCAAACCTTACGTCGAAGCCGACGAGGCGCGTCCACTGAATGTTTACGGCAGGACCAAATTGGAAGGCGAGCAGTTTGTGCAGGAGACGAATCCCAGGCACTACGTCCTGCGCACTGCCGCTCTTTATGGCAGCCACCCATGCCGCGCCAAGGGTGGTCAGAATTTTGTCGACCTGATGCTGCGATTAGCGCGGGCACGTGGTCGCGTCCGTGTGGTGGCTTCTGAGTTCACCACT
>JBAWBE010000182.1:0-3124 GCA_049589635.1 Terriglobales bacterium
GGTAATTTCTTCCCGCGTCGTTAGCGAGAAATAGATCAGGATGTTTGCCCGCGTCCAGGTGGACCCAGACTGCCGTCAATCCAAAAGAATTAGGAGAATCAGCGATCCCGGTTTTCTTCGATACGTCGGTGAATGTGCCATCGCCGTTATTGCGGTAAAGCGTGGATGAAGCTTTCTTTAATCCGCGGGGACCGCATTGCACAGAGATTCCGCGAAACTTACATGTCGGGCTGGACCCGAAAGCAGGAAGATCATTTAGATTAAAGTTCACATAGTGCGATACAAACAAATCCGGCCAGCCGTCGCCGTCGTAGTCGCCAAAAGCGGCTCCCGTAGCCCATCCTGAGTCATTGCTCAGTCCAGCCTGTTTCGTGACGTCGGTGAATGTTCCATTGCCGTTATTGCGATAGAGCACTACGCCGCCGAAGCACGTAACCAGCAGATCGGGCCATCCATCATTGTTATAATCTCCCACGACCGCGCCCATGGCCCAGCATGGATAGCCGACACCTGCCGTTTCGGTCACATCGGTGAAAGTCCCATCGCGATTATTGTGGTACAGCGCGCTTCGCGCTTTTTTCCCGGCAAGCGCCATTTCAACACTCTGAGCGTTCGTGAAAAAAATATCGGGCCATCCGTCACGGTCATAGTCAATGAGCGCTACGCCGCCGCTCATCGATTCGACAATGTATTTCTGCTCCGGGCTCGAGAGATGATTGAACTTAATGCCGGTGGAGTCTGTGATGTCGACTAACTCGGGCAATGGCACATTCGCATCAGCGGGGGCGGTCGCCGTATTGACTGGGGCCTGATCAGAATTATGCTGAAGGTCCGACGAAAATAGAGGAGCCGAAAGAAAAAGCAATAAGCTCGCCAGCGCGGTCCAAAGAACAGTTCTCATTGGGAAATCGTTATATTCCGGTCGCCCTGTCAATTTATGGATTCGACCTTTTCAGTGCACCGGGATAAATCGTTTCAACAGCATATAGTGAACTTCGGGTCAGCATAAACAACGTGTGGCCATCGCTGCCCCCGAACAACAGTTGTGTGGGGCGCTCCGGAACGTCGATCGTCTCGATGAGCGCGCCCGACGAGTTGTAGACGAAGACCTGACCGGCTGCGATGTACACGTTGCCATGGTCGTCCACCGTAACGCTTTCTCCGCCTTGTTCGGTGAAAAGCCGCAGATCTGTAATTGTTCCGTCCACGGCTACCTTGCCAACATAAGTCTTCTCTGCCTCTTCATCGGAGATGTAATAAGGCATATTCGCAGCTGCGGGCGCGAGTCCAAAAGCTCGGAGTGGATCGTCCAATTTAGCCCAATAGTAGAGTTTGCCGGTCACAAAGTCCTCATCAGCCGGGAAAAAAGTACTGTTATCGGGCGAGACGAATTGAAACTGCCGGCTGGCGGAAAGGTCTTTGAGGATATTGCTTTCATTTCTCCAGTAGTTGACCGGAAGAACCGGGGTCATTCCCGGGCGGGGAACGGCTGGGACAGGCCGCAACAACGCGATGTTGTCGTCGTGCAGGTCCGGTTTGAAGCTGTAAATAATTCCTTCCCCGGCATAGGAAATTACTATCAGATCGTCCGCTTTGTCGAAGAACAATTGCACGGGGTCCAGAGGATTGTCGCGAACGTTCGTTAATTGTCGAGTCGTCACAGACCAGCGATAGATAGTTTGCCGGTGGGCATCGACAAAGTAGACATTTCCGGAGCGGTCAACCGCGCCACCAGAAATATTGAAGAAGCCATCCACAACTTTTTGAACACTTGCGCCACTAGAAAGAATTGGGGAAGGCTTCCTGGCGCGGGGTTGCGGGGGCTGGCCCGACATCGTCAGCCACGCGAATTCACGCTGTCGTATTTCAAAGTTATGGGTTTGGTCGTAGATTGCGCTATCGAAGGATACTTTGCTATCGCTATAGCAGTGCAGGTTGCGAAATCGAATATCGCTTGAGTTAGTAACTTCAACGGCATGGCGAAAAGGCTGATAACTGCTCACAACTCGATACATGTGCAGGTTGGCAAAAGTGATGTTGCTTGAATCCCGAATGTCGAGAGGCAAAGCAAACCCGCTCTCGCCTCGCTCTTCTTCTGTTTGAAGTGCGTAGATTTGCCAGTTAGACGCATGGTCGAGAATGATTTCATTGCGGACATGATGCTCGCTTGACAGCTGATAAATTCGCCCGTTGGTCGAGGTGTTCGAGATATACACACCAGCCTGGGCGAAGGTACTCGGGGTCCAAATGTCGACGAACGTGCCGCCGCCGGTGATCCAAAGACTTGGATATTGCGAGTCCCACCGGCGCTTCGGATTGGAGTCGGCGGTATGGTTATCGTTGTAGATCTGTTTCCACACCTTGAGGCTTTCTTCCGCCGTGGCGTTCGGATCAATCGTGCCATGGCCTCCCAAAAAACGGACGTCGTTCATCATCGAGTTCGTGCCAGCCATCCACTTGGCGGCCACGGCTCGCGGATTGATGCCGTTGGTATAGAGGCCGATTCCGGTCACGATATTCGTGCCGCCTTTCGGGGTTTCAAGCAGCGCCTTCGGACTGCCAATGCCCTGAAATGCAGCGGTGGAATCGGCCAGCAGCATTCGGGTGACACTCGGATGCAGTCCGATAAGAACCGTATCGGCTTTCAACGTAATCGTGTCGGTCATTCGATATTGGCCCGACGGAAGATAAATCGTCCGATGCTCGGCAATCGCTTTTCGAAACGCTACGGTATCGTCTGCAACTCCGTCCCCGACGGCGCCGAGGGAACGGATGTTGACCCAGGAGTCGATCGGCGGCAGATCGAGGATGTCGGACTTGACCACATCCGGCAATGTGGTCAATGGGGCCGCTTCAAAAATATCCTGAATCGAACCTGCAGAGCCGATGTCCTCATACCGAAGTCCGTGAGAGAAAGTTTTTACCCGGTACGTTTCCGTTGGGCCGGCGACACGTTTCGCACTCTCACGATAAGCGGCGAATAGAGGAACGCCGCGACACACAACATTCTCCATGTTGATTTCGGTTCGAGCATTGTTCTCGTTGCTGATAATTACCGCCGGACCGGAAATGTTTTCCATGCGTCCGTCTTTTACCCAAAGTTCATCGGAGTATTCTGGATCGA
>JBAWBE010000183.1:0-5094 GCA_049589635.1 Terriglobales bacterium
GATAGAATTTCGGGGCCAAGCCCAGACCACCAACGACCGACGACTGACGACAGTGATTTCTCACAACCCCACCATTCGCTCTCTATTCCTCGAAGGCCCCGCAGGACGCCTCGAAGCCCTGCTCAACGCCGGCTGTCCCACCGCAACGCACGCGGCATTAGTCTGTCATCCGCATCCGCTCTTCGGCGGAACCCTACACAACAAAGTCGTCTTCCACGCCATGAAGGCGCTCAACAACTTCGGATTCCCCGTCCTTCGCTTCAACTTCCGCGGTACCGGCCTGAGCGAAGGCGAGCACGCCAGCGGCATCGGCGAACTCGATGATGTCCGCACTGCACTCGACTGGCTAGCGCGCGAATTCCCGCTCCCCATCGTCTTCGCTGGGTTTTCTTTCGGAGCGGCAGTAGGCCTTCGCGCCGCCTGCGATTACGATCGGGTCTGTGCGCTGATCGGCCTCGGCGTCCCCGCCGTTCCCATTCCAACCAATACCGCCGTACCTCGCACCTACGATTTCGAATGTCTCCGCACCAGCCCAAAGCCAAAGCTTTTCATCAGCGGAGCCCGCGACAACTTCGCCCCACCCGGAACGCTTGAATCCCTGGTCGAGACCTTCGCCGAGCCAAAAAAGTTAGTCCGCATCGAAGCTGGAGATCATTTTTTTGAAGGCAGGCTACGTGAAATGCGAGACGCCACGGAGGCGTGGGTAAAGGAACAATTTGAGATTGGTAATTTGTGATTTGTAATTTGCGGAGGTCTTAAGCAAAGCATTCATGAATGCCCGTCCCGTCCGCGATCAACGCTTCCGCGAAATGCGCGACACCGCCCGCGCCCTTTTCGCCACCGCGCTCCAGAACGCTTCCATCGCCAGCGCCTTCGCCCGCCACGTCCACTTCGAGCGTGGCGTCCTACGTATCTGCGACGACCTCTACGACCTTAATTCTTATTCGCGCGTCTTCGTAGTCTCGATCGGCAAAGCCGCGCACACCATGGCCGCGGCGCTTGATGCCCAGGCCGGCGCACGTCTCGAAGGTATCGTCGCATCGTCGGTTGAGCCAACGAATCAGATCCGCGGATTCCGTTACTTCCACGGCGGCCATCCCACACCCACTGCCGAATCCATTCGCGCCGCCGAAGCCATCCTCACGTCTCTGCGCGCGCAAGACGCCGCCTCGCTGGTCATCTTCATGATCTCCGGCGGCGGCTCGTCCATCGTCGAGAAGCCGATTGAGATTTCGGAAGATGCCGAAATCTCGCTCGCCGACCTGATCGCCACCTATAAAACTCTAGTCCACTCGGGCGCGCCCATCGCCGAGATCAACGCCATTCGCAAGCATCTCTCCGCCGTCAAAGGTGGACGCCTCGCCCAGGCCGCGTATCCGGCGCAGCAGGTTTCGATCCTCGTCTCCGACGTCCCCGACCACACGCCCGACGCGCTAGCCTCCGGCCCCACCATGCCGGACTCGACCAGCATCCACGATTGCGAGCGGATCGCCGCAAAATATGATCTGCTCAATCAATTTCCAGCCGCGACCGCCGATGTCTTCCGCGAGCACGCACTCGAAGAAACTCCCAAATCCGACGACCCATCATTCATCCGCGCCCGCTGGTGGACCATCCTCTCCAACAAAATTGCCATCGATGAAGCGGCCGCCGCAGCCAAAGCCGCCGGCTTCACTGTCGAGATCGATAACTCCTGCGACGACTGGGATTACGAAAAAGCCGCCGACTATCTGCTGAATCGTCTCCGGGAACTACGTGCCCGCCAAGCGCCCGAAAATGAATCTCCTATCTGCCTACTCTCCGGCGGCGAGGTCACCGTTGCCGTCCGCAACGGCGGAGTCGGCGGGCGCAACCAGCAATTCGCTCTAGCCTGCGCCGAACAAGTCTCCGGCGAAAACATCACCATCCTGAGCGCCGGCACCGATGGCATCGACGGCAACAGCCCGGCCGCAGGCGCAGTAGTCGATGGCGGCACACTAACCCGCGCCGGAGGAATCGAGCCCGTACACAACGCGCTCACCCGCTTCGATGCCTTTCCTCTATTCACTCAACTCGGCGACACCGTTATGACCGGACCAACCGGCAACAACCTCCGCGATCTGCGCATTCTGCTCGCCTACTAACTCCCACGAATTCATCAGTTACAGGCTTTAGCTCAACCGTCCCTTTTCGGCAGCTCTTGCACGCCGGTACATGTCCGTTGGGGTTCGTAAATTCTTGTAAATCGCCCGCCTTACGCAGCGTTGATCAACTTACTCGCATCCAAAGATTTAACGAAAAATAAATCATCGGAGGCTTTCGCTTGAACCGTACTTTGCACTTTGCTCTTGTCTTATCGTTCGCGTGCGCGTCGATTGTCGCCATATCAAATGTTGCCCAGGCGCAGAGGATTGATCTAGGCTTTGCCATCAGCGGCCTGAATTCGCCATCCGCCAGTAATGGCAACTGTCCAACACTCGACCCCAGCTGCGCCCACCAGGATGTATCCGTCGGTGGCGGCACGTACCTCGGCTTCAACGGCGACGTGATCTTCTGGCACAACCTTGGCGTCGGTGCGGAAATCAACTGGCGCGCATCCCAGGCGAACAACTATAACGGCCAGGGCTTTGGCTATCGCCCAATCTTTTACAACTTCAACGCCGTGTACTCGCCGAAGTTGGCTCCCCATGTCTACGTCGATCTGGTCGCGGGCATCGGCGGTGAAGACACCCACTACTACACCGGAACGACGTGCGGCTTCTACACCTGCACCAACTACCAGGGTATCAACCACTTTGATGGAGACTTCGGCGCCGGCCTCAAGCTGGTTGCTCACCATGCCTTCATTCGCCCCGAGGTGCGCGCCTACCTCATCAACAACAACGCGGAGTTCAGTTCCAATCACGCGGTTCGCTACGGTGCTACCCTCGGCTACACCTTCAAATAACATCCTCAAAACAAATGTTGATCGAAAGATTTCCCGCCGGTACGGAGCCGCAGGCTCCGTACCGTGGGGATCGCAGTCCTCTCTCCTGTATAGTTATTTTTCGCCTCCGGGCATTATGATAGCGAGGCGGCAATTTCCGTTTGCACTTTTAAGATTGGCATTTAAGTGAGCGCGGCCAGAGCCCGAGCAACCATCTCGCGCCATCCAGCGTTCTGACTGAAGATAGCGAATCAAGATAACGAATCAGCTCGACGAATCAAGATAACTAATCCTGTGGAGGGTTTTGATTTGAAACCAGCACTGCGCCTTGCGCTTTTTTCGTTTTTTGTCTGGGCGGCCATCGCCACTTCCGCAAGCTTCGCCTGCGCGCAGCAAATTGATGTGGCCGCTGGAGGCGCCACCATGTCCGCGCCGTCCGGCGCATCCGCCGTCGGCAACCACGAGCCGCAATCGCTCGACGGTGGCGTCTATCCGACTTTCGCCGCCGATTATCTGTTCCATAAGCGCATCGGGGTGCAAGGCGAAATCTCTTGGGATTGGGAAAAACCCATCTACCTGCCCAATTTCGTCAACGAGCCCTATAAGCCCTTCTTTTACGACTTCAATGCGATCTACGCTTCGCCCGTCAGCCACCATCATATTGGCTTCGAACTACTGGGCGGTGTCGGCGTGCAGAACACGCGGTTCTATCAACCCAGTTGCAACAGCTCCGCGTGCTTTGGCACCACCAATCACTTCATGCTGGTCGGCGGCGGTGGCCTCAAGTATTACTTCTGGCGTTCTTTCTTTTTTCGTCCCGAGGGCCGCTACTATTTCACCCTCCACAACGTAGATTTCAGTTCCAACCACTCCATCCGTTACGGCGCCACCTTCGGCTACACCTTCCGAGGAAGCTCGCACAGCAGCGCACAATAACCGAAAGGGTGGAATTCAAATTGACCCCCAACATCCGAATCGGGGCCATCCTAAAATCGCCTTCTGTGCGATTTTAGGGTGACGGTTTTTGCTTCGATTTTGACTTTACTTCTGCACTTTGACTTTTGACTTCTGACTTCTTCACTCAGCACTCTGACCTCTCGACTCGCCATCCCAGTGGTCATCCTCTTCGCGCGCATTTATCATAAGCACTATGAACTTCGGCTTCTCGGGCGAGATGATCTTTCTCTTCTTCCTGGCGCTGATCCTTTTCGGCCCCAAGAAGCTGCCCGAGATCGGACGCCAGATCGGCCGCATCATGAACGAATTCCGCCGCGCCTCGAACGAATTCCGTTCCCAGATCGAATCTGAAATCAATGCGGTCCAGTCCGATGTCAAGCCCCAGATTCTGCCCCCGATACAAGCGCCTCTCGGCTCCCTGGCGAGCCGCATCTTCAATCCGCCGTCGGGAGCGGAACTGGAAGCCGCCGAAACAAAAGCTGCGGCAGTAGATGCAGCGCCTGAAAATCCCGCAAACAGCTCTAGCGTAGAGACGGGGCCCGCCCCATCTGCCGCCACCACCGGCACTGACGCCGGTATAGAAACGCATCCCGTTATGAAAGCGGCCCCCGATGCCTGAAGTGGCCGCCGCGTCATCCGTCAACGAACCCGGCAAAGAGGCCATGCAAACCATGGGCTTCCTCGATCACCTCGAGGAGTTGCGCCGCCGCATCGTCTATTCCGTCATCGCGGTCGCTCTCGGCTTCGTCGGTTGTTGGTTTTCAGCCTCGCGTCTGGTCGACATCATGCAGCGCCCCATCATTCAGGTGCTGCACAAATACGGACTGCCGGAAAAACTCGTCTACCTCAATCCCGTCGATCCCTTCAATCTCTACCTGAAAGTCGCAGGCGTGGCCGGACTCTTCGTCGCCTCGCCGTTCGTTCTTTATCAACTCTGGCTCTTCATCGCCCCCGGGCTCTACCGCCACGAAAAGCGCTACGTCTTTCCCTTCATGGCTTCAACCGTAACCCTGTTTCTAGCCGGCGGATATTTCGGCTATCGCATCGTCTACCCGCAGGCGCTCAGCTTCCTGATTGACTTTGGCAAACAATTTGCCCCGATGATCACGATCGAGGAATACACCGGCCTCTTCGTGACCATCATCGTAGGCATGGGCGCAATCTTCGAGATGCCCATTCTGGTTTTCTTCCTCGCGTTGATGGGCATCGTCAGCGCCGGCTGGATGTGGAAG
>JBAWBE010000184.1:0-5411 GCA_049589635.1 Terriglobales bacterium
TCCCGGGAATCTGCAACCGGTCACGCAGGGCATGCACGTCAGGCGTGATGTATCCAAGATCCTCCGCGAAAAATGGCAGCCCGCCGAGCGCCTCCCTCACCGCCGCAAATAAATCGTCCTTGGGACCATCCACCCAGCGGCCTTGAATCGCCGTCGGTTCGTTCACCGCAATCTCCCAGAACTGGCAAAACCCGCGGAAGTGATCAAGGCGAATGTAGTCGAAACTGCGCGTCGCCCAGCGCAGGCGATCGATCCACCATTTATACCCGCGCTCCTTCATCACATCCCACCGATAGAGCGGATGCCCCCAACGCTGTCCATCCTTGCTGAAAAAATCGGGAGGCACACCCGCTACCACCTCCGGATCAAGCTCCGAGTTCAACCGAAATAAATCGGGGTGAGTCCACACATCGGCGCTGTCAAAGTTCACGAAGATCGCGATGTCTCCGGCGATGCGGATCGAATGCTCGGCGCAATACGCCCGCAGCGCCTGCCATTGCTCGTAGAAGAAAAACTGCACCGCGCTGCGCACCTCGATCTCATCCGCCATCTCCGCACGCGCGGCCTCAAGCGCAGCCGGTTCGCGGTGACAAACTTCTCGCGGCCACTGGTTCCAGCTCTTCAGCTTATAGTGGGCGCGCAACGCATCGAACAGCACAAAATCCTCGAGCCACCACTGATTTTCACCGCGGAAATTTGCAAACCGATCGCGCGCCGGCGCGGCTGCGGAATTCAAAAACTTTCGTGCCGCCTCGAACAGCAGCGGCAGCTTCTGATGAAAAACCGTGGAGTAGTCGACCGCTTCTGCGCCCTCAGGCAACGCCTCAAGTTGAGAGTGCTCGATCCATCCGCGATCCGCCAATCGTTCCAGGCTGATCAGCAGAGGATTTCCCGCGAAAGCGGATGTCGAAGAGTAAGGAGAATTTCCGTAGCCCAGAGGGCCGAGCGGCAACACCTGCCACACGCCTTGTTTTGCGGCCGCAAGAAAATCGGCGAACGCATATGCCGCGGGCCCAAGATCGCCGATTCCTCCGCGCGAGGCGAATGAAGTGGGATGGACAAGAATTCCGCTCGCGCGCGCGAAAGCCATGAAAACCAGATCTCAGTTGTCAGTTAATTAGTTGTGGTTGTCAGCTATCAGCTATCAGCCGTCGCTCGCTAACTCGATCATAGCGCCGGCGTCCCGCCACATCGCGCGCAGAATCGGCAGCCCGCTATTCCGACTCATCCTGCGAAGGAGCCGCCTGTCGCGTCAGGTTCTTCATCTCGTCCTCGTTCACTTTCAGCCGATTCGACTTCTCCATGTTCGTCCGCAGATTCGAGATAAAGATCTGGAACATTTCATTCTGCTTCGCTTCCAGCAGCCCCTGCCGGATCTCGTCCTTCTTCGCCGCATAATCCTGCTCGGTCGGCGCCTGCTTCTCCAGCAGTTTCGCCACTACTCCATCAGAGCCAGAAATAATCGGTCCACTCGTCTCGTCCGGCTTCAGCGAGAAAATCGCACTCGCCGGCCCCGCCAACGATCCAATACTCGGAACCTGCCCATCCGGCGTAACAAAGTCGCTGGTCATGAAATTCGCGCCCAGATCCTTGGCCGCTTTCTTAAGATCGTGATCAGCCTTGGCGCGGTCGGCCAGCTCCTGCGTTTTCTGCTGAAGTAAAATTCCGGCGCGCTGATTCTTGAACTCGCTCTCTACACGCGCGCGAATCTCTTCAAACGTAGGCGTGGCCGGCGGTCTTACTGCGAGCAATTGAAAAACAACATAGCCCTGCGGAACCTGCACAACATCCGGCGGCGCCTTGTCAGACTCGTTGAAAACCGCCGCCATCAATGCCGGACTCGCGCCGATCCCCGGCAACGTGTCGTTACGGCTTATGAAATCGGTCGTCACCACCGATACGCCCTTGGCGCCGGCCGCCTTGTCGAAGCCGTCAATACGCGCCGAGCTCAGCAAAGCATTCGCCGCAGCCTCGGTGGCCCGTCCGCTCTTGTCCAGCTTCACTTTTTCCAAAATCTCGTTTTTCACTTCGGCCAGGGACTTCAAATGAGCGTCCTGCTTGTCCTCCACCTGGATGATGTGGAACCCGTATGTCGATTTGACAAGGTCGCTCGTCTGTCCCTTCGGAAGTGAAAATGCAACCTTCTCGAATTCCGGAACCGTTCTGTCGCGGCCAATCCAGCCGAGTTCGCCACCACTCTTCGCCGATCCGGGATCGTCCGAATATTTTTCTGCGAGCTTCGCAAAATCGCCGCCCGCCTTGATCTGTTTCAAGACGTCCTCGGCCTTGGCACGTGCCTCGGCAATCGCCTTCTCATCTTCTTTCTGTCCCGCCTCAGGCAGCGGAGTCTTGATCAAAATATGGCGAACCTTCACCTGGTCGGGCACGCGGTACTCATCCTGATGTTGATCGTAGTAAGCCTGCAAATCCTGCTCGCTGACGTTCGCGGTAGCCGCAACCTTGCTCGTGTCGATGACCGCGTATTTGATCTGCCGCTTCTCGGGAATCGAGTTGTTATAGCTCGCTTTGTTGCGATCGTAAAACGCCTTCAGTTCCTCGTCCGCCGGATGCAGTCCCTTCAGAATGTCGGCCTGGGTAATCACCGCGTATTCGAATTTGATCTTCGTATTGCGATGCTCGAACGCATCGTGCACTTCCGAATCCGGCACGAAGGCGCTCGCCGAAACCATCGCCTGGAGCTTCCGGATGAGAATGTATTCCTTCTCCAGCGACTCAAACTGCTCGATCGTCATGTTATTGCGCTGGATGAAGTCCGAATACGCTTCCTGTCCCACGAACTTGCCGTCCGGAAAAAACTCCTGTGCGAGCGGCCCATGCTGAAGTTCGTCGCGCAGTTCGTTGTCATTTGTGCGCAGACCGAGTCGGCGCGCCTCCGCAACCATCACCTTCTCTTCAATTAGTTGCTGAGCGGCCTGACTTGAAAAGTACCCCATCAGCATCGCAGCCTGCGGGCCACCGCGCGGAAACTGCCGCTGAATCATCTGGCGCGCCACCCGCTGCGCTTCCGCCGTCGTCACTTTTTCATCGCCAACCGTCGCGAGAATACCCGGCGCGGGCCCGCTGAAACCAAGGCTGCTGCCGAACCCCGGGATGAGCGTGATCGCCATCGAGGCGCAGATAATAACCAGCAACGCGCCCAGCACGATTTTCAGGGTGGGGCCGGCATTTTGAAGAGTTCGAATCATATGTAGATTGCTCCGTCAGACTGTTTCCGCCAGATTACAAGCCTATTCGACAGGGTATTCTGCGCAGTAAGCTGAATTGTTGATTATAAACTAGGCCTTGAATGGAGGCACGGGCGCCCCGCCCGTGCGGGCAAGGGCCCAGTGCGCAGCCTAATCCTGCGGATACCGAAACGAATACCCACCAGCCTCATTTCCCGACATAAACCGCGTGTTGTACTCGAGCAAATAATCAAGATGCCCAGGATCGTCCGGAAAATTCTGCCCCGGATACGGATAGGCCTGCATGTCGCGAAACGGCAGCGGATCGACCGAGTCACCGTGATAGGCATAAAAATCCATATCTTTTTCGTATCCATTGGCGACAAAGAAATAATCGCGCACCCACCCGTGCGGCAAGGCACGTAGCGTCGCCGGATCAAAATCCAGCGCAACCTCGTCGCCCGATCCAAACACGACGAACTTGTCGTCCAGTGAAGTGACCAGCGGCAGCACATCCCCATAGCGCGTGTAAGGCCCCTCCGGCCGCGTATAGGGCCCGGTAGCGCTAGCCTTCTCGTATATGTACTTCACGTTCCCCGGTGGCGAGTCTTCGATCTTGAGCGGAAATCCATGAAATGAAAGCTGCGCACGAACTAAGGGAACAGAAGTAATGGAGACATGGGCACCCACCTGCTCAGTCCGGTTAATCAAAATCCCATCCCAATAAATCTGCAAATTAGTAGTAAGCCGAATTCTCCGCGTCCCAACCGGCAGTTTTCCCGAAAGGTCCGCAGTCATAGTCCGCGCCCCGCCCGCAGGAAATCCAAAATCGTCCACCACGCGCACCCACCGGCCCTTATCGTCGAGCGCCTCCACATAAGGAGCAAACGGCCGTAGCCCAGCCTGGTCTGCCGCGTACATGCTATTCGCGGAAAAATACTCGACCTCGCCATGCATCAGCAGCCAAAGCGGCCCGCCCCGATAAGCCTCGCCGAGATCAAGCTCCAGCGAATGCGGCTCCGCGAATCCAAGAAACGGCGTCACCTTAAAATCCCCAAAATATTTATGCGCCACCAACGACGGAAGCACATCGTGCCCATGCTCATCCCAGGCCCCGGCCGGAGCGCCCGCATCTTTCTTATTGCTGAAGACAACCTTGAACGCCGGATAAGGCGGAGAGGAAGCAAAATATTCATTCGGATAAACGTCATACTCCGCCGGATGATCCACCGCCAGCAGCTTCGCCTCATCCAGATAAACCGATTCCTCCAGCGGCTCCATGAATCGAAAACTAAGTTTTCCATCTCGCAAGCGCAGCGCCGAGCGCTCAATCTTGATCGCCTCCGTGGGCCGCGGAATATTGCGAATCACTTGAGAATCATCTTCGTGAATCGATCTCGACAAGAGTTTTGGGAAGGGCACGGCTTCAGCCGTGCCGTCAGTCGCCGAAGAAGACAAGGGCTTTAGCCCCTGAGGGGAGTGCGCCGCGCCAACCCAATGCCCCACCACTCCCGCGCCGAGCATGTCCCCGACGAGCGTATACCGCTCACCATCCCAGGCAAACAGCGTAGGACACGATGACCCGCGCCGATCCAGCTCAGTAATAGTCTGGAGCTTGTTGGCCGCGACCTCAGTCTCGTCCTGCAAAACCCCAGTGGGCCAAAGCAGCCGCACCACATCCGCCTGCGTAGCCTGCCCCAGCCCAATCGTCAAATAAGGAGAATTCTGCCCCAAATATCCCGACGACCCATAAACCTCAAACTTCTGCCGGATGCCGTCCGAAAAAACCTCAACCTTAGTCCCAATCGCCGACTTGTTATCGTTCAAGCCCTTAAGCGCCAGCCGCAAAGAATTATTTTTGTTCCCGCCGACATTGCGCAACAGCACGGCCGGCCCATGATTCTGCGTAATCAAAAGATCGACCGCCCCATCATTGTCATAATCGCCGGCAATAATCGCGCGAGGATTCTTGAGCTGAATCTTGTCTAGCCCAACGTCAGCCGAAACGTCCTTCCACCCATCCGGCCCAAGATTGCGAAACAGTCGAACCTCGCCGCGTCCGTCTTTAGTCTCACCGACGGCGGCGAGATCGACCCAGCCGTCGTTGTCGTAGTCGAAAGCAACGATGCCGTACGCGCGATTCCAATTCGTTTCCGGTAGCTTCACATCCTCAAAGAGTTTGCCGCGAGTATTACGAAGCAAAATGATGCCCGGCGGACCAGACTG
>JBAWBE010000185.1:0-16370 GCA_049589635.1 Terriglobales bacterium
GAAATAGCCTGTGCGCTCCTACATACTGAACCGGATAGACCCTTTCGATCCATCGCCTTAATCTCCGTAGCATAGTGAACCGACTCCTTGAGGACCAAAGGGCTCGCTTCACAAAAGGAGAACCAAGTGCCTATCGATTGCTCCCCTGTCTCCGTTTCGGAAGCCGAACTTATCCGTCGGGCTCAAAAAGGCGATGCGGAGGCCTTTGGGTTTTTATTTGAGAAACATAAAGCTCGGGTTTACGCGCTCTGTCTGCGAATGACGCGGAACACTGCCGAGGCAGAAGATCTTACCCAAGAAGCGTTCTTGCATGTTTTTCGAAAGCTGGCTGCTTTCCGTGCGGATTCAGCCTTATCGACCTGGCTGTACCGTGTCACGGTGAACACAGTGCTCATGCACTTCCGCAAGAAATCATTGTGCGTCGTTCCAGTCGAGAAGAAAGACAGTGAAGGCAATCCAGTACAGCGGGAGTTTCCGATCACCGATTTCCGCCTGACCGGGTGCGTCGATCGCATGGCTTTGAATCGGGCGCTGTCCGAACTCCCGAATGGATATCGCAGGATTTTCCTACTGCACGAGGTCGCCGGATATGAACATCGTGAGATCGCCAAGTCTCTGGGTTGCTCAGTAGGAAATTCCAAATCCCAGCTGCATAAAGCGCGCCAGAGGATCCGCGAGCAACTAGTGCGAGCAATTCCGGCTCGCCCAACCCCTGGCGCTAGCAACATGATCAAATCTATGCCGCAGCCTGCAAGGTCATGGAAGCCGTCACGATTGGCAGAGCGTCAGTTGCACAGCGGGCCCACGGATGGAGCGCGGCAGCAAAGATGGGCGAATGCGGCCTAGGGAATGTTCTTGACCGGTCTACAGGAACGCTCCGATGGAACGTCACGGGCGTAAGCGACTACATTTGTGATTGTTCAGTGAGGTTGGGATGCCCCGCCGAATGGTGGTTCTTAGGGATCATTGTCTTAGGCATCGTTGTCTTAGGCATCATTAAAGAGAGATATCAGAAAGAGGTTTACCGTGAAATCGAAAAGCCGGATAAGACAGATGAGTTACGTAGCGTTCGTTGCCGTATTGCTACTGGCCAGTGTGAGCTGGGCAGCTGACGATGATAAAGATCAGTCCGATATTGCCAAGCGCATCGACAACGCGGCGAACGTCCTCAACGAAATCATGGGAACGCCGGATAAGGCGATTCCAGACAAGATCATGAGCGACGCCAAATGCCTGGCGATCATTCCATCTGTTGTGAAGATCGCCATTGGCTTTGGCGGAGAACATGGGCGGGGTGTGGCCACTTGCCGGACCGCCGACGGATGGAGTGCACCGGCGCCGATCACCATTACTGGCGGAAGTTGGGGCTTACAGCTTGGAGGGCAGGCGATTGATATCGTCATGGTAGTGATGAACCAGAAGGGAATGGATCATCTGCTTGCCAGCAAATTCAAACTTGGCGCCGATGCCTCTGCGGCCGCTGGCCCTGTCGGGCGCGACGCCGCCGCCGGTACCGACTGGAAATTGAAGGCGGAGGTATTAACCTACTCGCGCGCTCGAGGCATCTTTGCCGGTATAGATTTAAGTGGAGCGGCGATTACCCAAGATAAAGATTCGACGCGATTGCTCTATGGTGGGAAGATGATCCCGTTTGCTCGCATCTTATCCGGGAAAGTGCCCCCACCTGAGGGTAGTCACGATTTCTTAGCTGCCCTTAGGAAGTATTCGGAACAGGCACGCAACCATCAGGGCATGTAAGACCGCTGCGGTATGATTGATTAAACGTAAAGCTCACTAATGAACATAAATGGCTACGCTTGGCGTAGCCATTTGTTATTTGAACTACTGGTTAGCCTCCCATCGACTACTCAACCAAAACCGACACCATACAGATTCCACTGGATTTGACAAGAGCATATTCGTTTGTACTCTGCCTAGGAGTCAAGGGAAGCGTCTTTTTGCTTCTCGTTGTGATCGAGCTCAGGGTCGACGCGACCATTGTTACGACCTTGGCATATGACCAGCACCGGCAACGCGTCGCCAGTGACTTCTGCACTGTGGAGCGATTCTATGTCAACTATTCTGCTTATCATCCTGGTATTGCTGTTGGTCGGCGCGCTGCCGACATGGCCCTATAGCACCGGCTGGGGTTATTACCCAAGCGGCGGGCTAGGCTTGATTCTGGTCATCGTACTGGTCCTGGTCTTGATGGGTCGGGTGTGATCAGCGGGATCGAATCGGCGCGGACGAGCGAACTTGCGATAGAATCGATGCGCTCTCGCGCCGGATCTGTATCAGGTTCCAGTAGGGAAGGATCTGGCCCAGCTTTTTGTCGTTTCTCTGGCCTGGACTCGACCGAAGCCGAACGACGTCAGGCGAGTCACAGATCCTTCCTTGCCGGGAGGTTGCACGCCAAATACTTAAGCACGTACTCCCGCGCTTTTTTTTGTATGCCCCTCCTCTGCTTGCTTCAAGCGTAGTCTCGGCCGCTTGTGTAATAGTGATGATCTATGAGTACTGAGGGCCGTCGCCCGCGCCGGCAAAAGATCGCTCTGGTCGTGCTCATTCTGCTGGCCCTCGTCGTGGTAGGGCTGCATTTTCTGCGGACTCATGCCGAACCGATTCTTCGCGACCGCGTGATTGAAACTCTTACGGCCCGCTTCCAAAGTAAAGTTGAGCTCGGTGACTTCCATGTCTGGGTGGAGGATGGGCTGGCAGTTTCCGGCACGGGGTTGAAGATTTACGGGAAAACCGACCCGAACATTCACGAGCCGGGCGTCCAGCCGCTGATTGGGATTGAAGAGTTTCGTTTTCAGACCGGCTTGATCAGCCTGCTCCGCTCGCCGATGCACGTGCACGGCGTTCGGTTGAAAGGGCTGGTGCTGAATATTCCGCCCGCGGGCGAGCGGCACGAGATGCAGAGCATGGGTCCTCGGGGCGGCAAGATCAAGATTGTGGTCGATGAATTTGTAAGTAAGGATGCGCAGATCGTGATCAACACGAATCGCGAGGACAAGCTTCCCCTGGAATTCAGCATAGAAAACCTGAAGATGCGGGATGTTGGCCCCAGCCAGCCGATGCACTTCGATGCAACATTGTTAAACCCGAAGCCGGTCGGCAAAATTTCGTCGAGCGGATTTTTCGGTCCTTTGCAGACCGATCAGCCGCGCGACACGCCGGTGAAAGGCACGTATTCATTCAGCAATGCGGACCTCGGGACCATCAAGGGAATTGGCGGTATTCTCTCGTCAACTGGGCAATACGCGGGAAGCCTGGGGAGTATTATTGTCGATGGCACGACCGACACGCCGGATTTTCGCCTGACGGTGAGCGGACATCCGGTACCGTTGAAAACGGAATTCCACGCGATTGTCGATGGTACCAGTGGGAATACATACTTACGGCCGGTTAAAGCCAAGTTACTCAATTCTTCGTTCGTGGCTAAGGGATCGGTGCTCCGCCTAAAGGATCAAGGGCGCGAAATCGCGATCGATGTAGTGATCGATCATGCTCGAATCGAAGACCTGCTCAAGTTGTGCATTCGGACCGAACCGCCGATTATGACCGGCTCGGTGCAATCGAAGGCGAAGCTTGACATCCCGCCTGGCGCCGAAGATGTGAGCCAGCGAATGCAGCTTGCGGGAAACTTCCAGGTTGTGAGCGCGCACTTCAGCAACGAGAAGATTCAGGAAAAAGTTGACGATCTGAGTCTTCGCAGCCAGGGCAAACCGAAGTTGGCGCAGGCTCAGGACTCACCGGACGTGCAATCGAATATGAGCGGCACGTACGATTTGAAGCAGGGTACGATGTCTTTTTCACAACTGCACTTTGAGGTGCCCGGGACAAAAGTGGACATGACGGGGCAGTACACGCTCGACGGAAACACCTTTGATTTTTATGGCAAGATTCGGCTGGATGCCAAGCTATCGCAGATGGTGACGGGCTGGAAATCCATCTTGCTGAAGCCGGTGGATCCTTTCTTTAAGAAACATGGAGCCGGGACGGAGGTTCCGATTAAGCTCACCGGCACAAAATCAGAGCCGCACATAGGACTTGATTTCGGCCACAAAAAACAGTAGGGAGTCGCGAGGGGCGATGTTTTTCCGCCGCGCTATAGATCAGCGTCCGGCTTCGAATCGATAGCCGATCCCGCGCAATGTTTTCAGATAGCGTGGATGGCGCGGATCGCGTTCGATTTTCTCTCTCAGCCTTCTTACGAAAACGTCGATCGACCGGGGCGTTACGAATGAGCCCTCTTTCCAGACTGCGTCAAGAAGCTGATCACGAGTGAAGACGCGGCCGCGATGCCGCACGAGGTACTCGAGCAGACGGAACTCACGTACGGTAGTCTGAACGGCCTTGCCTTGCACGCTCACTGTCATCGACGCAATGTCAATTTCAAGCTCTCCTAATTGAATCAGCTCGCGTGTGGGAGCCTCTTTTTCCGTCCGAAGAATGTTCCGCACGCGCGCGATGAGTTCGCGAGGGCTGAAAGGCTTAGTGATATAGCCGTCGCCACCGGCATCGAAGGCCTGAAGGCGGTCCGTTTCCTGTGTGCGGGCGGAGAGAAAAATGATCGGAGTCTTTGCGAGTTGTTCATGCTGCCGAATCTGACGGCACAGATCGAAGCCATTCATTTCCGGCAGCATGATGTCGAGGAGAAATAACGAAGGCTGCGCAAGCGTAGCGGAAGGAACCACTGGCGTACCAGAGAGAAATGTGGAAACTTCGAACCCCGCAGTGCGCAAGTTGTGTTCGATGAGCCGAGACACGTCAATGTCGTCTTCGACCACGAAGATCAAATCCGGGTGACGCGGATTGTCTACCGTCTCCAAGGAATACATTGCCGAAGAGGAAAAATAGTTATCTTGAGAAATGGGGTGAAAACCGTCAGTGCGACACTAACGGCAATGTGTTGCGGGAATGTTGCGCTAGTGTTAAAGGAGAGTTAATTTGAGCGGCCCGTTATCTTCGAGGTCCGTCCCTGCCCGCTCACGCCGTGGCCCTTCAAGTCATGCTTTCCATGGGCCTTTTGCTCTGACTGCTGGCAGTTGTTCGCGAGCGTAACATCGCAACGCTCGGCAAAGTAACCCAGGGAGACTTGGAACGAGTTCAGTGCGTCGGTTTCAATAATGAAACCATGATCCTGGTCGATCATGAAATAGTCTACGGTTGAGATCGTGCCATCCACGGTAAGACTGCTTGCCGAGAAGCGTCCGAAAGGATCTGGACAGGACGACGCGCCCTGAGGGCACGCGAAGACGCCGGTAAGAGGCAATGGAGCGGATGGAAAGGGATTGATCGAGGAATCAACCAAGCCAGATAGCGTTCCACCGCCTGGGCTCGAAGTCGCAGTGAACTGGCCCGAGCCGTCAAATTCTGAGCCGTTCTCCTGGGTGAGAACAAAGCCGTATTGCTCTCCATTGCCGAAGGAAATTGATTGTGCCGGTGGTGCCTGTGGATAAGACACTCCAACTCCGAGTGCCGGATATAACTGGTTTGCGGCTGCCGAATAAAGTACGAGCGCGGGCGCTCCCGGAGTGCCCGGCGGGGCAGTGAGGTACATGACGACGCTGGGATCAAAGAAGGGAACGGGGGCGGGGACCAACCTTAGGTGAACGCGGCCGATCCCCTTGTTGTCGAGCTGGTAGATTCCGGAAAACTGCGAACTGATCAAAGCGGGGCTTCCATCCACATTAGAGAAGAAAGCCGTATCCGTGTATCCGCTCAAGTTGCCGCTTCCGTCCGCGCTTAGTACATCCACGGAATTGAGTGAGGATGTAAGAAAACTGGACAGATCCATTCCGAGAACATCGAAAATATAGTCGCCGGAAAACGAAGTGAAAGTTCCTGTAGCGGAACCTTGGCCCACTGCGGGCCCAGCGGCAAGATACGAGCCATCCGTTTCGATCAGCTGTAGATGAGAGGTATCGATGATATAACCCGTGATCTGCGTCGGTGCAAAGCCAGCACAAGTTGTTACCAAATTGAAGACGACCACTCCCGGAGTACCAGCTGATGAAACGGTTGATCCGGCGAACCCATTTGCCGAGGAGCAGCTTGTAAAAACTCCGTTATAACCCTGATCAGTCAATGTTCCTTTGCCTGAGATGCCGCCGGGCGAATCAATATTGAAAATGCCTCCGTACACGAGTGGCGTCGCAGAGGAATCTGTGCCGATTGCAGTGAACGCGTAACCGGCGGAGGGCAAAGCGCCGGCTGCGGCTGGGTCCTGTAGCTCAAGAGTGCCGGTGCCCGATTGCAGAAGAGTAGTAACCCCTTGGCTATTAGTCAGGGTTCCTGCGAGCTGTGCGATCGATACATCGGAACTCGAGGTGACAACTAAACTGAAGTCCTCTTCAATCGCATCTCCGCTCGGGTCGGTGGTATTGATAATTAGTGTGCCTCTTCCGTCCGTGCCAACAAAATAACTCCCTCCGCTGATGGCACTCGTCGTGGAGTCCAGATTCGAATTGACGTCATAGCTGTTGAGCGTCTGCTGCCCCGCGCCGCTGTCGCCGTTCGCGCTAGTGACGTTGCCGTTGCCGTCGAGGTAGACCTCACCCGTCAACTGGTAGGGATAACCTGAAGAAAACGTAGAGTCGTTTCCCCTCACCTGAAACACGTAAGTCCCCTGAAGAACATTCCCGAACGCAGTGACTGACACCGGATCGCTGACGTTCTGATGAGTGTCTGCGGTGGCTAGCGCCATAATTTCGATATTCATTACGTTCCCCGGGACGGGAAATGCCGAGGGGGGGCGGTAAGTTATAGTATCTCCGCTGTTCGAGTGCGATATGGGTTGCCCGCTCGAGTTCAAAAGATTCCCGCATGGATCCGATGGGCTCAGAAGTGCGGCGCAAGGCTGAGTACCACAGTTTGGGCCCTGGCAATTTAGTACTACTTCCCAGTCAACACCCGAATTCGCGGGGTCATTGCTGACTACCGCCGAAACAGTCGTAGACGCGTTGAGAGAAATGTTAGCCGCGGGCTGGCTTTGAAAAGAGATGGAAATATTCTGTGGTGGCGGAGGCGGGGGATTCTGGACGTTGAAAGTACTTCCTCCGCATCCCACAAGAATGGAAAGTGCCACCATAAGAATGGGAATAAGAATTCTTGGTCTCAGGCGCACCGTCGACCTCCTAGGCTCGCGTGTAAATCGATATAGCCGGATGGTCACTGTCCAACTCCGCGCAAGTAGATCGTCTGCGGTTGCGGATTGTTATAGTTCAGGGCAATGCTTCCGGGATCGGAACCGGTAACCCGCGGCGTAAATACAACCGTCAAAACGCAACTTGCTCCCGGAGCCAGGCTGAAGGGGCAAGTGTCCGTTTCCGTGTAATCGCCGGTTACGACCTTCCCGCTGAAATTCACCGTTCCTGCGTTCGGATCGGCAGGATCGTTAAAGAGAGTGATAGTCAGCGGATTACTGTTCGTGCCCTTCGTCTGTGAGCCAAAATTGAGACTCGCCGCCGGAGACATGCGTAGCGGGCTTGGGGGATTTGTCTTAATTTCCACGGGGAATCGGCCGGCGTCAATTTCGCAATCGAGCGACAAGGGCGAGGTGCATTGAAGGGTATTCAACTCGAGAAAGTAGTCTAAGCCGTGGCCGCCTACGCCGCCTGGATCTGTGCCCGGCTGTGGCACAAACGTGACTTCAAGGGTGCAGCTCTGTTGTGGCTCCAGCACACTTCCGAGGCAAGCATTGAGGGAGATCGGAAAATTCGGCAGATTGCTCTGCGAGTCCGCATCGCAGTTATATTCGACGGTATTGTCAATCTGATCGGGAGAGATAGTCGCGCCCTGTGGATCGGTCCTGGCTATCTGGATTCCTGCCACCGCGCCATCGTTAATCAAGGGACGTGGCAGCTTACTTGGCGTATTGGAAGGCGCATAAGTGCAGGGAGCACTGGCTGCTGAGAGAACCTGGACAGGGTTGCCTCCCTGGTTCGTAAAAACCAGAGACTGCGCGGCACTTGATTCGCCTTCTACTTCCGCGCCGTAGTCAAGTTCGGGAGCGGAGGGGACGACCGCGCTGAGCGGCGAGCCTTTGATCGGAACCGAAAATGAAGTGTCCTGATCGGCGCTCTGCGATACATTATTTACCGTTAGACTCGCAGCTAATGCGGTTGGACACTTAGACGGTGCGTTGCCTGCGGGAACTGAGCCGAACGGGATCCACGGACAACCTTCCTGAGGCGAAAAACTAACCGTAATCGTGCAACTCTGATTCGCCGAAAGAGCAAACTGAGATCCAAACGGACTTGCACAGCTATCTTGTTCGATGAAGCTAGCGACTCCGTTAAAGTCACCGCCGCCGTTCGGATAGAACAAATCACTGTCCGATTCTAGAAACGACAGGCTTAGGTCCGTCAACGTCGATCCTGAAGGGTCGGTGTTAGTCAGCGTAATGGTCTGTGAGATCGGAGTGGACCCAAGCAACTGTGCTGGGAAGCTCAAAGAAAACGGGGACAGCGTGATCGGCTGAGTGCAGGCAGTCGAAGTCCCAAGAGCAAGGCAGATATTTCCAGAGTCGCCAGCGTTCAAAAGACTTACTCCAGGACAACTCTTGGTATTGATGACTGCATACCCAGATCCCGACAAGCCAACATTGTGAAGGACGTAGCCACCCTGTGTGCTGTCGAAGGTCACGGGGCCTGAAGCGGCTATCCCGCCGATTTGTCCCACGTCCAAGCCGTTGGTGGAAAAAATCTGCAACGTCACGACGTTCCCGCTGATTTGCCCATTGACAGAGGCTTGTGTCAGGCAGGGATAGTCACTGGCTAAGGTCACGGGATCCTGAAAGAGCAGTGTGCCGGTCACCGTGGCGTTGCTTGCACCCGTGTTTGGTCCCTGCATGAGAGTGCCGGAGACTGCAAAATTTTGATTGCGGAAATTGGTCCCACTCTGAGTGCTGTGGAAGTTGCCTTGGAAAGAACCAGTAAGTGGTGGAACCAGAGAAGCGCTCCACGACAATCCTGTTTGTGCCGTGCCGCAGGGACTGCCATCCAACGCGGTTCCTGCCGTTGACGAATAGGTGCCGGTCAGTGTCGAGTTATTCGCGCCAAGCATTCCGGCGAAGGTAAAAGTCTGATTGCCCGCGACAGCTGTAAGATTGACGTTCTGACCGCTGATTGTCCCCGAGATCGTGGCAGCTCCGCTGCTGCACACTGTGGGCGGAGTTGGCGGTGGCTGCGGCAGCGCAACCGAGAACACCGCAGAGCCTGATATGGTCCCACCGTTCTGCAACAGGAAGCCGCCCTGCAAACCTCCAACGAACGAGCCATCCGAGGGAGCCTGCATTGCGAACTGCCAGTTACCCGAAGCCTGAGTCCCTGGCTGGGAACCGCCGGAGTTGGAGCTACCGGCGCATCCCCAAAGCCCAAGGAGGCTGAAGAGCAGCAAGGCAACGAGACGGCGTAAATACGCCGGCGAATGGTGCGCCCGCTCTAGATTGCTGGTCGATGTCTTCATGTCCACAACCCTAAAAAGACAATTTCAAGCCGAACTGAATCGTGCGAGGCCGATGTGCGTCGATTGGGTGCAAGAAGGAAGCACCCGTCACGCAGTTGGCGCCGGTGCCGGAAAAGCCGGCCGAATAAGTCGGGCCGGCGTAGCAGCTAATGACGTTATTGCCGGTACCCGAAGGATTATCAGGATCGTAAATACGAAACTGAGTTCGATTGAAGATATTGAACGCTTCCGCGCGGAACTCGAGCTGTCCGGCCTCCTTGATCTTGAAGCGCTTGGCAAGCGCTATGTCAAAATTGAGACGAGACGGGTTATTTGCGAAATTTCGGCCAGCATCCCCGAACGTGAGGCCGCGGGGAGCGACATATTGCGATGGATTTTGTAGGAGCGGCCCAAAACTCTGCGGATTTCCTCCAGGATTCGGTTGCCACCCATGCACGATATCGGGATAAGACGACGCAATCCCGAGGCCGCTCGAAACACCAGCATTGTCAGTTACGGAGATCCCCGTGTTACCGACGGTATTGATCACTGTGAACGGGGTACCAGACTGAAACAACGTGATGCCGGAAAACTCCCAGGCATCAAGAAGACTATCCACCCATGCCGAGCAGCACGTGCTCGGCGGGGCGCCACTTTCCGGTTCGCGCGCATTGGCCCAGTCGCCGAAGTGACGCGGAATATTCTTGAGTGAGAATTGGTAAATGTAGTTGATGTTAAGCAGGTGGCGCTCGTCAAAGCTTGAGCTCGCGCGGTTTTCACGGAGATCATAAGAATCGACAAGAACCGGATCGCTGCGATCCGATGAATCGTCGATAGAATGACTATAGGAATACGAAATTCCTCCAGTAAGTGGTCCCCTCGTGCGCTGCAAGGTAAATTGCAACGCGTTATAGCCTGAGTTTGCTACATTCTGCAGGGCAAGAACCCGCCCCAGACCGGGATAAGGACGACCCGGGAGGGAGTTGACGTTGGGAATAAACTGGTTTTCGCACGCTGCCTGGAGATAAACGTAGGCAGGATTGTTGGGGCTGACCAAGGTTCCGCTTTGAAGTTGAAATGCGGTTGTGCCATCTCCCGGATGACCCGCTATGCCAGTCGGCGGCGTCGTGCAATCGTCCAATGTCAGGGGCTCGTTCGGGCCGAACGGATTCTCGCCCACCGGCAGGGCCAATCTTTGGTTGAGCTGACGTTCGACGGTCAAGTGGGTTCCTTTGCTGCCGACATATGCAACATTGGCCAGGAGATCCTTGGGTAGTTCGTGCTGAACACCGAAACTCCATTGCTGGGCATAGGGCCAGATGGCATGCGTCGGAATGGATGTAACATCGATCGGATAGAGGGATCCGGGGGGTGGTGGTGTTACGTTGTCTTTTTCGCATGGCTCAGAAGTCGGATTGAACGCTGGGCCATACCCAATGTTGCCGATGCATGGATAACTAACGGGGAGCGGCTGGGTGACGCTAAGGACGATTGGGGCACTCGCCTCTAATGAGCCTGTGTTGGCCTCGTTCCCAGTGCCGTGCTCGTAGAAGATGCCATAGCCCGCGCGAATCGAAGTTTTACTGTCACCCTTTGGATCCCACGCAAAACCGAGCCGCGGCGCCCAATTGAACAGATGTCCACTCATGCACCCCGGAGGACTATGACCCACGCCACACTGGACGAGTCCCATATCGCTGATAATGGTCGGATCGGACTGGAACGAACTCAGTGTAAGTGGAGAACCATTGTAAAGGAGCTCTCCGTAGGTTGCGTCCGCCGCAAAAGCCGACGCGTTGAATTGCGACGGTTGCCAGTTCCACGCGTGGCGATTCTTTTCTCGATAAGTTCCAAACAAACTTACGCGAAGGCCGAGGTTTATGGTCAGCCGATCTCGGAACTTCCAATCGTCCTGCACGTAGGGCTCGGCAATCTGATAGCGCTGATAGTAACGGCTCTGAGCGGAATCCTGCGTGAAGTTCTGGATGTTGCCCGCAAGAAAGTCCTCAAAGGCATTCCCGCTGCTTTGGGCGAGATTGCTGAAGGTGAGGAGACCCTGTGTATCGCCGGAAGCGGCTCCGATGGCATTATTCGTCTGATTACGCTGCGAGTAGATGTATTGCACTCCCATCTGGAGCGTGTGTTTGCCGAATGATTTGCCGACATCGTCGCGGATCGCATAAGTCGGATTTGTATGGCCCCAAGGCATAAAGGAAGGATCGAATGCGAAACCTCTTCCGCCGTAGGCCGCATTTGTGCCCAGAATGGCGACGCCGGGCATTTTTCCGCCGAAACCATTATTAAAGAGATAGCCCATGCCGCATTCGGGAGTCGGAGTGCCGAAATCAATCGGCGGCTGAACGCTGATGGCCGGGTTGCACTGTCCCGGATTATTCGGATCTGCGACCAGCGGCTGATTGAGCGATGGATCGCGCTGAAAACGAGCCCCTCCAGGTCCATTCTGGTCGGTCAAAGTGATGGTCGCATTCGTAAAGCTGAGGTCAACGACATTCAGCAGAGTGGGAGAAATCGTTTGGGTGAAGCGGGCGACCAGGTTCAGGCCCGGTCCGATGAAACGGTTTTGGATAGTTGGGAATGTCGCGGCTGACGGATCGGTCATGCTCAGGTAACTCCACTGCGGCGCCAGTACCGTTGTGTCCGAGGCATCATGTATGTAACGGAACGAGGCCCTAAGCTTTGGAGTTATCTCCTGATCGATCCTGAATAGCTCCTCTCGCCAGTAAGTGGAGGGAGACACTGAAGCGACATAACAACGAAAAGGGTCGGAAGGATCGAGGATATTGCCGATCGGCAGGGTATAGTTGCAGCCGGTTGCAGAATTCGGCAGCGGCACCAAGTTGGCATTCAGGATTGAGATAGCATTCTTGTCGGCGACCGGAGTTCCAATGTCGCCCGAACTCAGCAGCACATTCGTAAGCCCGATATTTCCAATGGGGTGCCAGCCATCGCTCGCCAGGGTTCCGGGACAATCCGGATATTGCTGGCGGCTGAACGTTCCGTTGATCTGACTCGGGAGCGGGCACACGTCGGAAAAATCGAAGACTTGCGTGAGCGCCCCAGTGAGTGTACTGGTTGCGAGATTCTGTCGAATTCCCCGAGGCGTCATGATCAGCCCCCGCTCTTTCAGCCCCGGAACCGCCTGGTTGTAGTCGACAGGAGATTTCTCAAGGCGTGCTTCTTCGGAGAAAAAGAAAAATGTCTTGTCTTTCGAGGTGTTAAAAACGTGCGGAATATAAAGCGGTCCGCCAATCGTGCCGCCGAAATCCTGCCGCCGATAAAGCGGCGCCTTGCTCGTGAAATCGAAAAAGTTGCGCGAGTTAAAAGCTTCATTCCGGACGAAGTCGTAAAGATTGCCGTGATACTTCGGGGTACCGGACTTAGTCGTCACCTGCGTCGTACCCGAGGCGGTGCGTCCATATTGCGCGCCGTAGTTAGAGGTCAATACCTTCACTTCCTGAATGGCGTCCAGGCTGGGATAAACCATGAGTGTGCTGGAGGCGCCGTTCAATCCAACATTGAGCACGTCGCTGCCGTCGACTTCAAAGCTGTTGTACTCGACGCGGCCACCGTTGACGCTGTATTTGACGCTGCCGAGCACTCCGACCTTACCTTCGTCCTGCCCAGTCTGATTGCTTACGCCCGGCGCTAACGCGATCAGCTGTGAGAAATTTCGCCCGTTAAGCTGCAAGCTTACGACTTCGGTCGCCGTGATCGTGCCGGAAACGGTAGCCGTTTCCGTTTCGACTTTCCCTGCATTACTGGACTCGACGTTGACCTCAGTTTTCTCGCCTGCCGGCTGAAGCGAGATGTCTAAGGTAAGCTCAAGACCAGCGGTCAGTCCAATGTCATCAAAGTCCTTAACGCTGAAGTTGGAAGCCGTTGCCGAAAGCTTATAAGTGTCGGGCGGGAGGTTTGCAAATGCGTACATGCCTTTAACATCGCTTTGTGTCTCGAGCTTCACGCCCGCTGCAGTTGTCAAGGACACCTTCGCTCCAACAACCACCGCCTGGGTTTGATCTGTTACCGTGCCGGCGATAGCTCCCTTGCCCGCCTCAGGCTTTTGTCGCTGAACCTGTTCCGGTGCGGCTGTTGCTGAGTCCGTGCCTGGCGGCTCGAGCGCAACGTTTATCTTCAACTCCAGCCCTGGGGCCAAATTGATGTTCTGAAACGCTTTCTCCTGAAAGTTGGTAGCAGTCACCGATAAGCTATATGTCCCCGCCACAATACCTACAAATGAATACGCGCCGTTCTCATCACTATCGGTCACCAGCGTTGCAAGACCCGCGTAACTTATTGAGACCTTCGCGCGGGCGACCACAGCCTTGTTCTGATCCCTTACAATCCCAGAAAGAGTCGACCTATTCCTGTCCGCGTGTGCCTGCTGTCGGCCAAAGCATAGGGGCGCAACAAATAAGACCAGTGCACGCACACACGTGACGCGAACGGACAAGTCAGCCGGACAAGAACTCACTGTGCTTCTCTCCGAATGCGTAATGCCTAATGAGGGGTTGGAAAACGAACAGCGATTCTAGCGGATGGCCTCTGGGTGAAAGTTAATCTAATGTTAATTTCGGCCGAGCTCCCGTTTGGTTGATAGGGCGATGCTGCGAACATCATCGCAGTGTGGACCAGAGGTAGGACCTAACTTAGGCTACTGAATCAGCGATCGAAAGACCGTGCAAGGGGTAAATGTCAGAGAAGTAAGTTGTCACATTACCTTAACACTCTTTTCTTCAACTGTTCATACACATAACTGAGCGACTCCATTATTCTCCCTGCCAGTTGTGCCGCATCGACTTTATCGTAATTGTAAAAAGCGGGCGGCCATCGTGCTCGGCAAGAAATATGTTTTCCCCGCGTGTGGCGCAAGGTCACGCGCGTTTCCTGAGTCTGTTCTTCAAAAGAGAAACTGAAAAAGGAGAATTCTAATGTCGCGAATCAAAGTGCTGCTCGCGGGAATGGTAATTACTGCGATTGTCGCTCTTGGAGCTCAAGCCCAAGCGCAAAAGGTGAAGGTGATGTTTGCCGGGTCGTCCGCGCAGTGGCAAACGCTGGCTCTCGGTACTTACAACGACGGCAAGTGCGTAACTGGTGGAACGGCCCCGTGCTTCCACTACACCAACGGTTCATTCAACCTGACTGACACGCGTCCCGCGCACGTCGGCCTGTCTGCCAACGTGGATACGGGTGCCGTCTGGATCGTGTGGGACAGCGCTGCCAGCCCGAATATCTGGGCATTCATTAAGGTCGACTCGGGCGTAGGGAACCGCTGCTACTTCGCGAACCCGGCGTGCGTCGTGGGACAGAATCCGTTCCCAAGTGCAGCGAACTCGATCACTGTGTGGCCCGATGGCTCGACGGACTCGACACCCCCGGCATCCGTACAGGCTTTGTTCACGGGCAGCACGGTTTCGGTCAACGTATCTGCCACTGATATCCGCCCGGAAGACTCACTCTGGTCCACCTGCCGCACGAATTCGCAACTTGGTAACGGCACGCCTGGCTCGGGTGACGGAACCGATGGCCTCGGCTACAACAACAATAACACTCCTGGTGTCTGCGCAGCTTTTGGCGCCAACAAGAATGCACTCGTTGGAAATGCGGTTGCCAGCGGATATCCTGGAAGTACTTCCACCGCCAACGTTTTGGCATTTGCTTTAACGGGCAAAGACCCCTTCACGGGTTCCACGGTTCCGAAGTATACGACTTACTCGGTTGGAATCGACCCGGTGGCGTTCATCTTCTCGCGTGACGGCGGACAGCTTTCCGGACTCAGCAATCTTACCGACGCCCAGGCGCAGACCGCGTTCTCCGGTGCGAGCTGCGATGCCAGCGCATTCGGGTTGAGTGCCGGCGGAATCGCCGTCTATCTGCGTGAGCCTCTCTCCGGTACCATGAACACGACCGAAGCTACCGTGTTCCGTCGTCCCGTTGTTGGCGGAGGAGTCTTGAGTGTAAGTCAGGAAGCGAATGTGAATGGTGCGAATCCTCTTACCGGCAGCAGCGTTGCTTGCCACTCTTCCGATGGCAAGGGCGGCCGCTGGCGCGGGATTGGCACTGGCGAAGCCGTAAAGTCTGTTCTGAACTCGGTTAAGAACAATGGCATTGACGGTATCGGCTATGCGTTCTTCAGCTACGGGAACGTCAGCACGATCGCCAGCAGCGCCAACTACGGATATACAACGCTGAACGGTACTGACCCGATCTTCTCCACCTATTACGACGGTACTGGATCGGCCTTTGATCCAGGACAGCCGACAGCATATGGTGCGGGGGGAATACCTGGCGCTAAGGACACACCTTGCGGTTCGTTCCCATGCGCTGAAAACCAGATCTGGGCGGGGGGGCTCTCGTTCCCGAACGTGCGGAGCGGCGCGTATCGCGCCTGGTCGCTGCTGCGCATCGTGAGCACGGGAGCTGCGTTGACCGCTGCTGAAGCGGTGATCAAGGACTCTCAGACTTACGTAATCACCACTACTCCAGATTACATTCCGGCGCTGACGGTGAAGACCACGGTCAATGGCAAAGCCTTTACCGATCCAGGAGCCGCGATCCTTCGTTCGCACTATCAACAGACCGACGCCAATGGCAATGACATTGGAAAAGGGCCGGTAAACTCTGGCAAGACCGAATCGGGTGGCGACATGGGCGGCTGCATTCAACCCAGCGCCAGCCTCGCGTTACAGCTCGTAGCAAGCAACCCCTCGGGCTGCGTCGTTCGTTAGGCTAAGCGGCTAATTCGATCGATTTGAATTAGTCAGTTTCTAAAAGGCGGGCCGGTCATTGCGGCCCGCTTTTTACGTGATTGCAATGATTCTATGTTGGAATTTGTGATGGTGAGGCCCGGGAGAGTCATGTTGAGATTTGATTTTCGTGATTTGCTGAGGGTTGTTGCC
>JBAWBE010000186.1:0-3491 GCA_049589635.1 Terriglobales bacterium
TTCCTGCGGCGTGGCATTTCGTCTCTGTGCGCTGGACTTTCGTCCGTGTTGGCTGGGTGTCCTGCAAACCTTGATCGGCGGTTTGACCTCGGCGGTTAACTAATGAGGTTCCTTCCGATCGTTTGCCGAGGTGTTCGCTTGAAAATCCAGCTTCAAATTCAAGTTCGCACCTCAACGTTTCACCAACTTTAACGGCGAACGGGGGACGGGTCAAGTAGTAAAACACCATATATAGGGCCCACTTTTCCACCACCGCTTTTAGTTGCACAGGCGGTGCAGCAATTACGCACAAATTGAGTGTGAGGAAAGAGATACGGACAACGAGGTGGGAGACCGCCAGAGCTAGGAGTACTCTACTGCCGCACACGCAAGGATGCAATGGCCGGATGGGCAAAACGTGTGTTGGCGGCGGGTGCCGCGCCCGTGCAGTTTCAACCTCGGATCCGAGTTTCGGTGCGTTCCTTTGAAGTCAAGAGCGCACTCGGGGGTTCACGCACTATTGGGTTTTAGAGACGCAGAGTCGTAGAATTAGCGACGTGTTTCGCGATAGCCGGCCAGTGAAAGAGCAGGTTAAGTCTGGATTTCTGATTGCGGGTAAAATCGTGGATGCCTTTTGCATCGCGGCGACTTTTTTATCCGGCTGCGCACTGGCCCACGAAGCGGCTAGTTCATCTGAAGTAGTCATTGGCTGGCTGCTCATCGCCCTCAGCGTCGTCGTAATGGCGTTTACCGTCAGGTTTTGGGTCGCAGGATTCGTTGGATTCATCGCCTATGCTGCATTGCGGTTGTCGGTAGGAATTCTACTCGCCAGTGCATTGCACGTGTCGCCACTTCAAGTGCTCAGCTTGGCGGCGAGCCTGTTTGCGATGGGCGTTTTGTCCATCCGTTTTGCATCGGGTAGACCCCAGATCAGCCAAATTGACCGGGCTTCTCTTGTCCTTGCCGCAGTTTGTGCTCTCTCGTCTCTGCCGCTAATGGACTCGTACAGAGGCGTAGCAGTGCTGAACGTTGGCAACGTCGCCCTCGGGTTGTCGTGGTTGTCAGCCCGAACGTCACGTCGGTCTCAGCAACCAGTTCACAACACAGCGGCCAACGAGTCGATCGCGAAAATAGGCGATTACGGCCATAATCAGATGCCCGCACGGGCGGGGCGGCCGCGCGGTTTCAAACCGATGCTCGGTTTAGCTGCGTTCGGTTGAAGTCAATAAGTGTAACGACATGGGGCGCCAACCATTCACGTAATTCCCACCCGGCGATTTCTTCTCGCTTCATTGACCTCGTCCTCGCCCTGTACGTATGATTCGCGCCTATGATCGGCCCAACGATCTCGCGCCGTCACCAGCTATGCTTCTGGGCTGCGATGAGTGTAGTGCTGCTTCTAGGCCTTACGCTGCGCGTGGGAGGTAGCACCGGCGAACTGTGGATGGATGAAATATGGTCGTTGGCAATCGCCACACACCTGAAATCCGTGAGCCAGGTATTTACGATTCATCATGAAAACAACCATTATCTGATCTCCCTTTGGATGTTGGTTTGCGGAATGCGCAGAGCCTGGTGGGTCTACCGTGTCCCCTCGATCCTAGCCGGGATGGGTGCGGCACTGGTGGCGATTCGGATCGGATGGCGCCAGTCGCGCGCGACGGCATTCGTGGCGGGGCTGCTGATGTCTCTGTCATACCTGGCCGTGTTTTACTCGTCGGAAGCGCGCGGTTACGCGATCGCTTGTTGCATGACGCTAGTGGGCTACGATTGCATGGAGGCCTACCTGCGGGATCGGACCTGGCGGAACTCTGCAGGCTATTGCCTTGCAGTCGTCGTGGGAACGTTGGGAAGCCTCACTTACGTGAGCGTGGCGGCCGCGCTTGGCGTGTGGTCGATGGTGGTGATGTTGTGGCAGGAGAGGACGCGAAGATCGGCGCTGCAATTTGTCGTTCTGCATGCTGTTCCCGTCGCATTAATGGTGGCGCTGTGGCTGGTGGATGTCCGCAAACTTACCTCCGCTCCCGCTCCGCGAGTCGGAATATGGCGAGTGCTTTGTGAAACGATCAGTTACACACTTGGACTGGCTGGGAGTTTTCGCGTTGGGAGCGCTTTGGTCGTAATCATGTTTTGCTCTATCGCCTGGCAGATCGGCACTATGGTGCGGCGTGCCGACATGCGCTGGACATTCTTCCTGACCGGTCTGATTATCGCTCCCGTAGTGCTGATTGCCTGGACCGGACGACAGGCTATTTATCCGCGATATTTTCTGGTGAATGTGTATTTGCTATATCTGTTGGCGACGCTGGCGATCGGCAAATTGTGGGATGCCCACGCCAGACCTACGCGATGGCTGATCACCGGCGCGCTGGCCGCGTGGACATTAGGGAATTTGCTGCTGTCGGCGCAGTTGTGGGAGGTCGGCCGGGGACACTATAAGGACGCGCTGGAGTTTATTTCCGGAAACACCCGTGGTGGAACAGCGCGGATTGGTTCGACAGAGGACTTCCGAACAGGAGTGCTCGTCTGGTACTACGCCAGATATTTGCCGGTGGCAGAGCGACCGGAGGTTGTGCATGTAAATTCTCTTGCGCAAGTTCGCCCGGAATGGCTGTTGTCCACCATATCGCCCTATGAAATGCCCGAGCTTCCCCTGAGAATGACCATAGCACCGGGATTGCAGTACGTGCTCGTGAAGCAGTTTCCATCGGTGCAGCTTTCCGGGTTCACGGCTGGAGTCTATCGGCGGGCGGATCTGTCGGACGACGGTCAATGAGTGAAACGGGGATATTAAGTCAACTATTTCAGGAGGCGATATCGAGTTCAAGACCAGTATCGAGCCGGTGATCTTGTCAATTGCGCGATCTCACTCACAATCCTGAGCCCGTAAGGTCGGGGCGCCCGTGCCTGCACCTATGCTTGCTTCAGAATTTCTCCCACAGCCCGGTGCGCCTGATCAATCGCCGCATCAGTCTCAGCCATCGCCGCCGAATCGGAATTCGCAATCGCGATCCGGCCGAAGGGCTGGCGTCCGATTACCCAGGGCTGCTCGCCTTCCTTCCAATCCGGATCCCACAGAGAGTTCGGCATGAACGCGTAGCCGTGCGCCCAGCGGTTCACCGTGATGCCCGCGATGTCGCGCGCGGGATCGAAGCCGGTGGGGCCGAGCATGGCTCCGAGTTGCGCGCGAATGTTGCGTTCGAAGGTGTCGAAAGGAGTGCCCATCAGCTCCATGCGCCCGGCCCGATTTTGTGCGCGGGCTGAAAGGCCCGGCTTGCATGGAGTGCGCAGCATAAAGAGCACCATTGGCTCTTCGGGATGGCTGGGGAAATGATAGTCGCCGATGCTGACCGGGAAATCGAGATGGGTGAAGCTGTGAAAGCTGCCGGGAGAGACGATCTGGTGAACGCCCAGCTTGTGGAAGCTGGTCCAGTTCGAAATCGCGACGTGCGTGTAAACTAGCGGCGACTTCACAAGGTACGAGAGCCCTTTCCGCTGCGCTTCAGGCAGCT
>JBAWBE010000187.1:0-4791 GCA_049589635.1 Terriglobales bacterium
ATTCCAATTGAAGTTTGCGTGACCAGCAATCTGCGGACTGGTTGCTGCACGGATTTGGGCGAGCATCCGGTGCGGCGCTATTTTGATGAGGGGTTGATGCTGACGATTAATTCGGATGATCCGGCGATGTTTGGGTCGTCGCTGGTTACAGAGTATGAACTGGTGCAGAGGCAGTTTGGATTTTCCGATGAACAGCTGCGCGAGCTGGCGCGGAATTCTTTTGAGGCTTCGTTTTTGGCGGCGGAGAAGAAGGTGGGGTTTTTGAATTTGTTCGACGCGGCCATGGTGGGGAAGTAAATCGTCGTTCGCTGTTCGTCGTTCGTCGCTTGTCCTTCGCTGTTCGCTGTCCGTTATTTGCTTTCGCCATTTGCTCGCCCGCTGTTCCGTTTGCGTATCCAGAGAGACGGGGCAGGCCCCGTCTCTACGAATCTTCTGATCTCCTCAATGCGCGTTCACATCTCCTGGGCCGGTTTGTTCATCACGCGCTTATGGTTTTCTCCTCGCCTATAATGTGTCGCTATGAAACTTGAAGAGAAGATTGCGGAACTTAAAAAGCGCGACCACCTGGCGGAAGAAGGCGGAGGCGCCAAACGCCAGGAGCGGCAGCATAAAGAGGGCAAGATGTCGGCGCGCGAGCGGGTTGAGTTTTTGCTCGATGAAGGTACGTTTGAGGAGACCGACAAGCTGCGCACGCATCGCTGCTACGACTTCGGCATGGAGGAGCAGAAGTTTTACGGCGACGGATTTATTACCGGCTATGGTCGCATCGAGGGGCGGCTGGTTTTTGTTTTCGCGCAGGACTTTACGGTCTTTGGCGGATCGCTTTCGGAGACGAATGCGCTGAAGATCGTCAAGATTATGGACCTGGCCGCGAAGATGGGCGCGCCGGTGATTGGGCTGAACGATTCGGGCGGAGCGCGGATTCAGGAAGGCGTGATGTCGCTAGCGGGATATGCCGACATCTTTTTGCGCAACACGATTTACAGCGGAGTGGTACCGCAGATTTCGGCCATCATGGGGCCGTGCGCCGGGGGCGCGGTCTATTCGCCGGCGATTACCGACTTTATTTTGATGGTCGATAAGACCTCGTACATGTTTATTACCGGACCGGATGTGATTAAGACGGTCACACATGAGGAGGTCACGAAGGATCAGCTGGGCGGGGCGCACACGCACAACGAGACTTCGGGCGTGGCGCATTTTTTATGCCGCGACGATGCGGAGTGTTTGTCGATGGTGCGCGAGCTGCTGAGTTTTATTCCGTCGAACAATCTGGAAGACCCGCCGCGGAAGGTTTGTACTGACCCGGTTGATCGGATGGACGAGAAGCTGGATACGCTGATTCCTGAGCAGTCGAACATGCCGTATGAGATGAAGGACGTGATTACTACCGTCGTCGATGACGGATATTTTTTTGAGGTTCACGAACACTATGCGAAGAATATCGTCGTCGGATTTGCGCGGCTGAATGGGAAGCCGGTGGGAATCGTTGCGAACCAGCCGGCGATGCTCGCGGGGACGCTGGATATTAATGCGTCGGTGAAGGGGGCGCGGTTTGTGCGCTTCTGCGACTGCTTCAATATTCCGCTCGTGACGTTTGAGGATGTGCCGGGATTTCTGCCGGGGACACAGCAGGAGTATGGCGGCATTATCAAGCACGGGGCGAAGCTGTTGTATGCGTTTGCCGAGGCGACTGTGCCCAAGATCACTGTGATTACGCGCAAGGCTTATGGCGGGGCTTATTGCGTGATGGCTTCAAAGCACATTCGTACAGACGTGAACTACGCATGGCCCAGCGCGGAGATTGCGGTGATGGGTCCGGAGGGCGCGGTCGACATTGTTTATAAGCGCGAACTGGACGCGGCTAAGAATGGCGGAAGCGGTTCGGAGCGCGAGAAGCTACGGCAGGCGAAGATTGAGGAATTCCGGGACCGATTTGCTAATCCTTATATTGCCGCGGATCGGGGGTTTCTGGATGCGGTGATTCAGCCGCGGGAGACGCGGAAGAAACTGATTCAGGCGCTCGAGATGCTGGAGACTAAGCGGGATAAGAATCCGCCGAAGAAGCATGGGAATATACCGCTGTAGGGAAACCGCTTTGGGCTCCGGGCTTTTGTTTATCGCGCTCTGCGCGGATGGCGGCTTCGGCTGGGGAACATTCTTGGATCGTACTCCAGCGGCTCGACGTCGCGGACCGCGATCCTCTTGTATTGCAGGTGGGCGGGGTTGATCAGATAGTTGTTTTCTCCAGGGCAAAGGACCGACGGCACGAGCAGCAAGCAGTTCTCTCCCCGTTGCACGAAGCGATCGCCATATTGAGCAAGTGTCGGAGGCGCTGCTGAATCACGCCAGTTCTTGGGCAGGTGGGGGAATGAGAGGCGCTCGCGACTCAGGTCGTCAGGAATATCCGCGGCGGCTAAAACGAGGTCGGGCGGCGGATCATCCTTGTCGAGATGGACGAAATACTCGAGCATCGCCAACGATTGATGTTCGGATGTGTAGCAGAGGCGGATGCCGGGACTGGACCAGCGTCCGCCGAAGCGATAGGCGCCCTCACCGTCGAATGGAGATTGAGCGAACTCTCTACGCAGCACGCGATAGACGCGGATCAACTAATTCCGCCGTACGCGATTCGGCCAAGAATGTTTTCGACCTGGCGCGCGCCGGGCTCGGTGTCGATCGCCATGACCGGAGCAGTTCCGCCCAGAGCGCGGTTTGGGTTCTTCAGCCAGCGGAGGGCGCGTTCGTGGTCGCCCAGATATTCGGCGGCGAGGGCTAGAATGCGCGCGAGACGGTAGAGACGATCCGACTCGTAGCGTGCAAGGCGACCGGAGCGGCGGCGGCGCTGCAGGCTACGCGGAGAGAGATCGAGCGCGACTGCGAGTTCTTTGAGCGTCAGGCCGGAGGCGCGCATCAGTTCCTCCACAACGGCGGGGGGGAAACCCTCGCGGATCGCATCGCGAAGGTCGCGATCGCTGGAAAGCGTGCGGCCGAGAGTTTGTTTGCCTCCCAGTTGACCCACGACTGCGCGGAGTTCGTTTACCATTCTGTCGTATATGATAGCGACAAATGGCGCGTTGCGTCAATTACCGAAAGGACTGCAGCGGCTGAAAAACTCCCGGGGTAAGCAGCCGTCGATTTTTACGGAGTTCCGCGGTCGAATCCCAGCAGGCTTGTGCTCGCACGAGCGGAGGGGACTTACGAGAGAATACAAATAGAGAGTCCCGAGGGGATGTTGGGCTTATTCGTCTCGGCCAGTAGCTCGCGTTTAGACCCTTGCTGACCTTATTCCTACAACTCCCTTGCGGGTCATTGCAGGCCGATCTTGCTCGGGCTCCGGGCTCACCGCCAACCGGATAAATCAGTCCAACGCCTCGGGACTCTATCTTGCCTTCGACATGATGTTCCTGTTCGCCTCAACCAGCGCTCAGCTATAGACCCTTGCTGGCCCTCTCAAACCGGCCTCGCGGCTGCCTGAGTGACTTCGCTTGAGCCCCGGACCTTGCACCAACCGGGAAAACTTCAGAACGTGTCAAAGAACGATTATGGTTTTACCACGACTGCTTTTATGGTCAATGGAATTCGCGCGATTGTAAGTACTGATTTGTCAAGGGAGTGCGGGGCGTCCACAGGTGGGTGACGCGGGGATGGTGCAGTGGGGGTCGCCTACTCGCGAGAGGCAGTTTTTATGCGGGGATTTTGCGCTTGTTTCAGCTTTGGCGAACGGAGGGTTTCATCTCGCATGAAGAATTTCTGTTGTGCAAAACTTGCGAGAATATGCTGGCAGCAGGCGGTTGGCTCTCCATTGAGTGTGCGTCGCCGCCATCCATTACAATGCGGGTTCCGTGCAGATGTCCGCAAAGAGCCTGAACCACGGAGGGCACGGAGGTTCACGGAGGAAAACCAACGAGCATGACTAACAATGTTTTTGGCCGCGCGGAATCGGCGGCCGCTTTCATTCTTTCGAAAACGGAGTTGCGTCCGCAGATTGGACTGGTGCTGGGATCTGGGCTGGGGGGATTTGCTGACGATCTGGCCGAGGCCGTTCGCGTTCGCTATGCGGACATTCCATCGTTTCCGCGGTCGACTGCGATCGGGCACGTTGGTCAACTGGTGATTGGGAAGTCGGGCGATGTGCCGGTTGCGGTCATGCAGGGGCGCGTGCATTTGTATGAAGGTTATTCGGCGGCCGAGGTCGCGTTTCCTACTCGCGTGCTCGGGCGGATGGGGGTTCGGAGTTTGATTCTGACGAATGCGGCGGGCGGAATTAACGTCGAATATGGGCAGGGTGCTCTGGTGATTTTGCGTGACCATATTAATTTACAGGGACAGAATCCGCTGACGGGCGCGAATGATGAGCGGTTTGGACATCGCTTTCCGGATATGAGCTATGCGTACGCTAAGCGGTTGCGCGAAATTGCGCTCGAGGAGGCTGGGCGGCTGGGGATCGCTCGACATGAGGGAGTTTATGCGGCGCTCGCGGGGCCGAGCTATGAGACACCGGCGGAGATTCGGTATCTGCGGACGATTGGAGCGGATTTGGTCGGGATGTCTACCGTGTCGGAGACGATTGCAGCGCGGCACATGGGGATCGAGGTGCTTGCGATTTCGTGCGTGACGAATATGGCAGCGGGGATTCTGGATAAGGCGCTCGACCACGAAGAGGTGCTTGAAGTGGGACGGCGGGTGATGGGGCAGTTTGTGGGTCTGCTGCGGGCGGTGCTGCCGCGAGTTCAGCTGCTGGCTTCTAGCTCCTAGCTGGCAACAAGACGCGGCAGGCCGCGTCTCTAC
>JBAWBE010000188.1:0-4810 GCA_049589635.1 Terriglobales bacterium
GATGGCGAAGCCGAAGATCCAGCCCTTGGAAGTGCCGCGACCGAGCACTATCGAGCTGATCTTGTCTGTTACGGATCCAAGCGTGTGCCCCGGCTCAATGATCGGATGAGCCGAAGTTGATTGGACTGGACTTTCAGCGCCCTCAGAATCCACGCAGTAACCCCAGGAAAATAGTAATAGATGCTTGCGAGCCTAAAGAAGGGGCATAAAAAATGCGAAACGGCCGGTTGCTCGACCCCGCGAAATCGGCCAGTTACGGTGCAGCGTTTCTATGGATTGCAAACTTGCAATTAATTGCTATTACCATGCGTCGCATGGCAACACATCAAGTCGGTGCATCTGCGAAATTACGCCGCTAGGATAAAACCTCAGACGCTAGGACGCAAGGTCAAACGAAAAGAAATCTGCGGGGAAGCAGAAAAAGTGAGAAGCGAAAAATATCGCCGCCCGACGAATTATTAGAAAATTTTAGTCCGACGGACGGTGCAGAGGCGCGCTGCTTCGTTTGAGCAGCAATTGCAGACTCGTGTATTCAACCATATACTGCTTTTTTCGTACTTCCTGCGCAGGTCCGGGCATTTCTGCGCAAACGAGGCAGCACTATATGTTCGAGCGCTACACAGAGAAAGCTCGCCGAGTGATTTTTTACGCGCGCTATGAGGCGAGCCAGTACGGAAGTCCCTACATCGAGAGCGAACATATCTTGCTCGGACTCTTGCGAGAGGACGGCGCGACGGTGCTGCGCTTCTTGCGACCCGTTTGCACTGCGGCTGAGATCCGCGTCCAAATCGAGAGACAGATTCCTGCGCGCGAGAGAATTTCGACTGCCATGGAGGTTCCTCTCACTCAAGAAGGGAAAATGATATTGAATCGCGCGAAAGAAGAAGCCGATCTCCTGGGCGATCGGCACATTGAAACACAACATCTGCTGCTGGGGATATTGGCCGCGGAAAGTTCGTTCGCGGCGCGACTCCTATTGGAAAGGGGCGCGAAGCTCCAAGCGGTTCGAGAGCAGTTGGCGAAGGACGCGGGGTCTGCCAAAGAAGTAAGCACGGCAGGGCAGTACGAGGAAAGAGTTTCGCGGCGGTTGGAAGAAGCAGCGACGATTTTGGAACGTTTTCTCGCGGCGCTCAAGTCCAACAATTCCGAGGAGCTGGCTTCTTTCTTCGCGGAGAATGCACAGTTTGTGGATTTCACTGGAAGGCGCTGGAATGGGCGCGACGAGATTACGAAGCAATCGGAAAGCCTGTTAGCTCCGTACGCCAAGAAAAACGTCGCCTGTCGCGTGGAGGGCACGCACGCAGGGCCTTCCGAGACTATTGTAGCGAATGCGATGTGGGAGAACGTGACCGTTTCAGGACAATCGCCGAGGGCGATGCACCGAATGACATTTGTTCTGGCTTCTGAGGGCGACGAGTGGGCAATTTATCTGCTGTTGGTCACTCCACTCATCGCCCCGTCAGAATTCCGGAAATGACGAGCCATCAAGTTTGAGCTGCGGCCTCTTGTAATCTTGAGTTTCAGACCGCTCGATGCTCGAGCGGCCTTGCAAATTGGTTTGACCGTTCTGTGCTGACCTTCCAAGCCCTCGCTTGTGCGATGCAAATCACGTGGAAAATCATAAAGAGCGGCACGAAAAACGTCGGTATGAGGCTGAACGGCAGGACGGTCATCCCGGCCATGGAAGGGCCATGCGGGTCAATCAAGCCCGCGGTAACGCCCAGGCTCACCGCGGTCACTAAATCAAGAATTCCTAGCAGTTGCCACGCGATAAATATATTGCGGCGCTGCGGATTGGCCAGCTGCCACGCCGCAAAAAATGCCGTCATTCCGATCAGCATGTCGCCATATCCCGCAGGAAAAGCAAAAATTCCCGGCAGCGCGTTGTGAGCTTCCAGCAGTAGGAACGTGAACCCGATGATTCTCCCGGCTTGCGCGCCGGTCAGAATTCTGGGATTCAGCGACAATGCGAACTTCCGAAAGCTCTCGGACGCTGCGAGCCACAGCGAAAACACAATGAGCGGCACCGTCGCCGCAATAGCCACGGCAATTCCGATGCGATTCCCGTTGTTTTCGAAGAGATGCGCCGCTGAAGCGAACAGCGCGAACAAGAACCAAACGACGATAAGCCCCGTGGTCAACTTTCCGTAGTTCTTCATAGCGATCCTCCTTGTGTTGTGGCAATGCTTGCGACTTGACGCGTAAGCTCTAGAAAATTATTCCAGTCTCGATCTCCCAACTGACTTCGCAGGTGCGACTGAACCTTTTCCCACGCCGGCTCGACGCGCCGCAGTTGCGATTTTCCACCGGGGGCGAGACACACCCAGCGCTCACGCCGGTCTTCCCCGCGGCGATAGGCAATCCACCCGTGCCGTTTCATGATCGCCAGCGTGCGAGTGAGGCTGGTGCTATCCATCGCCAGGATTTCTCCCAGCTTGCCTTGCGGCAGATCACCGGCGCGGGTAAGCACTTGCAGGATGGTGAGCTGCGTGGCGCGTATGCCAAGCGGACGGATGGCCGTCTCGTAGAGCTGCGTAAGAGCGCGCGAGGCACGGCGGAAATTGGCGCACAGGCAAGGCAGGTTCGGTAGCGTTGGCTGGCTCATGCCAGAGTAGATGCATATACATCTATTCTGGTTGCAGATAATTCTTGCAGGGCACGGCCCAACCTGGGGCCCGGAACTGAGCCTGGAATTAACGCGGTCAGTCGAAACGCGGAGCTAGTCTTTGCGGCAGAGGAGCGTCAGGTTCGGATCAATCACAATGTGCGCTGGACGAAAGCGCGAGACGAAGCGGAAGTGTGTTTCAGCGCCGGTGGTCACTACAACGCCGAGGCGCTGGGGTTTGCCGCCCGTTTGCGTCGCGTAAAGCGGTACCGGCGCGGTAAAGACGTCTTCCACGCCATCCTGTTCGAGGTTTCCGGAGACGATAAATTCCTTGCCTCGCGCTTTGGATTCGAACTTTACGGAATAGTGCGGCATGCCCGTGCCGCGCACCCATTGCTCGAAGAACCAATCCATTTTGTGATTGCCGTCGAGGTCCATCGCGGGAGTCATGTGCTGCTCGACGGCATGCTGGAAATCTTCCGTGGAGAGCGGCTTAAAGCGGTACTCGCTCAGAACCGCGCGCAGAAATTCGCGGTAGCGCGCGTCGGGATCCTTGCTCGCCGGGTCGCGCAGCATCTCATGAAGCATGTGCATCACCCAGGCGCCTTTGCCGTAGATCAGCGTGTCGTACGCGTCTGGAACTTTCGCGGAAGTGAGTCGCGGGCCTAACACGAGCGGCCCAACGTCTTCGATGGAATGATCCGAGCCGGGAATTTTGGCGGAAAGCTCGTCGCGGTAATGATTCAGCCATTTAGTAAGCAGATGCTCGCTGGGCTTTTTGCTGTCGGCGTAGAGCAGCGACAAATAATCGGCCATGCCTTCCTCGATCCACATGTCGCGATAGGTGGCGGCGCCGGCGACGTTACCCCACCACTGATGGGCCGTTTCGTGGCAGGGCATCAAGTCGCGCGCGGCGCTGCGCGCCCAGGCGTTCAAGCCCGCAACTTCCGCGGTATCGGGCGGAAGAAACGCGAGTGTGGAGAGATACACGAGTTCGGGCCAGCCTTGCCCGAAAGAGCCGGGTATTTGCGTCACATCCAGATGGTTGAAGGGAAAATCGCCGTTCAATTTTTCGAGGAAACGAATAGAATCCGTGATCTCCCCGCTCACTTGCTTGAGCGCCGCGGAGGGACTGGGCGCAGCCGGGGTCGGAGGAATCTGCTGCACGATCTGGCCCGGGCGGCTCTGATCGAAAATGGCGCTGGGCGTTGGTTGGTTGGCGGTATTGACGCGAAGTCGCGCGAGGATTGCGTCTTCCAGTTGTTGGTTGGCGAAGACTTGCACTTGCGGCTGGCCTGTTGCGGCAGCCGTCTTGTACTCGCTGAGGTTGAAGCCGGCGGTGGCGAAGGGAACGTCCGAGCGCCAGCGGCCGGATTTTGCATCCGCGCTTTCCCGCGAGTCGCTCTCGACGCCGGTCGCCACCAGAGTCAAACGCTTGGGCCAGTGGAACGTGAGATCGAACTGGGCAAAGTGCGTGCCGTCCGTGTGCGCGTACCAGGTGCCGCGCTCGCCGACGAAATTCACGCCGTTCCCGGCGTCGGCGATCACGTTTCCGTGATAGGCGACATCCAGATGAAAATCCTGCGCGGCGGAAGGGGCCATCGGCAGAACCACAAGGATCGAATCATTGCCACGGCGCGCCACGTTGCGCCGGCTGAGTTCTTCGTTTTGAAAGTACGGCAGGGTTTGGCCATCGTCTCCCCGAATATCGCTGATCGTGAGGTTGCGAGAAAGCTCCAGCGGGACGACGCGTTCGCCCGCGCGGAGCGTTTTCAGATGCAGCGTGGTCTTGCCGGTAAGTGATAGATCGTCGCCGATCGTCGAATCCACTCGATAATCCAGTGGCGTGAAAGCGTCTGGAGAAACCTTCGCAGAATTCTCGGTGGGGAAATGCGCCCAGACGTCGTAGACCGGGACGCCATTGTTCATACGCACCTGGCCGATGAGCACCTGCTCGCTGCGGCGCTGGTCCACGGAAACTTCGAACGGCCCGGCGGGATCTCCATCCAGGAGCGTGTAGAAATACGGCAGTGGATTCGCGGAAAGCAGATCGGTCATCACGCGCAACGATTGCGAAGACCCCAACGCCGCAACTTCGGGCTCCCAGCGCTGCGCGAACGCCGGATCAGAGGCGGGTTCGGCGTCACTCTGTTGCAATTGCCGCTCGATTTCCGCGCCAGTGTCGTCCGTGAACCGGATATACGC
>JBAWBE010000189.1:0-6876 GCA_049589635.1 Terriglobales bacterium
GAGCTCGAAGGGCACTCGATCACGTCTCCCAAATGATTGAATCTTTTCATTATAGGGAGCGCGGAGAGAAGCGTCTATTGGCGAAGTCCCGGCTGGCCGTGAACTCAAAAAGTACTCATGAAATTAACAAAAACGTGTACAATTTTTGTACCGGTAGTAAACTTCGTCGGCATCTAAACGTCAGAGCAGAGTAAGGGTGCCGTCCCGCCGTCAGGCTGTGCGAGCCAGCTGTGCGAAGTACGAAGCGACCGCAGGGGAGGGAGCGAGCATCTAAATCAACGGCTTCCAGATGAGCGAATTTCTTGAATCGCGCGTCTGAGCTCTCGGGAAAATATGCCAGAACCTAATCCACTGCCGGATCAGCCAAACCTTGGCCCAGAGCCCGAACTCGATCTCCTGCTGCATAATCAGACCCTTGAGGAACCGATCTGGAAGTCGCTCTTTCAGAATATCGATGAATTTTTCTTTCCCAAGAAACTTCCCCCTCTGGTGCTGACTTCGAAGCCCGTCCCGGTTCGCGACATCTGGGGCTTCTACGACAATAAAGGTAAGGGAGCTGTCGGCTCAACGGCTGTGCATATTGTGGCAGTCGCGCTGATCATTCTTGGCACGATATTGGGGCAGCGCGCGGTGAAAGACATCGTTAAGCCAAAAGAGACGGTGGAATTGATCGCACCGAGCGACATGCCCGAACTCCAGCCTTCAAAGACGCAGGTAGGTGGAGGCGGCGGTGGTGGAGACCGCGACAAGATTCAGGCGTCGCAAGGCCGCTTGCCGCGGCAGTCGATGCAACAGTTCACGCCTCCGGTCGTGGTAGTCCGCAACGAGAATCCGAAGCTCCCGATGGAGCCGACGGTGGTGATTCCGCCGCAGGTGCACATCGCGCAGCCCGATCTGCCGAACCTCGGCGATCCGCTTTCGCACATGCCTGCGTCGGTGCCTTCAAATGGAACCGGTTCGGGCGGCGGAATTGGATCCGGTAATGGCGGTGGCGTTGGGAGCGGCGAAGGTCCAGGATTTGGTCCGGGCCATGGCGGCGGCACGGGCGGCGGCGCATTCCGGGTAGGCGGAGGCGTATCGGCGCCGAAAGTCATTTTTCAACCCGATCCCGAATACTCGGAGGAAGCGCGCAAGGCAAAATTTCAGGGCACGTGCGTTCTTTGGCTGGTGGTTGGACCGGACGGTAGACCGCGTGATATCCGCGTACAACGTACGCTCGGATTGGGTCTCGATGAGAAGGCAATTGAGGCCGTGAAGACTTGGCGCTTCGAGCCCGCGCTGAAAGACGGCAAGCCGGTAGCGGTACAGATCAACGTGGAAGTAAGCTTCCGGCTGTACTGATTCGAAAACAAAGAATTTGGAGCCCGAGAAGCGGCCGCTCACGCGGTCGTTTTTGTTTTGCAAGCGTGGTTTAGTGCGAGACTCCGCCGCTACTCTTTCAAATCCACGTGGACGACATCTTCCACAGGATGTCCAAGGAATCGGCTGCCCATCTTCCCGAACTTTTCCGCGGAGTCGGTAGCGAAAAACTTAACTTGGGGCGTGGCATTCTGTTCAGCTCCAGGCGTCATTGCTGGAGATCCCGCGAGCGGGTCGACCTTTGATTGGCGTTCAATTTGTCGCGCCAATTGCCGCGCGACATCGTGAGCCGTTGACTCCGCCGAATCAACGATGGCAACGTGCGCAGGCGCGATGCGACTGAGCAGCGGCTTTAGGAGCGGGTAGTGCGTGCAGCCGAGCACTAGAACATCGGCATCGCGCAGATCGCCCGAGAAGGCCTGGTCGAGATAAATTTGCGCGACCTGCTCGGTGACAGGGTGCTCGATCCAGCCTTCCTCAACCAGCGGCACAAAGAGTGGGCAGGCTTTTTCCTGCACGGCGACGCCATGAGCCTCAAGAGCGCGGCGATACGCATGACTGGCTACGGTCGCCTCTGTTCCAATGACAACAACTTTCCGATTGCGGCTTGCTTCAGCCGCTGCGCGAGCTCCGGGTTCGACCACGCCGATTACCTCGACATCTGATGCGGCCTTGATCTCATCGAAAGCCAGCGCGGTGGCCGTATTGCAGGCGATGACGAGTCGCTCGGCTCCATGGGATTGCAGATGGCGAATCGCGCCCACGGCATAATGCGCGACCGTTGCGGCCGACTTCGACCCGTAGGGCAGCCGAGCCGTATCGCCAAAATAAAGATAGTTGGCGTCAGGAATGTGCCTCAGCAATGAGGAAAGAACGGTGAGCCCGCCAACGCCGGAATCGAAGACTCCGATGGTTGGCCTATGAGCGTCTGGACTGCGCGTATCGGTCACGTCGCCCTGAACTCAGCCTTCCGCCGTGGTCGGTCCGATGACGGAATGTGCTGCGGTCATTTGGTTGGCAGGGAAAGAGTATCTTGGCATCACAACGATCTTAGCATTCCGTGCAGGGAACATTTTCCTGATCGCCCGGTCATCCTTGCTCGGACGCCGAATTTTTGCCGGTCGTGGCAACGTCTTTTCAAGCACTTGAAACGCCAGCTATTGGCACTGAAGTTGCACCTTCACCTAAAGAAAAAGACTGGGGAGAGGAGTGTGCGATGATTTTCCGTATGATGAACGACGGTTCGATCGAATTGAAAACTACGTCTTGCCGACGGCTCCTCGTCTTTGCAATCATCTTGACCGCACCGTTCACAAGCCAACGGATGAATGCGCGGAATGCGCCTTATACGGCGCAATCGCGCGAGGCCACGCAGCAATCGGCAACGCGGTCCGCCGATCAAGCCTCCGGCGACCAAAGCTCAACCGGACAAGCATCGGATGAAAAGCAAGCCTCCAATGAAAAGAAAGAACAACAGACGTTCACCGGCGTCATCGAGAAATCTGGCGACCAGCTGGTGCTCATCGACCCGCTCACCAAGACCAGCTATCAGCTCGATGATCAACGAAAGGCTCAGGAGCTCGTCAACAAGAACGTGAGAGTGACCGGCATTTTGGATCCTTCGACGGGAACGATCCGCGTGAGCGGGATCGCTCCAATTTGACGGGGGCGCATCGGCTCCAAGTTCGAAATATGCCCGAAATAAAGTTCGAAGCCATCTGCAACCAGGAAAGGATGCTCTTCACGAGGCAGATCGCGGCACCACCAGCCGCTACCGGTCGTTAGTCGCCAATTGTTAGTGCCGATGCGTTCACCAGACATCAAGTTGCATGCCCTCGCGGGCTAACTCGAACAGTGTGCCTCACATCTAAGGAATGCCCATGAGATTGTTGAGCGTTCGACTGATTGTTTCGCTGATCGTCGGCATTACGCTGGTGTCTTCCGCATTTTCCTACTACGAAGTGCTGCGCGAAAAGCGGGCGTTTCGCAGCGATCTCCAGCATCGTGCCCAGGTGCTTTCCGAGAGCCTCGTCGGGAACGTCGAGCGTTCGTGGAATCACGGCGCAAACAAAGACAAAGAACTTCAACAGTTCGTTCAGCGCTGGGGTAACCGCGAACACCTTTTGGGCGTCGCCATCTACGACCGCAACGGCCAGCTGGTGGCCATTACGCCCGATCTTCGCCAAACGCTCACCCAGAGCCCGGCACCGGTCGCGCTGGCACTCGTTACTCAGGCAGTGAACGACGGTCACGAAGACAGCGCGTTTCTTCGGATCAACGGCCAATTGCTGCACATGCTCGTAGCGCCCGTTCGTCACGAGGACGAAATTGTAGGGAGTCTGGCTGTGGTCCACGATGCCGGCTACATCCGGACACAGGTTCTGCAAGTCTGGCGGCAATCGTTTCTCGGCGTGCTGGTGCAGGTTGTCCTCATCGTTTTGATTACCCTCCTCATTATTCGGTGGAGCATCGCGGGTCCAATCGCTCGCGCCGCGCTCTGGATGCGAGCGCTCCGCACCGGCAAAACCTTTCGGCATGAAGTGCTCGACCTCGAAATGTTCCGGCCGCTGGCACGCGAGGTCGCCAACATGGCAGAGAGCCTGACGCAGGCTCGCAGCGCCGCCGAGAATGAGGCGCGCCTCCGCGATGCCGCCGAATCGCAGTGGACGGCCGACCGGCTCTCCGTGCAGGTTCGCATGCGGCTCAATGGCAGTCATCTGTTTGTGGTTTCAAACCGCGAGCCGTACGTGCATCACCGCAACGGAAAAGATATCGAAGTGATTGTGCCACCCAGTGGCCTTGTTACGGCGTTGGAGCCCGTTCTCAACGCCTGCGACGGTACCTGGATCGCGCATGCCAGCGGCAATGCCGACGGTGAAGCGGTCGACGGACACAATCGTCTGCGCGTGCCTCCCGACGATCCGCGCTACACATTGCGGCGGGTGTGGCTGACGAAAGAAGAAGAGGAAGGCTACTACTACGGGTTCGCGAATGAAGGACTCTGGCCGCTTTGTCACATCGCGCACACGCGGCCACTTTTTCGCGCGACCGACTGGCAGCATTATCAGAATGTCAATGCCAAGTTTACGGCCGCCCTGCTCGAAGAAATCGAAGGTGATGAGAATCCTGTGATCCTGGTCCTGGATTATCAATTCGCTCTCATGCCGCAACTCATCAAGTAAAAGCGGCCCGATGCGCGCGTCGCAATTTTCTGGCATATTCCATGGCCGAATCCTGAAGCGTTTGGAATCTGCCCGTGGCAGCGCCAGCTTGTGGACGGACTGCTCGGTGCGGATCTGATCGGCTTTCACGTGCAGTCGCACTGCAATAATTTTCTTCAGTCCGTCGATCGTGTCGTCGAGTCACGCATCGATTGGGAACATTTTTGCGCGCTGCGCCACGGACACAGCACGCTGGTGCGGCCATTTCCGATCAGCGTCGCTTTCAGCGATGAAGACTCGGGGCAGAAGAAGTTCGCGCACAAGGCATCCTCGCGCACTGCTTCCTTCGATATTGCCAAGCTGAAAGATGAGCCCTTGTTCTGGTATGACGAACGGGCTTCTCTCCTACGCGGACTGGGCGTCGAGGCCACCTACGTCGGTGTCGGCGTCGACCGCGTCGATTACACAAAAGGACTTCTCGAACGCTTCCTCGCCATCGAGCGCTTTCTGGAAAAATATCCGCGCTATCAGGGCAAGTTTACGTTCATCGAGATCGGCGCGCCCAGTCGCACCCACATTAAGCGCTATCACGATCTGCTCGCCGAAGTCGAAGCGGAAGCGGAGCGGATCAACTGGCGCTTTCAGGCAGGGAAGTGGAAGCCAATTGTCTTCCTGGCTCGACAGCATAGTCACGAAGAGATTGAACCCTACTATCGGACCGCCGACCTCTGCCTGGTCACGTCGCTGCACGATGGCATGAATCTGGTAGCCAAGGAATTTCTGGCGGCCCGCAACGATGAACGTGGCGTGCTAATCCTCAGCCAGTTCACCGGCGCAGCGCGCGAGTTGCGCGACGCGCTGCTGGTGAATCCCTATGACGTCGAACAGACAGCCGAAGCCATCCGCGTAGCTTTAGAGATGGCGCCAGAGGAAAAACAATTGCGGGTGCAGCGCATGCGCCGAACCATCAAGGAGAACAATATCTATCGCTGGGCGGGCAACCTGATCGCCGAACTTTGCGAGGTAAGGTTGGACCAACAACAAGGGCAACCGGAAGACGATCATCGGAAGTTGCCGGCGAGCGTGGGCGCGGCATGAATTGTAAAGGGAAAAAGCCAGGAGCCAGGTGGTGAGACCGGAGGTACGATCACAACTAGACCCATTTTTTTGGTCTCTCGCCCAATCATCCGAGTCAGCGCTGCTGCTCGACTATGACGGGACGCTTGCTCCTTTCCAAACGCAGCGCGACCAGGCATTCCCATATCCGGGCATCGCACTTTTGCTGCAAGAGATCGTGCGCGATGCCTGCTCGCGCGTCCTTGTTATCTCCGGAAGGGAAGTCACGGACCTTCTTCCCCTGCTCAATATTCATCCGCGGCCGGAGATCTGGGGCATTCACGGCCTGCAGCGCCTGCGCACCGACGGCACCACCGAGATGCCCCATCTAGACCCACAGACTTTGCACGGCTTGTCGGATGCTGAGCGCTGGTTGAGCTACAAGCACCTGCGCCACCGCGCCGAATTCAAGCCCGGAGGCATCGCAGTTCACTGGCGAGGTCTGAGCGCTCTGGACGCCGCCGATCTACGCGCCCGTGTCCTCTTGGGCTGGCGGCCGATCGTTGCCGAGTACGGACTGGATCTGCTGGAATTTGACGGCGGAATTGAGATCCGCGCGTGCAAAGCGAATAAGGGTGACGCAGTTCGGGGCTTTCTGGCCCAAATCAATCCCAAAACGCCGGTGGCTTATCTGGGAGACGACACAACGGACGAGCAGGCCTTCCATGGTATGGGCGATCGCGGCATTACGGTTCTGGTGCGTCCAGAGTGGCGCGAGACGTCCGCTCAAGTCTGGCTGCGGCCGCCCGGGGAACTCATCGACTTCCTCCAGCTATGGCTGAACTGCTGCACCGAAAGCCATCGCGATGCTTTTGGCGGAACGGCCAGAGCGATTTGAGCAATGGGCTGATTCCAGGATGGAGTAGGTGCAATATATGTAATGTCCGATAACGGATATTATGTAAATACGCTCAAACGGAGCACGCTGACCGCCGCGCCCGAGCCTCACTCCTTTGAGCTTCTTAATGTCTTCGCTCGTGACTTGCCCCGCATCTCCTGGCAACTCAATGATCGCCAACCCATTCACCGTGCGCGTTTTCCGTGGCGCTGCCATGCCCCGCCGGACCAGTTGGGACAACGTTTTTCCGATTGTCATCGAGCGCGGTTTTCGCGGACCCTTTGACAATTAGAGCAGCGCTACTGATGCAGGATAGCCATCAAATCCGCGCGGAATCGATTTAGAATCTCGATCTTTTCCTCGGTTGCGTCGACAATCTCCGACTTTGCTTGGAACACCTTC
>JBAWBE010000190.1:0-3705 GCA_049589635.1 Terriglobales bacterium
GTGTATCCCTGTCCGACCAGGAACTGCACAAGAGGTGGGTAGGTGTCGGTGAATTGGGAGGTTGGCCCGCCATGGATCCAGAGAATTCCGGGAAATTTCCCCGCGTTCGCATGGTTGCGCGGTTTATATAGGTATGCGGAAATTGTGAACCCGTCCGTGCTTGGGAAACTTACCTTTTCGGGCGTTACTAGCTCTGCTTCGTGAACGTTCTTTTGCACGGAGAACGTCAATTGCGTAGTCTTGCCATCGCTCACGGAGACTGTGAACAGATCCGCGGGTTCGAGCGGCGTGCCCAAGGTGTAGCTAATGCGATCTCCGGACGGCGACCATTCAGGGTTTGTGACTACTCCGAGGTCCGGCTTAACAAGATCCTTCGGATGCCCTCCATCCGCTTCCACCATGCGCAACTTGAGCGTCCCGTCGTGATTCGAAATGTATGCGACGTATTTGCCGTCAGGCGACCATTGGGCGTCGGTTTGATCCGCATGCTCGGGATCCAAGGGCCGGGGTTCGGAACTCTTCAAGTCCGCTGTCCAGTAATTCACCCAGCCATTGCGGTAGGAGCTGAAAAGCACGGTGCTGCCGTCCGGCGAGATCTTCGGTGTTCCGAACGAGCTATTGGTCCAGATGGTGCCGTAGTCAAACCAACCGGCGTCATGGACGACCACTCGGCCGGGACCGCCATTTGCGAGCATCATTAATATGTCGTGATCGACCCACCGGTCATCCGTGCGCACGTAAAAAATGTTTTTCGAGTCCGGGGACCACGAAGGATACGTGGAATATTGTGAGTTGGAGGTAAGTCGATAGACTTGGCCGTCTGGCACTGCAGCTTTCCAAATATCGAAGCTTCCGTAACGGTCTGCCGAAAAGGCGATCCACTTCCCGTCGGGAGACCAGTTGAACGCATTGATCCTCGCGCCGAGCCGCGTGAATTGGCTTGCACTTCCCGTGGCGGCATTCCACAGCCACAATTCCGGGTACCCGCTTTTGGCCGATAAGTACGCGATCGACTTGCCGTCGGGAGACCATTTGGGCGTCTGCACATCATTCTCGGAGAATAGCAGTGCCGGTGGAGACCCGCCCTTCGCCCCCACGACCCAGAGCCCCGGGGTTGCCGAGCTCGATTCGAACAAGATGCGCGATCCGTCGGGAGCCCATTGCGGGGTCCCGTCGACCATGGAAGCAATCGACGTAAGCATCTCAATCGAAGCCCTTGCGCTTCCTGCCTGGGGATCACCAGAGCTGTTGCAGAATCCCGTGCGCGCCGTGAACAAAGCCGCGCAAGCGCCCATTGCCAACGTCCAAGCACACCTCTGCCAGATAGCCAATTTTTTCTGCCCTTTTTTCGAGTTTAGAGGTTCGTTTGCTGTTGCAACGTGGTACGACTCGCCACTCTGTTCACCTTTGCCTATTTTTCAGCGAGACCTACATAAACATCACGACCGTTCCGCCAAATCTTCAGCACTTCTTCTTTCTCGGCGGGCGTGTCGAAGCACGGCGCTATAAAAGTGCGCTTGCTGCAATCCGCCTGCTCGATGGCGGGAAGAACTTCGTCGATCCAGTCGCGGAAATGGATAGCGTCCTGCTTCGAAGTCGGAGGCGCGCTCGCGTCCGACAGATACACCGGGCTGGTGTGTGCATAGACGTACGTATCCATCAGCAAATGCTGGAAGCCTGGCCCGGTTACGCGGGCTGCCAGCCAACTGCTCCCGCTCACCCCCAGAGTCCGATGGATCGCGATGCGATGAGGGTCTTGCGCTTTTACGGAGTCCACGATCGTTCCGTTTTGCAAAATATCCAGTGTTTCCATGGGGAAAATGGAAACGGCCTCGGCGTCGATCTCAACCGACGCGGGCTTGCCTGGCGGAAGCCGTATCTCGTCTCCAGGCTCTTTGCCGTTGACGGTGAATGTCACCAAGGGCCCATTGGTTACGAAGGTATGTCCGGCGACCAGTGCGTGCATCCAATGGTCGTAGGTCAAGGGCGACCCCGAGTGCACGTAGACGCGCACCGATCCAATGGAGGGTGCGCGCGAGTAATTTGTCATCGCATCGGTGCCGGCGCTGGCGGGTAGCCGGAAACCAAGATTCAGCACGCGATACCATTCCTCCGCGGATTTATACGCGTCGCTCCACAAGCACATCAACTCAAAAAAATCGAGCTTGTGCAGCGCCACCAACACGGGGAATTCCTTGGATCGCCGGGGAAGAAAGCCTCCTCCGTAAAACGGATGGGCAACTCCGCCGTATCCTCCCTGAGCGTGCACTTGGTCTAAAACTTGCGCTTCGTCGGGATAGAGCGCCTGGCGGGCCGTGCCCGGCACCACGTCCGAGGGATAGACATAACTTTTCAAATTCACCAGATTTAAGTGGCCCGGATAGGAATACCGATACTCCTGATTGAAATAGATCAGCCGGTCCGTCTTGGAAATCCCGTTCAGCCTGCCTTCGAAATACTGCCGATCCATGATGCGGGTATTCCAGTTCGCCAGTAGATCGTTGACGACGTTTAGGTCCTCGCCCTCTTCTTCGAGCAGCAGTGATGAGGGAGTCGCTTCATAATTGCCTCCATAATTCATGTGCACGTGGTTGTCGCCTGAATACCAGCCTTTTGCGGCCATATTGGTCAGCCGCGTCAATTTGAATTCCACGTGCTGCGTTTCGCCGGCGGCGATGTCGACCGATTGCTTTTGAGGGTGATATTCGAATCCTTTCATCACCTCGATCGTGGCGGTGCCGGGAGGGAGATCAACCTTAAACTCGCCCGGCGTGTGAAAGTAATGTTCGCCTGTCACCGTCACGAAGCGAGCAAAGGTGCCCAGGGGTGCGTAGGACTTGCCATCCTTGGCCCGCAGATACACTCGCGCTGGAGTCACGGCGCCGGTGTCCCCGTCATGCACCGTTACTTCCAGATGACCCATCGGGTGGCTGTACTTCAGGCCTTCGACAGCGACTGGCGAGGGAACTCCCCCGACCGTCGGGATGGTCCACAACGTCAGTGTTCCGCCGCCATCCGATATGTACGCGATCTTCTGGCCATCCGGCGACCACGCGGGTTCAAACACTTCACTCAGGGAGAAAGTTAGTTGCAGCGGATTGCCCGCGACGGCATTGAGCAGCCACAACTGATTGTTCCCGCTGCGAAAGGATATGTATGCGATCTTCTGGCCGTCCGGTGACCAGGCGGGACGAGCGCGCCAGAGCGTCTCCTCCGGCAGCAGCAGGGAAGGATCTTTTTCACCCAGTCGCAATTTCCAAATTCCGCCTGTGCCCACGATATCTTTTGCGTCCCACTTGCGATTGCTGACAAACGCGATCTCTTTGCCGTCGGGAGACCAAGAGGGAGTTATGTTCTGATGTTCATCCTGCAGTACGGGCTGCATCGTTCCGTTCTCGGCGGAAGCCATCCAGACGCCGAAGCCTTTTCCACCGGCCGAGGATGTGCAGAGAATGGACTTCCCGTCGGCAGACCAGTGTGGGTCAACATTTACCGCGCCTTGGTGCGTTAGCTCGCGTGCCGAGCTGCCGTCACTCTTCATCACCCAGATTTGAATGGTATGGTCCGTGTCCCTCGTAAACGCGATCTCACTGCCGTCCGGGCTCCAGGCTGGCTGGGAGTCGTACCGCGCCTCGGAGGTGAGCTGCGTGGCGTCGCCGCCGCGCGCAGGAACTACCCACAAAGTGCCCTGCATGGAGAAGGCAA
>JBAWBE010000191.1:0-17564 GCA_049589635.1 Terriglobales bacterium
TGCCACCCGGCAGCGGCCTTTTTCTTTTTCTAATGGACTCTCTGGCGCGAAATCCGGAGGCCATTTGCTGTTGGCGGCGCCGACTTAGGTCTTCTCGGCCGCCTGTTTCGCTACCCTTGCAGCTGCTTTGCGGATATCTGCACGCTGGGCTTTTTGTTGAAGCTGACCAGCTTTCTTCATCAGTTGCCGGGAGTGGTTTGCGAGAGACTTGGCTCGTTCGTCTTCCTGCCGCGATTTCTCGCGCGCCGTCAGTTTGCTCTTTGCCATAGCCAGAGCTTGCCATATCTGGAGGCCACTTGGCTACGGCATATTGGCCGGGCGCGCATAAGAGGACTTTAGGACAGGACTTCAGAACCCTGTCCAAAAGCATTTCGCCTTATTCTTTTTTTGTTGATGTTTTCTGCTGACAGGCCCCTTTATCGACGCCGGCTACTTCTCGCGGAGCAAAACCACATCGGAAGTATTCTGAACGCGGGCGACGGCGAGAGTCTTGCCGTCGGGCGACCACTGGAACTGAGAAATTTCTTCGGAGGTAAAGCTGGTGACCTGGCGTCCGGGCGAGCCGTCGAGGGGCTGGACAAAAACGTTGTCCACGCCCTTATCACGAATGATATAGGCCACCGATTTTCCATCGGGCGCAAAACTCAGGTTGTTGTTGAAGTTGTTGCTGCTGGGACCGCCCGCCATCCGCGGATCGGGTGTGATCAGGCGCGGGATGGATTGGGAGTTGGAATCGAGGTTCACGATCGCCAGCTTGCTCTCAGCGGTCTGCGGATGATCCGGGGCGTTGATGTCCGCGTTGAAAACGAGGAGCTTGCTATCCGGCGAAATGGCAAAACCAACGCCGCCGCCGAACATTCGCGGAACGTCACTGCCCGGCACCGGCTGAGATGCGCCTCCGTCGATCGGCACTCGCATCAGAAAATGGGGCGTGCCGGAATAATAGTAGACCCATTTCCCATCGGGTGAACAGATGGGTTGAACATTGAAGTCTTCGTTGGTGAGTTGCTTCAGATCCGAGCCGTCGGCGTTGGCGCGCCAGATTTCAACCTGGTTATTGCCGCCGTGAAGCGCCCATGAGAGAACGATGTAGCGACTGCCGCATCCCGAAAATCCTGGCATCCAGGCATTCGAATCGCCAAATAGGGTGTTCTCAAGGCCATCACTTGTGCCGACCCGCTGCACTCTCTGTCCGTCCGAGACCAGCAATTTGCCATCGCCGGTCCAACCGACACCCAAAGCGTCCTGTACTTGCGGTAAAGGTTGCACCGGATTGTTTCCAGGCTTTTCAGTCGCAGTGAGGAGAACCAGATTTCGCGTGCTTCTGACTTGCACGGTCGCGATCTCTTTGCCGTCCGCCGAAAGTGTCAGCGACTCATACCCGTTCGTATCGCGCGTGATGGGCTGGATCTGTCCACCTCGGGCCGGGATAAGCCCGATTTGGCCGCGGCTCTGGCTCGTACCCCTTTCGAAAAATCTGGCCGCCAGCCATTGCCCGTTCGGCAGCCATGCGATTTCTCGCACCTGATCGTTATTAACGGATGTGAGAGGTTCAACTTGTTTGGCGGCAACCTCAAACACGTTGATCGTACCCAGAGCGGCTTTAGTAGGGGTACGGCTGAATGCGATCTTTTTGCCATCCGGCGACCAGCCGACAAAGCGGGAAAATTCGTCATTGAGCGGCGCGATGCGCAAGATGGTTTCGTCGCTGCCGTCGAGATTGGCGCTCAGCAGGCGGGTCTTACCCACTTCCGGATCGTTCCCGCGAACGTAGGCTATGCGATGGCCGTCAGGCGAAAACGTGATGTTGCTGTCGACGTCGCGCACGAGCAATTGCGGAGCTCCGCCCAGCACCGGCATCCGGTAAAGATCCCATTCGCTCTGCGTTGCGAGTCCGGCTTTGCGAAAATAAACGTAATTGCCGTCGGGAGAGAAAGTCAGCGCCTCATAAATGGCTGGGGCGGGCGGCAGAATTTGCGCATCGCTTCCCGTGGGCACATTGCGCAGCCACAGGCTTCGCAGACCATTGTCGTTCTGCACGTTCAGAACGTACTTGCCGTCGGGCGAGATGGCGGCGTCTTCTGCCTTCCCTGTGTTTGTGATCTGCGTCATGGTGAAATTCTGGAATGGGGTCGGGCCGGTGCGCGACAGGAATGTGTAGACGCCGAAGCCGGCGGCTGCGAGCAAAACCAAAGCCACGGCGAGGATTGTGGCCAGGCCGAATTTGTGCTCGCGAGCAACGGCGCTGACGCTAGAACTGCTGGCGGTGACTGCGGGAGACGATGGTGCGGCCGAGGACTGCGCGGCGCTCGGGTTCGCGCCGCTCGCCGGTTTCGTGCCTGATGACGGAGTCAAGGAAGATGACATTCCTGAGGTCGCTGCTCCGGAGGCCGCGGTTCTGGAAATCGACGCGGCCGAGGATTCCGCCACTTCCTGACTCTGCGCTCCCGATCGATGGCCAGAACCACTGTCCCGCAGCAGTCGCTTCAGATCGCTTCGCATCTCTGAAGCGTGCTGGTAGCGCAGATCACGGTCCTTCTCTAACGCCTTATTGATAATTTCTTCCAGCCTTGCAGGGACATCCGGATTCAGGCGGAGCGGTTGAACCGGCGCGCGATTGAGGATCGCTTCAAAGATGACTGCAGATGTGTCGCCGCGGAACGGCACCGCGCCCGTCACCATCTCGTAGAGCACGGCTCCGAAGGAAAACAGGTCGGTGCGGACGTCAAGTTCCTTGCCCTTGGCCTGTTCGGGCGACATGTAGGCGACCGTTCCAACCGCTGAGCCGGGACTGGTGAGGTGCTCGAGGCTCACGCCGGCGGTCGCTTCGATTCCAGCGGCATCGGATTGTTGCGCGCCTGTCAGTTTGGCGAGACCGAAGTCGAGAATCTTGGCGTGGCCGCGTTTGGTGACAAAAATATTCGCGGGCTTAATGTCGCGATGAATGATGCCCTCGCTGTGCGCGCTATCAAGCGCGTCGGCGATCTCAATCGCCAGGGCGAGGGCAACTTCGGTTTCGAGCGGTCGGCCGGCGATGCGATGCTTGAGCGTGAGGCCATCGAGAAACTCCATGGCAATGAAACGTAGGCCATCGTGCTCGCCGATTTCGTAGATGGTGCAGATATTGGGATGGTTGAGCGCGGACGCGGCGCGCGCCTCGCGCCGGAAGCGCTCCAGCGCCTGCGGGTCTTGGGCAACTTCTTCGGGAAGGAATTTGAGCGCTACAAATCGGCCGAGAGAAGTATCTTCCGCTTTGTAGACCACCCCCATGCCGCCACCACCGAGCTTTTCGACGATGCGGTAATGCGAGATGGTGGTTCCGATCACTGCGCGAGATCTTACGTGGGCAAGAATGGCAAGTCAACGCGGCGGCGGGATTAGCGCTATTTGCACCGTCAAAATCCAGCCACCCCGGAATTCGGGCAGGGACAGGGGACAAATGGGGGGGCCGAACGCGCGCAGGGCAAGAACCGAAGCGGGCCATCCTCCATGTACGGATTAAGGAGGACAGCCCGATTTCAGTCTTCTCAGGGCACTCAGTGGCTACTTCGAAATCTGCACTGCGAGTGTGTTGAAGCCAAGGACAATCGTGCTGCTGTCTCCCTCAGACCCGCCGCCGCACAACTCGAAGGTGTTTTTCCCCACTTTTAAGCCATCTGATGGATTGATCACCCACTGATAGCTTGCATTGCCGAACGATCCGTTACCTCCCGAGCCCAAGTTGAATTCCGGCAGCCGGTTCGATCCGAAGAAGATGTTGCAGGATCCGCCATTGAGGCTGATCCCGGCGTTTCCCTCAGCGCTGGCCTGGTAGTCGGCATTGAATGTTACAAGTACGGGTGCAACTGCTTTTGGTTCGGTGATGCTGACTGACTCACCCCAGAAAGAACAACACACTCCCGTGAACGTCACGGGGCTGTTTGTGTAACGGAAGACTTGCGCCACCGGAACGGCGAAGGCTGCGATCGCTCCCGCCAGAACCACACAGGTCACAGCTGCCAGAAATGTCACGTTGCTCTTGCTTATTCTCGAAAATGCTCTCATTTTCCCTCTCCTCTAAATGATTTAGTTTGACTTGCGATGGGAACTGCCTTATGGCGAGGAAGCGCATAGAAAAACATCCCACGCTGCTGTGCCCAACGCGTGGATATTGGAGAAACGGGAGCAACTTTCCAATAGCGGTCGGGCTGTCGGGGGGCTTAATTTTCCTGTCTCGTCAACCATCACAAAGCAAAGGAGATCTCTGACACCTTACGGAAGAAATGTGGGCGTGCCTTCGAACGGACGCGATGGTCCGACCTTTTGAAAGAGCGCGTCTCTGGAATTTAGAGCGGGATTTCGATGGGAAGATTTCGACAGAATTTCGATGACGGGCCGCGCCGATCTTGACCGAGCAGTGAACAATCTAAGCGCGACGCATTGGTAGAATGGATGGCTCTATCAGGACGCCGACTTTCTGGAAGCCACTTATGGAGCCCACTCCAATTCGATTCGGCGACGATTTCGAGCTTGACCGGCGCTCACAGAAGCTGTCTCGCGCCGGGCGTACCTTGAAACTGGAGCGAATTCCAACCGAGATTCTCGTTCTGCTAATGGAAAAAAATGGCGAGACGGTCTCGCGCGAGCAGATCATTGAGCGGATCTGGGGCAACGGCGTTTTTCTCGATACGGACAACAGTATCAACGGTGCCATTCGTAAAATTCGGCAGGCCCTCAAGGACGATCCCGAGCAGCCACAGTTCATACAAACAGTCACGGGTTCGGGATATCGATTTATCGCTCCAGTTATCGGGCCAATGCGCGGCCCGGAGGTTGCCCCGCAAGACGCCTCACCCACTGCCGTAAGGGCGGACGAGCCGCTGGATCGCACCGCTTCCTCGCGGCGTCGCCTGGCGCTCGTGCTGGGATTCGTCCTCCTACTATCCGCAGCCTTGGGGGTCTACTTTCAAAGCCGGCATTCGACTTCGCCGGCGCCTCCGGCGGGCAGGTCGATGCTGGCCGTCCTTCCCTTCGAGAACTTCACTGGCGATGCCACTCAGGATTACTTCAGCGACGGCCTAACCGAAGAGATGATCAGCCAGCTGGGAAACCTCGATCCGGCGCACCTGGGTGTCATCGCGCGGACCTCCGTGATGCACTACAAGCACGCGCAGGCACCGCTGACTCAGATTGCTAAGGAACTGGGGGTGCAATATGTGATCGAAGGAAGCGTTCGCCGGGATGCGGGACGGGTTCGGATTACGGCCCAGCTCATTCAAGTTAAGGATCAGACGCACCTTTGGGCGCGCCAATACGATCGCGACTTGAACAACCTGCTGGCTCTGCAGTCGGAGATCGCGCGTGAAATCGCGAACGAAATCGAATTCAGCCTGAGCGGCCGACGACCGATTGACGCCGCGCCTGCGCCTTCCCATGGGCCGAATGCCTACGAGGCGTATGACCTTTATCTGCGAGGGCGGTTCTTTTGGAATAAGAGAACGCTCGAAGGGTTTCGAGAGGCGATTGAATATTTCCAACAGGCTATTGCGAAGGATCCCGGCTATGCTCGCGCTTATGCGGGGCTCGCCGATTCTTACACGTTGCTTGGTGGGTATGGTGTAACTCCGCAGACTGAGTCCATGCCAAAAGCGCGCGCCGCCGCTCTCAAAGCGCTCGAGCTTGACAGCAGCCTGGCCGAGGCTCACACCTCGCTGGCCTTGATCACCGAGAATTTCGATTTCGACTGGCCTAAAGCGGAGCAGGAATATCGGCGCGCCATCGAATTGAATCCGAGCTATGCGACCGCCCACCAGTGGTACGCCGAATATCTTGCTCTGCTGGGACGCTTCGATGAAGCGTTAGCTGAAAGTGAGCGGGCGCGGGCACTCGATCCTCTTTCGCTGATCATTGCTGCCGACAAAGGCGCGATTCTCTATTACGCGCGCCGGTATGACGAAGCCATTGTCCAGTTCCGCGGCGTAAGAGAGATGGAACCAGACTTCCCGCGAGCCCAGATGATGGTCTCGGCGCTGGTCGAGAAGGGACAATTTGTGAAAGCGCTCGCTGAGTTTGAAAAATCGGACGATCGCAGGAGTGAAGCCTGGACGTGGGCGTGGCGCGCCTATGTTTATGGACGAGCCGGCGAGCACGCGCAGGCTCAGCAATCCCTCGAGAAGGTGCAACAATCTTACAAACGCCGGCCGATCAGTCCCGATCCCATGCTATGGGCACTTCTCGGCGCCGGCAAGCGGGATGAAACGTTTGCCTGGTTTGAAAAAGCCTATGCGGATCACTCGAACCTTCTAACCACGCTCAAAGTGAATCCGGCGTTTGATCCGCTGCGCGCCGATCCACGTTTTGAGAATCTTATGCAGAGGGTCCAATTTACGCCATAGTCGGCGACGGGCAAAGACTCCCGGACGCTTCTGCCAATCGATATGCACATCCCACCCGGGAGTGTGGACCAGCATTCGGATGTGGAATTGTGCATAGGGTAACGCGCCATCCCTCCCTCTCTTCACGCGCGCCCAGCGCCCCCGACCTTCCTGTGAGCAGGCGAGGGCCGGGTATATCAAAGCCCGCCTTAATGCGTACAAGCCCGTCAACGCGACGGCGGGGATATCGTTTGCGATTGCTAACTGTGAATTGATCGCATACACTCCGTTCGGCGTCGAAACTGGAACTGAACCGCACCTTCGGTATTGGCCCGGTCCGATAGGCATGAGGTAAAAAACGATGAACATGCAAAGCCCGATCCTGGATGTTTCAGTCTCACCGCACTTTTTCCGAGCAGCCAGGCCACGTGTCTGGGTGCGCGCAGTCCTCCTCCTGGCCGTTGGCACCCCATTTATGTTTTCCCAGATGACTCCGCACGCGGCCCCAACCCCGGACGCCCCGAGCGTGGTGCAGACCGAAGTCAAACTGGTGATCGGCGGCGAAACTGTCAAGAACAATTCCGTAGGCACCCTTTCGGTGGTGGGCAACTCGCTGCAGTTCACCAATGGCAACAAGAAGAAGACGATGGCGGTGGATGCCTCATCCATTCTCGACATTTCCACCAATGAAGACAGCCGGCAGGACATTACCGGCGCGGCCCATTTCGCGACGATGGCCATCCCTTACGGCGGTGGACGGGTCCTGGCCCTCTTTTCACATCACGTTGATGTCCTGACTGTGGAATTCAAGGACTCCGACGGCGGCTGTCACGGCACTGTCTTTGTGCTGGCTCAGGGACAGGCCGCTCCGTTCAAGAAGCAGCTTCTCGCACTGGGCGCGAAAGCGACCGTGCCACTCGCAGAACCGGCGCCCGCCGACAAACAGGAGGACAAACATTGAAATATCCCGGTCGGAAATATCACGGTCCAATGACAGTCTCGATTGTTTTCCGCATCATCCTCGCCTGCGTTCTTCTTTTGACGGTGGGCTCTATGTCTCTCTCAGGGCAGCAAGGTTCAGGCGATACGAAATCAGGTGATACGAAATCGGGTGATGCCAAGTCAGGCGATCAAAAGACCACCCAGAAGTTCTCTGCCTCGGCCATCCAAATCGAGCCCACGGATCCGGGCGATGTGCCCATGCCACCAGAATTCCGAATGGCTGTCTATGAAAACCTGATCACGCAAATCGAGAAAACGGGCAAGTTCCAGCATGTTTATCGCAGCGGCGATAAGGATGCGGCGAGCGCGCCCGATCTCGTAACGTTGCACACCACGGCGAAATCTTTCAACAAGGGTAGCCAGAGAAAGCGCGAAGTGACCACCGTTAGCGGAGCTACCTCTCTGGTCCTGAATGTCCATATCACGGATCACGCTGGGCAGCCGATCGTGGATCGCGACGTCCGTGGTAAAGTGCGCTTCATGGGAGAAAATCTGCGCGCCACCTACGATTTCTCCAAGAAGGTCGCCAACATCGTTCGCGTTACTTTCTAGTCGGTGAAGAGACACGCGGCCTCGGTTGAGGTCTGGATGGGTCTCGTCGAATCTCAACAGCGATACCACGGCCAAGCTTCGATGCAGCGATGGGAGTTGTCTGGACGATGCCGGGGTTGGCATCTTTCCGGAGAGACAGAAGCTACTGCGGCAGCCCGATTTTGCGCATCAGTTCCGCATATCGCGGGTCGGAGCGCAGCGCATCGAGCGTAGGGTCGGTCCGAATGGCCATGACCAGGACACAGCGTTCCTGGTACGCAATGTTGAGCCACTCGAAGGCGTGGTCCTTATCATCGATATCGCCATAAAGCTCCGCAATCTGGTAAGGGGCGAGGTAGTTGGTCTTCGCTTTGTATTCCGCGGTCAGAATCTCAATCCCCTTGTGCGCGGCGTTCGGCCATCCACCGGAGCGAAAGCCGGAATCCAGCGCGGCAGCGTACTCCGCATCAATCTTGTCGCCTGACAGTTGGGCATAGGTCTGATATTCCTGAATAACCTGCTGATACTTGTGCTCTCCCCAGTACGGGGTGCTCAGGAAGACATGCCCGACGCCAAACGTTGGATTCTCCGCTGAGGCTTTTTTCATCATCTCAATCGCCTTATCGTATTGGCGATCGTAGGTATAGGCTTCCGCCTGCGCAAAAGCGATGATGGGCGAGAGCGGATCAAGCTGGCGAGCCAGGTTGGCTTCCGCCATTGCCTCCTGTGCGCGGCCGCCGATGTAGGAGATCGACTGCGAGAACCACTGATGAGCCGTGGCGTCGCTCGGGTCAAGCTCGAACGCCTTGCGGAATTCGGCCTCGCCCCCCGCAAAATCCCAGTCGTGTTGCATCTTGATAAGGCCCAGGTCCGCGTGCGCATGGGCCAACGTGGGGTCGAGCTCCAACGCCTTTTCGGCTGCGGCCTTCCCCTTGGCGTCAAACTCATTAGCGTCGCCGCCAAAGGAGGCCATTACGACATAGGCATCCGCCATTCCCACATAAGCAAGCGCATAACTGGGATCTTTGTCGATAGACTGATTGAAATAAGAAATCGCCGTATTAAGGTCGGCCAGCGTGCGCTTGTTCCACGAGTAGCGGCCTTTTACATAGAGCTGATAGGCCTCGGGATTTTGCGTGCCTTGCTTGGTGACCTGCTGTTTCTCAGCGCCCGTCATCCTCGAGCGCAGCTTGCCCACAATGTCGCCCGCGATCTGCTGCTGGAGCGCAATAATGTCGCTCGCTTTGTGCTCGTATTGCTCGCCCCAGATTTCGGTGTTGTCCTGCACATTGGTAAGGTCGGCGCTCACCTGCACCATCTCTCCATGCTGCACCACGCGGCCGGTCAGCAATGCGTCGACCGTCAATTCCTTCCCGACTTTCTGCACATCCACATCTTTGCCTTTATAGCGGAAGACGGAGTTGCGCGACTTCACCTTCAACTGCGGCACGTGGGCAAGGCTCGAGATCAACGACTCAGTAAGGCCGTCGCTGAGCAAGTCGCCCTCAGCGCTGCCGCCCGCGTAGGTGAACGGAATCACTGCAATCGATTCAATCTGCGGCGCGCTTGCTTTCGAACGCCAATACCACACTCCCGCTCCCACAGCGCCAAGCAAGACAACCACGATCGGAACCAGAAAGCTCCAGAGTATTCCCCGTCCAGCCACAGCAGTTCCCGCCGCGCCCACGACGCTCGACGATGAAGGTGCGGTAAGGGTGGGCGACGACCCGGATGCGGGTACCGACACGGGTACAGACACAGATACAGATGATGACAACGCCGGATGTCCCGACTGAACGCCACTGTCCGGCGCGGCCGTTACCGATCCCGAACTTATGCCGCGCCGCGATTCCGTTTCCCGTTTCAGCCGCCTCAGGTCGGCTCGCATCTCAGTCGCGCCCTGATAGCGCAGTTCGCGATCCTTCTCCAGCGCCTTGCCGATGATGTCGTCGAGCTTCGCCGGAACATCAGGATTCAGCCGCATGGCCGGAGCCGGATCGCCATCCAGAATTTCGTGCGAGATCACGCCCGAGCTTTCTCCGCGGAAGGGCTGCGTACCAGTCGCCATCTCATAGAGCACGGCGCCGAAGGAAAACAGATCGCTGCGCGCATCGAGTTCCTTGGCGCGCACCTGCTCCGGCGACATGTAAGCGATCGTGCCCAGCGTAGACCCGGGGCTGGTCAGATGATCCTGCTCTAATGTCTCCTGAGCGGTTGCTCCCGCAGCGTTTAGGCTTTTGCCCGTTGCGGTAACTTTCGCCAAGCCAAAGTCGAGAATCTTGGCGTGGCCGCGTTTAGTAATAAAGATGTTCGCGGGCTTGATGTCGCGGTGAATGATGCCTTCAGTGTGTGCTGCATCCAGCGCGTCGGCAATCTCGATTGCCAACGCAAGCAGTACATCGGTCTCGATCGGTTTGCCGCCGATGCGATGCTTCAGCGTCATGCCATCGAGAAACTCCATGACAATGAAGGGATGGCCGTCTTCCTGCCCGATCTCATAAATGGTGCAGATATTGGGATGATTGAGCGCCGAAGCCGCTTGCGCCTCCCGCTGGAATCGCGCCAGGGTTGAGGGATCTTTGACGACATCATCGGGCAGGAATTTGAGGGCGACAAAGCGGTGAAGAGTTACATCCTCGGCCTTGTAGACGACGCCCATCCCGCCTCCGCCGAGCTTTTCGAGGACGCGGTAGTGCGAGATAGTGGTTCCGATCACTGCGCGAAATCTTACGTGGGCGAGAATGGCAAGTCAACGCAGCGATGGCGATCGCTCTTGACGTCGGCAAAACCCAGCGCGCCCCCATTGTGTTGAGCGATCCGCCTGGCTACTTCCGATCGAACAGACGTTGACATCAACCTTAGGACGAAATATTTTGGAGTGCTGATTTCAGCTGACATTTCAGGTTACCCAACTCAGGTTACCCAAGCACATTGAACGGAGGAACGCCTTTGAAACACTTCACATTCTTCATGGTTGCAGTTGCAGCCATGGCCGGCTTTGTCGCCCTCATTGCTCCTGCAACAGGACACGCGGATGGGGCATCCGCTCCGTACGTTACCGAAATTCCTCAGGGATACCGCGACTGGCGGTGGGTCTCCTCGGCCCATGAAGCAGGCAAGCTCAACAGTTTAGGTGCTCTCCTGGGCAACGATGTAGCGATCAAGGCCTTCCGCGAGGGCAAGCTTCCCTTTCCGGACGGCACGATCCTTGCTGCTTTGCATTACAAGAACGTCCCGTCAGATGAGAACAACAAAATCTTTGGCCAAGTCCAATCTTTTGTTCCCGGGGCTCCCACAAACATTCAGTTCATGGTTAAGGACTCAAAAAAGTACGCCGCTACCGGAGGCTGGGGGTTCGGTCACTTCGCAGACGGCAAAGCGGGCGACGCAGCCTTCATGAAAAGCTGCTTCCCCTGCCACGAGAAGGCCAAAGCGACCGACCTTGTCTTTACTCGTTATGCGCCTTAAGGCGGTAAAATCGGCGAGCTGTCCTCTGTTGCGGCTTCCAATTCGGCATTGTCCGCAGCTGAACGCGAGGGGCAAGAGCGACTGGCTTAGTCCATCGAAGATCTCGCGCTCTGGGCAGCTCTCTTCGCTGTACCGTTCGTGGCATGGCTAAGGCAACGGATCTAGTTGTTGAAAAAATAGCTACTACACTCATCATCTTGGTAACGCGCGACATTGCTTCCATGACAATGTCGGCTCCCATTCTCGATTATGATCTCCTAGTAAGAACCCATGAGCAGGATGCGCACAGGCGGGAAGAGTCTCCAAATCGCGCTAGGGGTGTGCCGACTGGTGAGCCTGGGACTGGCACTGGCAATGCTTCCTCTCGAGGCGCGCGCGCAACCACTGCAACCAGAACAACCGCAGCAACAGCAACCGGTCATCCGCTTTGTGCGCGATCCCGATTCTGCGCCGGACCTCAACGTCAAAGACCTCGACGGAAGAGAACTCACCCTGCAGACGTACAAAGGCAAAGTGGTGTTGCTGAACTTTTGGGCCACATGGTGCGGGCCATGCCGCGCGGAAATTTCCGGCCTGATCCGACTTCAGAACGCATATAAAGACCGCTTGCAGATTATCGGCATGGATGTCGATGATAACGACGCCGAGGGGCTACGCGCGTTCGTGAAAGACAAGGGCATCAACTATCCGGTAGCGATGACCTCGGTGCCTGTGCGGCTCGCATATGGAGGCATCGGCGCGCTGCCCACGCTTTTTGTCATCAATCAGGAAGGCAAAATGGTGCAAAAGCATGTGGGGCTCTTCGATCCGGTGCTGTACGAGATCGAAGCTCGCGCTCTGCTCAATATGCCGGTTCCCGCGAGAATAGAAACCTTTGAAGACACCGGTGAAGTGTCTCTGAAGCACGCGGACCGCGCGACCATGCTGCCGGGAATCGACACGTCAAAACTGACCCAAGAACAGCGCATGGCCGCATTGCACAAGCTCAATGCGGAAAGCTGCGATTGCGGATGCAAATACACGCTCGCGCAATGCCGCATCTCCGATCCCGCATGCAAGACCAGCAAAGAACGCGCCGCAGTCATCGTGGGCGAAGCCGCAAAAGTACCTCCCAAGGATGGGCATGGAACTACCGGCGCGCCGACTTCGCCCGCGCCATCAGGATCTGCCGATCCACCGATACCACGCGAGCAAAAATAAAACTTGCACTCATCGCCCTCCCCATCGGCTAGGGTCATATTGGCGAAAAATCCCAATCACGCTCATCATCGCCGGCGTGGAAGGTTTCTGGCTTCGACCATTTACAATTGTCATTCCGAACGAAGTGAGGAATCCGCATTTTGCCGACGGGCTACTATTTAGCGTCAGGCTAAGGTGCCAGTTCAAAGCTTACACATGATCAAATCTCCCCGAGGAACCCGCGACCTTCTCCCGCCCGACACCGCACTCTGGAATTTCGTCGAAGCCACGGTCCGCGACATCTTCCGCGCCTATAACTTCCATGAAATCCGTACTCCGATTTTCGAAAGCACGGAGCTCTTCGCCCGCGGCGTCGGCGAAGAGACCGACATCGTCGCCAAAGAAATGTTTACCTGGGAAGATCGCGGCCGCGCCGAGAGCGATAAGGGCCAATCCCTGACCCTCCGCCCCGAAAACACCGCCGGCGTAGTCCGCGCCTACATCGAACACAAGCTCTGGGATCGCGGCCTGAACAAGCTTTTCTACATCGGCCCGCAATTCCGTCGCGAGCGCCCGCAAAAAGGTCGCTACCGTCAGTTCTACCAGATCGGCGCGGAAGTCATCGGCCCCGCCTCCTCCGGCAGCGAACGTCCACTGCGCGATGCGGAAGTTCTTGAGATGTTGGACACGTTGCTGCGTCGGCTCGGCATTTCCGATTTCACGCTCAAAATCAATTCGGTTGGGGATGCCAAGGATCGTGCCGCATATAACGACGCACTGCGAAAAGCGCTCGAGCCGGTAGTTGGGAACATGTGTTCGGATTGTCAGCGCCGCGCGGTGACGAATCCTTTGCGCGTCTTCGACTGCAAAGTTCCGGAAGATCAACCAATTATTGAGACCCTGCCACTTATCTCCAGCTATCTTGGGCCGGAAAGCCGAGAGCACTTTGAGAATGTCCAGGCTCTTCTAAGGGAAGCGGGGGTTGCTTTCGAGCTCAGCCCACGGCTTGTCCGTGGGTTGGATTACTACACTCGGACCGCATTTGAATTCACCCACGGCGCACTCGGCGCACAGAATGCCATCCTCGGCGGGGGCCGGTACGATGGGCTCGCGGAGCTACTCGGTAGCCCGCAACCCGCGCCCGGCATCGGGTTCGCCATCGGCGAGGACCGGCTCGTCATGGCTCTGCAAGAGCGGCAACCCGCAACAACGACGCAAGTTGATGCTTACATTGCACCGGTCGGCGAAGGTATGAACCGCCAGGGCCTGCGGCTGGCTAAGGAACTTCGCCGCGACGGCCTCGTAATCGAGTTAGGAGATCGCAGTTTTCGGCTCAAGAAAATGTTTGAAATAGCAACAAAGGTAGGCGCGCGCTACATCCTGATTGTCGGCGAAAACGAGGTGAAAGCCGACGCCTTTGCCCTCAAAAATCTGGGCACCGGTGAACAGGTAACTGTGCCTCGAGCCGAGCTGGCGCAACGCATCGCGGAGCCCTGACGACTAGGACCTGACGACTAAGAAAAGATGACCCAGGAAAGCCTGTAGAAATCACCGTTCTGCCCCATACGTGGCGTCAAACTCTTCCGCCAGACAACACCTCCCAGACAGCCCGAATCCTAAAGCGGGCAATAGGCAGCGGGCAATAGGCGCGCAACAAGCCCTGTTGACCGCAAGAGCACGAGGGAAATCCGATGCGGGCTTTCAATCCTTGGCGACCGCTCCCCGCAACGACTTTGTTGCTCGTCCTTGCATCACTTTTCCCATCTCCGCTCTCAGCACAAACCCAATCGCCTCGAAAACTAAGTCGTCTCCAGCACACCATCGCAGCTGTCTCTTCAGATCGGGAAAAGGTTGACGACCCTCCGATGCTTGCCTCCTTCTCGCGGATCGCGCTGCCGCAGCGCCCCGATCATCTCTGGGTTACTGAGCCACAAATAAAAACCTCCACGTCGCCCGAATCGAACCATGCGTCCGTGAACCTCAATCTGCTGCTTCCGCCCACCTCCGCAAGACTTCCGGCGTGGACGACAAATACAAACAGAGATGCAAATACACCCAAGGATGCAAGTAGAGGCGATGTAAACAGAAGCGATATGAATAGAGACGAAGACAACGCAGTCTCCAATCATGATTTGATCGTCCCTTCCGCATTCGCTCCAGCGGTCCAATCCAACGATCACGAAACTGCGAAATATTTCACCGATCCGCAATATCTGGCTCATCGCATTCCCGGCGTTGGCTCCATCTTCGACCGTGTCATGAAGGAGTCGAAGGCTCATCCCAAGCTCACGCGTGTCCTCGAGTCGATTCAACCCCAGTTCTGAAGTGCACTCGGAAGGCGCATTCGGAAGGAGATTGACATCGCCCCTCCGCGCGTCTACCATCGGCACCCGCGATTCTCCCCTCGAAAATCTACTAACTCAAGGAGCTACGCCCATGAAAGCCACATCACTTCTGCTGGGAATTCTTCTGCTCGCCACCACCGCCTTCGCTCAAATGGAAATCCCCAAACCCGGCCCTGAAGTAAGAAAGCTCGACTACTTTGTCGGCCACTGGACCTCCGAGGGAGACATGAAGCCCGGTCCGATGGGTCCCGGCGGAAAATTCACCATGCACGAACAAACCGAGTGGATGGATGGCGATTACTTCATCGTTATCCACTCCAAATACAGCGGCGGCGGTATGCCCGATGGCGTCAGCACTGCCTACATGGGCTATGACACGCAGGAAAAGGTCTACACCTATGACGAATTCAACAGCTCGGGCGAACACACCCACTCCACTGGCAACCTCGACGGCGACAACTTTGTCTGGATGAGCGATATGAAGATGGGCGCGCAAACCATGAAGGGCCGATTCTCCATGAAGCTGATGCCGCCCAACGCCTATGCCTACAAATTCGAAGTCTCTCCCGACGGCAAGACTTGGTCCCTCGTGATGGACGGCAAGGACACGAAAGCAAAGTAGACGGCTCGCGAGCACGGTCTGCCATTTATAATCATCGATTCAGCATTGAGTGGGTGCTACACAGGGTGCCCCACACAATCGCGTCGTCTGCGCTTGTGTGGATTCCCCATTCCTGCATAAAGGCGATTCCGTGCTCGATTTTCTTGGCGATCTAAGACGAACACACATGTGCGGGGCCCTCCGCCTTGCCGACGCAGGAAAAAAAGCCGTTCTGATGGGATGGGTCAACCGTCGCCGCGATCTCGGCCAAATCATCTTTGTCGATCTCCGCGACCGCACCGGCATAGCGCAAATCGTCTGCAACGCCGAACTCAACGCCGCCGTCCACAAAAAAGCCGAAGAACTGCGCAACGAATTCGTAGTAGCTGCCATTGGTACAGTAAAAAAGCGCGACGCTGATACGATCAACCCGAACATCCCAACTGGCGAAGTCGAGTTAGTAGTAGATGAACTGCGCATTCTGAACGTCTCGAAGCCGCTGCCGTTCCTGCCCGGAGACACGGTCCTAGCCAATGAAGAGATGCGTCTGAAATACCGCTACCTCGATCTGCGCCGCGACCCGATGCAGTTCAACATCGAGCTGCGCCACAAAGTAGCCATCGCCATTCGCGACTATCTATCGTCGCAAGGTTTCTTCGAAATCGAAACCCCGTTCATGACGCGCTCCACACCCGAAGGCGCGCGTGACTATCTGGTCCCAAGTCGAGTGCAACCAGGCTCGTTCTACGCGCTGCCGCAATCGCCGCAACTGTTCAAGCAGATTCTGATGATCTCCGGCTTTGACAAATATTTTCAGATCGTGCGCTGCTTCCGCGACGAAGACCTGCGCGCCGACCGCCAGCCTGAATTCACCCAGATCGATTTAGAAATGTCCTACCCGCAGCCCGAGCGCGTGTGGGAAACGGTCGAAGGTTTTCTAAGGGCAGCCTTTAAAACAGCCGGCCACGAAATCAAGTCTCCGTTCCCGCGCATGGACTACGACGACGCCATCCGCCAATACGGGATCGACAAGCCCGACCTCCGCCTGCCCGCGCTAACGGAAGCGCGCGACTGCTTCACCCAGGAAGATCTGCAAACGCTGGCCATAAACAAAGATCTCCCTGTTCTAGCCATCCGCACTCCGAAAGTAGGCGAGCTATCGCGCAAGGAGCGCGACGACATCAAGCCGCTCTTCGTTTCAAAGGGCGGAGCGAGAGTCTTCGAAGACTTCAAACGAATCGAAACCAAATTCCCCGAAGCCGCCACAAAAATTCGCGAGAAAGTCAGCGCTCAGACCGGCGAAGCGACCGCGACCGACCTGATCGTGCTAGTAGTAGGCGCATCGCAATCCGCCACCAGCTCCGAAGCCGCCCACCCCGCCAGCAAGCGCAAAGTAACGCCCGCTGAAATGCAGATCTACGCCTCCGCCGGTCTGCTGCGCGTCGCGTTAGCGCAAAAATACGCCGACCGCCACGGCATCTTCAAAAAAACCGGAGACCCCGCCAAAGACTACCGTTTCCTCTGGGTAACGAACTTCCCCATGTTCGAATATGACGAAGGAGACAAGCGCTGGATGGCCGCCCACCACCCCTTCACGTCTCCGCACGAAGAAGACATGGACAAGCTCGAGAGCGATCCAGCCATGGTTCGCGCGCGAGCCTATGACGTCGTACTAAACGGCACCGAGCTAGGCTCCGGCTCAATCCGTATCCACCGGCAAGACATTCAAAGCCGAATCTTCCACGCGCTAGGCATGACCGATGAGGAAGCCAAGAGCCGCTTCGGATTTTTCTTAGAAGCGCTGGAATATGGCACCCCTCCGCATGGCGGCATAGCGCTAGGCCTAGACCGCATAGTAATGATCCTGGCAGGAGCCGAAAGCCTGAGAGAGGTTATTCCGTTCCCGAAAACCGCCGCCGCGAAAGATCTGATGATGGAAGCGCCTACGCCAGTAGGCGACAATCAATTGCGCGAGTTGGGAATTGGGGTCGTGAAAAAGTAGAAGTTAGTCATCGATCACTCCTTGCCGAAGGCGATGATTCGTGGGTGTACCCGACCAGAGTCCCCGAAGGGGACGAGCTACCC
>JBAWBE010000192.1:0-8938 GCA_049589635.1 Terriglobales bacterium
GTTGTAGGGTGGTTTGGTAGCGCAATTGTGGCAGGCAATTAGCCCAAGAGAAATAAACGCCTACTTCGGCTCCAGCGTCATCTGATGCGCGCGATGCTTCTCCACCGCAGCCGCCGAGAATGGCAACGCAAACGTCGACCCGCCATACCACGCCGTCCACTGATCCATATAATGCGGGCTCGGAAAAACTCCACTCTCTCCTGTCACGAGATTCAATGTGCTCTCGTCAAAGTTAGCGAAGTTCCACGTCGCCCGCTCCGACGCGCCAAAGTGCCGGCCCACGGCCTTGACCGTAGAATTGCTCCCGCTCAAAGGATGCCGTCCTGGTCCTGTGAAGCTTCCGATCAGCGGCAACTGGCTGAGCACGAGGTGATCGATCTCGATCGGATAATTCTCTCCCCACTTCCATTTCCCAAGATCTGTGGGAACACCGGGTTGCTTCAGAGCGCTCTCCATCGCGGCCGTCAGCAGTGCGCCATAGTCGGGGTATGCCGGCGGCAGCCAGCGTGCCGGTTGCTTGTTCAGCGTGTTTTCGAGCCACACGGTCGACATCCCCCAACGATAGCTCTTCCACGTCAATGCGCCGGTTTCCTTGGTGGTCGTTTTATTTGGTGGCGGCGCGGTGCCCAACGTATTGTTTGTCGCTGCATCATCCGGTGCCGCGCCCAGCTTCGGTTCGAGCAGCATTCTCAACAACTCTACGCGCGCCTTCGTTTCGATCGTCGGCGCAGGCGAATCAGCCGACATGCGCCCATCCCAATCGCGCAAAATATCAACCGCGCGCTTCGCCCGATCCGATAACTTCGGCGCATGATCGAGTGCATAGACAAATTTGTCCGCGATAAACCGGTCATACGTCGACGACACATCCATCTGCAATGCCAGCATATCCGCGGCTGAAAACTTCTTGCCCGATTCGAGCACCCGATAAATGCGATCCGTCCGCCATGGCGCATCCCATTCCGTGCTGATCGAATACTTATAGGCATCCGGTGCAATACGGCCGTTCGCGGTTGCTAAAATGCCCGTCGGCGGATCGTAAGCATGCGGCATGTCGTCGAACGGAATATATCCTTTCCATTCGTGCGTATCGTCGCTGCCGTTCACCGGCAGGCTGCCATCACCCGAGGCGCGAATTGGCACGTGCCCGGTCGCCTGATAGCCGATGTTGCCATCGACATCGGCGTACACAACATTTTGTCCGGGAGCGCCCAGCTTTGAAAACGCGGCGCGAAATGAGTCCCAATTATCCGCCGCGTTAACGTCAAAAAACGCCAGACCGATTCCGTCATACAGTGTCCAACGCAATGCAATCGGGCGCGTCTCACCCGGAATCAGATCCGTGATAATCGGCCCATGCCGAGTCGTCACCACATCGAGCGTCACATCGGGCTTCCCTTTGACGTGGATAATTTCCTGGCGATGCTGTGGATTCACCCATCCTGTCGGAGTTTTGTACTGCCCCTGCGCGTTGAATTCCTCGATGTAATCGTCTTCAACCGTCGGCCCAACATTGGTAAATCCCCAGCCAATCCGCGCGTTGTGGCCAACGATCACAAAGGGCACGCCCGGCAATGTAACTCCCGCCACGTCGAACTTTCCGCTCTTTAAATGCGCCTCGAACCACAAATTCGGCATTTGATGATCGAGGTGCATATCGTTCGAGAGCAGCGGTTTTCCGGTCACAGTGTGTTGACCCGACACCACCCAGTCATTCGATCCCGGCCGGAACGCGTCCGAGTAAGGATCGTCGTTTTGCGCGGACAGCAAGCCCGGGTTGTCCCGGCTGCAGAAGCCGCTGAACGCCGCGAGTGCTCCGCCGCTCGGCGCCGCCGAGGTAATTTGCGTAGGCGCGCCTTCGGGATCGACATCATCATCGTCGTCGTCATCATCGTCTTTGTCGCCCGACTGCTGATCGTCATCCATCGCGCGCACATCGGTCGGCGGACGATCCCGCCACGATGAGTTCACATACAGATCGCCGGTCAACTCCGGCCCGATCTTCGCCAAAATTTTCTCGCGCGTCAGCGCCCGCGCGTAACTGTAATGATTCAGTTCCTGAATCATGCTGGCGCCCACCAGCAGCGAATCCGTAATCGTCCAGGGCCGAATCTGATACCGCGCCACCTCGGCATTTGGGCAGTGCAGAAGATAGAGTGGATTCGATTGCGCACACATCAAACGGAACTCGAGAGGCAATCGATCACCGTGCCGATCACCGTGCGCCGCGATGAACTCGTTCACGCCGCGCGCGTAAGCCTCCAGATAAGTACGATCGCGTCCGGTGACATTCTTCTCGGCGGCTTCGGCGACAGCGCGTAACCCCAGAATCCTCTGCGCCCGGTCGATCTTCAGCGTCGCCTCGCCAATAACTTCCGACAGCTCCCCGGCCGCCGCGCGCCGCATCATATCCATCTGCCAGATCCGGTCCTGAGCTGTCACATAGCCCTGCGCGAAAAACAAATCTTCCAGCGTGGCGGCTTCAATCGTAGGCACGCCCTGTTCGTCGCGCACCACGCGCACCTTCGACGAAAGTCCTGGCACAGCGATACTGCCATCCACCTGCGGCAAGCCGGCACGCGCGATCCACCACGCCCACGCCGCCACTCCCGCGAGCAGAATCGCCACCGCAAGGATGATGGTCCAGAGCGTCCGCCTCAGCCTACGTCTGGTTCGGACTTTGTTGCCGAGTTCGGGCAACGATGCAGTAACGGACATTGATCCGATTGTAGCGTAGCGCCGCCAACTCAATGAACGCGTCCCAGCGTCCTCAGCGGCTGTTCTCAGAGGATCTTCTCAGTGAACTTGGCAGTTTAAGATTCTGCTCTGGATCCGGTCGCGGTTGGCGTTAGCCAATGTCGCCCAGTATCATGTGTTGAGCCCGGAATCCGCGATTTTGCCGTAAGTAAGCCTCGGACCATGCTACAAAAGCGCATCGACGATCAGCCCAGCATCTCGCGTGAAAGCATGCGCGAAGCCGAGGCAATTTTTCTCCAGCACCTGCGCCGCGTCGGACTCAAGCAAACCGGGCAACGCAACACCATCCTGCGGACTTTTCTTGCAACCCACGAGCATCTCTCCACCGATGAACTGCACCGCTTGGTCAAGGGAAAAGATCCTCGCATCGGATTCACCACCGTCTACCGCACGCTCAAACTCCTGGCCGGATGCGGCTTGGCCAGCGAAGTCGCCTTTTACGACGGCATCGCGCGCTACGAGCATCAATACAACCGCCGCAGCCATCACCACATGGTCTGCACCGAGTGCGGCGCATCAGTCGAATTTTTCTCGCCCGAGGTTGGAGAACTCGAGCAGGAGATCGGTCGCAAGCACCAATACCTGACCACTCGCCATACTTTTCAGATTTCTGGTATCTGCGCGGATTGCAGGGAGGGTGACGGCGAAGGGCACGCGAGAAAAGACGATTCGCACCCGGAAGTTTCCAGAAAGAAAGGTCAGGATCAGGATAATGCCCGGCGAATCGTATAGCTCCGCGAATCTCCCACTAGTGTCGAGTCAGGCGGATGCCTCGGTCGCCTGTCCACACTGCGAAACCGAAATGCCGCCCGCCGCCGCCTTCTGCCCCGCCTGCGGATGGTCGATGAGGCCGCTGCCTCAGAAAGACCGCATCCTCGGCGCCCTCGCCTATTTCACTTTTCTTCCTGCTGGAGTTCTGCTGCTTCTCCCGGCGTTTCGCACCCATCGCTTCATCCGCTTTCATGCGTGGCAGAGCGCGCTCATTTGGGGAGTCTTTTTCGTCGTCATCATTATTGCGCTCTCGCTCTCGAACGTCGCAGCGCCGATCGTCCTACTGCTCTTCGGAATCCTGGCCGTGCTGGCCATGCTCTTCCTCTGGATTGTTCTCTCCATCAAAGCCTGGCAAGGCGAGCGCTTCGAAGTGCCCTGGTTCGGCGATTTAGCCGGGCGGTTGCCCTAGACTCCACGATGGGCATGGGCGGCTAGGACCGTTTCTCATTCGTGGCGTGTCCGCCCAGGCCAGCTACCGCATTTTTCTCGGGCACGGGAGTCAGCCCATATCTTTGACGAGACGCAGCCGGCGCTTTGCCAAGATCCGGAGGAGGTGCGTGCATCAACTGCATGGCGCGCTCATTCGCCCAGGCATAGTCCCGTAAGCCTTCAAACTGCGCCACGAACTCGTTGCGCCACTCGGTGGAGGAAAACACCAGTGCCGTGTTGACCTGATGCCACGCACTCGTCGAGAAATTGGTAGATCCCTCCCAACAATACAAGCCCCCAGCATTTGATTTATCCGAAACCATGCCCTTGGTATGGCAGATATATTTGCTTCCGTCGGGCGATGTCCCGATTGTCACCTCAACGCCCGCGTTCACAAGCTCCAGCACGAGCGGGTGTTCGATCTTTCCCGCGGACTGCGTGTGGTCGAGATAGATGTGGAGGGGCACGCCATTTTTGTGGGCCTGCAACAAATCAGTGATCATGTCGGGCAGCGTGAATCCATAGGCAATGATCCACGTTTCGCCCGGTTCGTTCAGATGCTTGAGGAAGCCGGTCTGGGCGGCGGGACCGTCCTCGGGCAGCAGGTAGCAGGTAATTGTGCTGGTGATAACAAATGACATCGTTCAGTCCTCCTTGCGGACGCGCGTATTGCCCGTCTTCACGTAGCGGCTGGTTCACCGCAATGGTTGCGCCAGACCCGGCTAAAAACATACACCACGCGGTTGTGGACACAACAATCCTAGTCATGGAACAAACCTTTCGGGATCTACGTAAACGATAGTGGCGGGAGCGCTGTCCGTCTGTGAGCGAGGTCACTTGATTCTCGGGGGCAGTCTGCTCCGCGAAAATGTTCTCGATGGCTGTGAAATTGGCGCCCGCCTGAATGCAACTACTATCGTTGGGCGTACAATAATTATTCTTCGAAAAATGGAATTTCCCAGGGCAAGAATCCCAGGGCAAGATTTCAGGGTAAGACTTCAAGGAGATCATTCAATGTTGAGAAAATTTTGCCTGGCGGTCCTCGCTTTGGCTGTTCTGGTTCCGGGCCTGTGGGCGCAAACTGCCGACGATATCATCGCAAAAAACATTGCTGCCCGTGGTGGCATGGACAAACTCAAGAGCGTGAAGTCTATTAAAACGACGGCCACCATGACCATGGGACCAGGGATGGAAGCGCCGGGAATTATGGTGCAGAAGCGCCCCGAAATGGCCCGTCTCGAGTTCACCATTCAAGGATTGACAGCAGTGCAGGCCTACGACGGCTCGAAGGCTTGGCAGATCATGCCCTTCATGGGCAAAAAAGATCCTGAGCTGATGTCGGGCGACGAAACGAAAGAAATGGAAGAGACTGCCGACCTCGATGGTCCGCTCGTCGATTACAAAAGCAAAGGCAATACGGTTGAATTGCTGGGCAAGGAAAAGATCGAAGGCACCGACGCGTACAAACTGAAAGTCACGCTCAAGAACGGCGACGTGCAGACCGAATATATCGACGCCGATTCCTTCCTCGAGATCAAAGAAGAAACCAAGCGCATGGTGCGCGGAACCGAACACGAGTTCGAATCCTCGATCGGCGATTATAAGGAAGTCGACGGAATTATTTTTCCGTTCGCGGTCGAGAGCGGCATGAAGGGAAGCGACCAGAAGCAGAAGATCACGATCTCGAAGATCGAGCTGAACGTGCCGGCTGACGACGCGATGTTCAAGATGCCGCCACCCGCTCCACCCGCGCCCGCGGCAGACGCACCGAAGACGGACCCGGTGAAGCCCGACACAGCGAAGCCCGACGCGCCGAAGCCGACTCCGCCGAATAAATAGAAGCGGACGTGAAAGATTCGTATCAGGGCCGTCGCTTCAGCGATGCCGCAAGTTTGCTCGCTATAAAAGCCTTCTTAGGCTGGCGGAAATATTTACGGCTTCTGTGTAGTCGTGCCGCAGTCCAACAAAAACACGTAGGCGTGCGCAATATAACCGTCTCTCACGTCGCGATGATGAAACATTCAATCTTTAACGCCGTCGTGCAACTTCATTCGAGGTGATCATGCTCGTTCGTCTTCGTTTGCTCTGCCTTGCCGCATTCGTTGCTGCGCTCGCCCTTCTCGCCATTCCCGCTCCCGCCCAAGACATCACACTCGATTCCGACGTGATCAGCGGGCTTCCGATCCGCGCCATCGGCCCGGCTGTCATGGGCGGCCGCATTGCCGACATCAAGGCCGTACGCGAAAATGAGCGCCTGACAATTTACATCGGCTCCGCCAGTGGCGGCGTCTGGAGATCGCGCGATGGAGGTGTCACCTTCAAGCCGATCTTCGACAAGCAGCCAACACTGTCGATCGGTTCCATCGCCATCGATCCCTCCGACTCGAAGACGGTTTGGGTCGGCACCGGCGAGTCGTGGGCCCGCAACAGCGTGTCAGTCGGCACGGGCGTCTATCGTTCGCATGACGGAGGAGAAAACTGGGATGCCATGGGCCTTCCCGACTCCGAACACGTCAGCCGAATTCTTATCGATCCAAAAAATGGAAACACCGTTTACGCCTGCGCACTCGGGCATCTTTGGAATTCCAACACCGAGCGCGGAGTCTACAAAACCACCGACGGCGGCAAGACGTGGAACAAAATGTTCTTCCGCAATGACAGCACAGGTTGCGCCGAGATGGCGATGGACCCGCAGGATTCGAGCGTCATTTACGCCGCTATGTGGGATGTGCGCCGAGAACCCTGGAACTTCCGATCCGGCGGTCCCGGCGGCGGCCTTTTCAAATCGACCGATGCCGGCGCCACCTGGCATGAACTGCGCAAGGGCCTGCCCGAAGGCGATCTTGGCCGCATCGGCATCGCGGTCGCGCCGAGCAACCATCAACGCGTATACGCCGTCGTCGAGGCTCGCAACCATACCGCGCTTTTCCGCTCTGACGATGCCGGCGACAGCTGGATCGAAGTCAACAATTCATTCAATGTGAGCGGCCGTCCGTTCTACTTCGCGCGCGTCATCGTCGATCCGAAGAATCCCGACCGCGTCTACAAGCCCGGCTTCTTTTTCACCGTCAGCGAAGACGGAGGAAAAAGCTTCAGCTCGGCGATCGATACCACCGGTCCCGATGAAGGTGTCCACGGCGACTTTCACGCTCTCTGGATCAATCCCGATAATCCTAATCAGATGTTGTGCGGCAACGATGGCGGTGTCTATCAGTCGCTCGACCAGGCTACCCACTGGCGTTTCCTGAACAACATTCCGGTTGCGCAGTTCTACCACGTCAGCGCGGACATGGCCGATCCTTACAATGTCTACGGCGGCTTGCAGGACAACGGCACATGGATGGGGGCATCGCGCGGCATCGACGGAATCCCCAACCGCGCCTGGCGCAACATCGACTTCGGCGACGGCTTCTGGGCCTACTCTGATCCCTCCGACGCCGACTATGCCTATGCCGAATATCAAGGCGGAAGGATCTCGCGTTTCCGCAAGAGCACCGGCGAATCCCGCGACATCAAGCCGCTGCCGCGCGCCGGCGAGCCCGACTTCCGCTTCAATTGGAATTCGCCCATCGCGTTGAGTCCCAATCAAAAAGGCACGATTTATCTAGGCGGACAATTCCTCTTTCGCTCGCGCGATCATGGCGAATCGTGGGATCGCATTTCACCCGACCTCACCACCAACAATCCCGACCGCCAGCATCAGGAACTTTCCGGCGGCTTGACCATCGACAACTCCGATGCGGAAAAATACGAAACCATTTACACCATCTCCGAATCTCCCAAGAACGGCGAAGTCATCTGGGCCGGAACCGATGACGGTAATGTGCAGGTCACGCGCGACGGCGGCAAACACTGGACGAACGTCGTCAAGAACATCACTGGCCTGCCGCCCGACACGTGGGTCTCGACCATCGAGGCGAGTCACTTCGACGCCGCGACCGCATACGCGACCTTCGACGGCCACGCGCTCGGCGACATGAAGACCCATGTTTACCGCACGAAAGATTACGGCAAAACCTGGAACTCGCTCTCGACGCCAGAACTCAGCGGCTACGCGCACGTAGTTCGCGAAGATCTAGTGAACCCGAATCTTCTCTTCGTCGGCACCGAGTTTGGCCTCTTCATCTCCATCGACAGCGGCGCGCACTGGGCGCAGTTCAAAGGCGATCTACCAAACGTAGCCGTTCGCGATATTGCGATCCAACCGCGCGAGTCGGATCTGATCCTCGCCACTCACGGTCGCGGCATTTACATCCTCGACGACCTGACGCCGCTCCGCGCTCTCACTCCTGAAATGCTCTCCAAGGATCTCGTCATGCTGCCCTCGCGTGCGTCTGTTCTTGAGTTGCCGGCGGGCGAACAGCGCGCCGACGGCGATGCGGAATTCATGGGCCGAACAGTGCCTGAAGCCGCGTCCATCGTCTATTATCAGAAAAAGCGCCATATCTTCGGTGATCTCAAGCTCGAAATCTACGACGACAAAGGTACGCTCCTGACTTCAATCCAGGGCGACAAACGCCGCGGACTCAACCGTCTCGAGTGGCCCGAGCGCGCGAAGCCACCCAAGGTTCCACCCGCAGCCGGTCTCGTCGAAAATCAATTTCTCTTTTTCGGCCCACAGGCTCAGGAAGGCACTTACAAGGTTAAGCTGACTAAGGGCAAGGAAACGTACACCTCCGAATTCAAGCTGGTGCCCGACCCGCGCAGCAAGAGCACGCCCGCCGACCGTGCCCTGCAACACAAGGTCGTAACCAAGCTTTACACCGACCTCGCGCAGCTGACTTACGTGGTCGATGCCACCAACGATCTGCGCGATCAGGTGAAGGCACGAACCGCCGCCGCAACCGACGCGCAGCTGAAAGATCAGCTCAACGGCCTTCTCAAGCAGCTCAACGATTTCCGCGAGACGCTCGTCTCGGTGAAAGAAGGCGGAGCGATCACTGGCGAAGAAAAGCTGCGCGAACATCTCGGCGAGCTCTAC
>JBAWBE010000193.1:0-3916 GCA_049589635.1 Terriglobales bacterium
GCTTCACCCTTGCGGGCGACCGCGACATACGGAGCCAATGTGCGGTCGCGCGCGCCCCCATCTCACTGCAATCCGCGATGAGTACTATCCGGGCCCGAGCCCGAGCGATGGTAACGGCGTAGCGGAATGTCCGAAGTCAGCATGTCCGAAATCACCGCTTGCGAAATCATGCCTTGCGTAATCATGCCTGCCGAAATCACGGCTGCCGAAATCACAACGTCCGAAATCTCGCCTTCCGAAATCACCCCATCGGAAGCGAGGATTGCTGACCGCGGCATCGCCGAAACTAAGGGAAGGCTTCGCGTCCTCCAGGTGCACAATCACTCCGCGCCGGGGTGGGGCGGCGAAGACACGGTGGTCGAACTCGAGGCCCGGCTGCTCCGCGCGCGGGGACACACGGTCGGAGAGTTCACCGCCTCCGCCGCCGAGTTGAAAAATGGATCGGTGCTTCGGCAGATGCTGGCCGCTCCCGGCTTTCTCTGGTCACGGCGATCCTATTACGGAGTGCAACGAAAGATCGCGGAGTTCGAACCCGACATCGTCCATGTCCACAGCACCTTTCCGACGCTCAGTCCGAGCGTGCTTTGGGCCAGCCATCGGGCCCGTGTCGCGGTCGTTCAGACGCTGCATAATTTCCGCCAGCTGTGCACCAACGCGCTCTTGTCAAGAGAAGATCGGCGCTGCGAAAAATGCGTGGGACAGTCGCCGTTTCCGGCTTTACGCTATCGCTGCTATAAGAACAGCTTGCCGCGAACCGCCGTCATGGCCGCCATCGGCACCTTGCACTCGAAACTTGGCACCTATCGCCGTGCGGTCGACACCTACATCATGCTGAACGAATTCAACCGCGAGATTTTTCTGCGCGGAAATTTTCCCGGCCGCAAGTTGATGGTCAAGCCGAATTTTGTGCCGGTTTCAGAACTCGGCCGCGGGCCCAGAAAAAACCAGGCGGTCTTCGCCGGCGAATTGACACGCAGCAAGGGCGTGTACCTCCTGCTCGACGCCTGGCGCATGGCGGCCCTCCCGGGATTCGAGTTGTTGCTGATCGGCGACAGTCCGGAGCGCAAAATAATCCAACAGCGATATGGGCATATGCCCCATGTCACATGGTGCGGAAGGCTCAGCCGGCCGGAGGTTCTCGAGCACATCGCAGCCAGCCGCATTCTCGTGTTTCCATCGCTCGCCTACGAGAACTGTCCGATGGTGCTGCTCGAGGCCCTCTCGGTTGCCACCCCGGTGGTGGCCGCGAATCATCCCAGTCTGCGAGCCATTGTCCGGCACGAATGCGAAGGGCTGCTCTTCAATGCGGGCGATCCCTGGGCTCTGGCCGCGGCCCTCGGAGAAGCGCTGCTGGCCGGCAACGACACCTGGACAAGATGGTCGAAGGCGGCCCGCAGCACACAGGAAGAGCGTTATAGCGAAGAAGTGAGCTACAGCCAGTTGATCGGGATCTACCGCGCTGCGATCCAGAATAAGTCCGCTCCCACTTTGGATCGCGAGACCACGGCAAGGTCCAGGCGGTGAATCGAGATCCGCGCGGTTAATAAAGACTTTTGGCTTTTTCCCCGATGAAGACCACAGGGACTGCCAGACCGGTAGCCGTCCACTATCCATTGCACCCGACCACTCTACGATGCGAATCCTAATCCTCGGTATTAACTATTTTCCGGAGCGCACTTCCGTCGCTCCCTTTACCACCGGACTCGGCGAGCACCTCGCATCCGAGGGCCATGCCGTTCAGATGGTGACAGCCTTTCCGTATTACCCGGAGTGGAAAATCTGGGAGGAATACCGCGGCCGGATTACGCAAAAAGAAGAGCGGCGCGGAGTCGAAATCCGCCGGGTGCGGCACTATATTCCGGGGCGCGCCAGTTCGCTCGTCGAGCGGCTGCTGCACGATTTTTCCTTTACCGCGGCGGCCCTCATCGCCGGACTCGGCGCGAGCGCTTGCGACGTCGTGTACTGCTCGTGTCCGCCGCCCGCACTGGCGCTCGCCGCCTATATCCTGAGCCGGATCAAAAACGTTCCCTACGTCATCAAGCTAACCGACCTTGCCTCCGACGCGGCGCTGGCCACCGGAATCCTGCGCGAAGGTTTCCTGCTGAGGTCGGCCCGCGCTCTCGAAAAAATGGCCTATGGACGCGCCGAGGCGATCGTTTGCCTATGCGAAAGTTTTCGCGAAAAGCTCATGCAAATCGGAATTCCCGCTGACCGCCTGCATGTGATTCCAGATTGGGGAGACACCGAAAGCATTCACCCAGGTCCGAGCGATGGCACTTTCCGCGCCGCCCACCGCATCGGGCGCGAAAAATTCGTCGTTATCCATACCGGCAACATGGGCAAGAAACAGACCCTCCACAACATGGTCGAGGCGGCCGCCCTCACGCGCAACGATTCGAGCCTCCTGTGGGTCATCGTCGGCGAGGGAGAAGAGCGCGCCGCGGTCGCTCGGGAAATCACAGCCCGAAAACTCGACAATCTCTTGCTTCTCCCGCTTCAGCCTGTCGAATCCCTCTGCCAGGTTTATGCCGCCGCCGATCTCCTGCTCCTAAACCAGAAAGCTGCCGTGAAAGACTCGGTCATTCCCTGCAAGCTACTCACGTACATGGCATCGGGCCAGCCCGTCCTGGCCGCCGCCAACTCAAACAGCGTCGCCTCCCGCCTGGTGCGCGAAGCCAGATGCGGCACTGTCGTCGAGTCCGAGAATCCGATGGCGCTGGTCGAAGGAGTCCGGGTGTTGCGCGAGAACCCTACCCTCCGTGCGGAGATGGGAGTCAACGGCCGTGTTTATGCGGAGAGAAATTTCAGCAAAGCGCGAGTCTTGGATCTGTACGACCAGTTTTTCGAGTCGCTGCTCGAACCCCAGCCGTTTTTCGCGGGCGCCGCTGACTCCGCGGACTAGATCACTTCCTTTTCAGAAATTTTCCAGAAGAGTTTCCCGCAAGTCAGAAGACTCGGCATTCACCGACGGAAAGGCTCAACTTCGATGTTCCTGTCAATGCGCTTCTACCGCCTGGTGCTCACTCTCTATACCTATCTTTTGCCCTGGGCCGCTTTTAATGCCGGCGAGCGGATTTGGCGCGTCGTTTGGAACTTCGGCGATCGGCCTTCCAACTATCCTCAGTCCGGCCATTTTGGCTTGCTCTTGCTATGTTCCTTCGTTTGGGCCTTCATGTCGGAACGCTGTCGGGTCACCGACGTCGATGAATTGTTTCGCGAGCGCACGGGAGCCAAGGCCACGCTCCGCGCGCTCTTTGCAACCAGTGGCGTTCTGCTCGCGGTCTTGTTCTTCAACCACGAGGCAACTTTTCCACGCGGCTTGTTCGTTTGCGGAATATTCGCCTTGTTCACACTCGCTCTCACCATGCGGGTTGTGTTTCGCACTCTCCTCCGGAGGCACAAGTCCTGGGGCAAGGCAACCTCCATCCTCATCATTGGCGCCGATGGTTTCGCACAGCGAGCCGCGGAACGTTTGCAGCGGCTCTCCCTGGTGCCCTGCCAGATCGCCGGTTACGTGCTTCTTCCCGGACAGGTGCCGGTCGCGGGCCCGCTCTACGAGTTCGATCAACTGGGCAAACTGAATGCGACCCATGGATTTCAGGAGGTCATCATCGCGGTCGAACCTCTGCAATTTCCGCGCATCCCGGAAATCGTCGAAGCCCTCGAGAAACTCAGTTTGCCGGCCCGCGTCATCATGGATCTTGGAGACGGGGTCGTGGTGCGTGAGCGACTGTTCCAGTTTGGCCGTTTTCAGATGCTCGATTTGACCTCGACTCCCGCCGATCTGGTGAATTACGCAGTCCTTAAGCGCATTTTTGATATCGCGTTCTCTCTCGTCGTTCTCATTCCGATCGCCCCGCTTCTCGCCCTGATTGCGCTCCTGATCAGAATCAGCTCGCCCGGTCCCGTCTTCTTC
>JBAWBE010000194.1:0-4848 GCA_049589635.1 Terriglobales bacterium
ACCTTCTATAGTGCTGCTGGATCGACGGTGGTCGCGAGCTCCAGATACCGACACAGTGCGTTTGCGAGTTGCATCTGACGGGGGCTGCGACACTCGGGCTCAAACAATCGCGGGCTACCGACCAAGATCACATTCGACATCGCGCGTGACGTTGCGACGTTGAGCCGGTTCAGACTGTACAGAAACTCCATTCCTCTCGGCGCCTCCTCAGGCGACGACGTGGTGAGGGAATAGATCACCACCGGAGCTTCCTGCCCTTGGAACTTGTCGACGGTTCCGACGCGAGCTCCCGGCAGCCGCGCTGATAGATCAGCTACCTGGGCGTTATAAGGAGCCACGATGAGAATGTCATTCAAGGACAGCGGCCGGCTGTTGCCTATTCCATAAAACCATTTCACTTCAGGCCGCAACAAGCTTTGAACGATGCGCGCGACGACTTCTACCTCTTCCGCTGAGGAGTTGCAGTTACCCTCGTGAGTAACCGGCACAAACCACAAACCTGCGCCGCTGAATGATTTGTGCCCCTCCAGAACTCGATTGCGTAACACCTCGCGCGAACCAAGCCTTCCCTCGTAAAACATTTGCGACGTAAATCCGCAAATGTTTGGATGCATCCTCCATGTCTCGGGGAGGAGTAGGCCGACGTGACTTGGAATTGTCTTGTGCTGTCCGAGTAAATGCTGAAGCGCAGATTTTTCCGCCCCATCTGGATGGCTACCTTTAAGCGGGCGGTCGAGTTGCTGTGGATCGCCTATCAGGATTAGATTTTTTGCCGCTTGTGAGACAGCGAGGACGTCGGCCAAAGACATTTGACCCGCTTCGTCTATAAACAAGGCATCGAGTACGCCAAAATACTCTGGCCGCGTCCAGAGCCACGATGTGCCGCCTACGACGTTGGCCGCTCCCGAGCGCAACGCTCCAAGAGGAGACTCGTTTTTTGTCACGATGACGATGCCTTCAGCCGGATCGTCGTCGGACACTTCGTTAACCTTTTCCATGCAACGCACGCCGTCAATCTTTTCCTCTTGCGCGGCGTCTATGACTTCCTCGAGTAGCTTGTGAATGACATTGTGGCTTAGTGCGGTTATTCCGACTCGTTTCCCTTGTAGAACCAATTTGCATATCATCCTGGCGCCCGTGTAGGTTTTCCCAGCACCTGGAGGACCTTGAATGGCATACACGGAGTCATCGAGTGCGCTAGCCACGCGGCTGGCAAGAGTCTTCGTCTCTTCTCCAATGCGCGGCATGAGGGTTTCGCCGCGCAAAAGTCTCGGAGGCTTTCGTAGCAGCAGGTCGCGCGCGGCGCGATGGTTACCCGCTTGATCGATACCGTTGTCTCTGACCCATTCTCCAATTCGCAGCAACGCCCCTTCATGACTTAGGACCGAAGGCGGCCGATCCCACATGTACAGGCCAGTCGGATGAATTTCAGCTGTCTTTCTCGTTTTCTTGACGTCGACCATTCTATTCACCACATCGATCGCGGTCACGGAACCAAACTTCTCTTTTCGCTGATACAAATCTTTTCCGACGCGCACTTCAGTCTCTTGCTTGTCGAACGTGTACCGGTCGATCGGAATCTTGCCATCAATGGCGAGTCGCTTCGCGAACCGTAAACCGGCCACGGCGCTTCGTTCCTCCATTAAGGCTTGATCGTCTAACGCGGCCAGGCGGAATCCTTCCCACCAGGTGGCTTTGTTTTCTCGCCGGTGCCAATCCAAGAGTTGGGCCAAAATCCATCGCGCTTGCTCTTCTTCTGAACGGTTCGCGGGATCAAATGAAATGCCAGAAACAAGTTGTGCGACTAAGGCTTCAACCTTCTTCTGACGTTCGTCCACTGCCTCCGACGGAGCACCGTCTCGCAAAACTGGTCTGGAGATGGCGACACCCTGATCTAGTAGCTTTTGTCGTTCAGCTTCCATCCAGTCGCGTAAAGACGCAGTCGATAGACAATCATCCTTGTTGTATCCCTCTAAGGCAGTTAGTACGTGATCGGGAAGTTCGCTCTGTCGCCCCAATTCCAGACTATGCTCAATGTGCCGCATGGCTTCTCGCGAGGTAGCGAGAGGGATCGTTCTCTCGTATTTGTGAAACGCTTCAAGCGCCTTCAGCGAATATTCTTCAACGCTTGCGCGCAGGGCCTGCTTCAAGACGCTGTGCAGATCCACAAATAATCCTGCCCGCAACATACGGTCAATCTCGTCCTCCCGAGTCGCGTAGATTCCCATGAGACGCTTAAACGCCGTTGGTTCGTAGGCTCCAAAGTGGTAGACATGCATGGCTGGATGATCTTTCCACCGCTGCATGACCTCGTCTACGATCCACTCAAATCCCCGCTTCTCGTCGGTTGCGGAGAACGCCCATCGCCTTTCATAAGGGTGTTCTTGGCAATGATTGAGCCACGCGAAGCCGAACAAATATTCGTGTCCAGAATTGCCTACGTACCGGTCGCCTTCCAGATCAACGAACATGTCGCCAATCGAAGGCTCCGGCAGGTTAGAGAAACCAATCTGGTCTGAAATCGGGAGGCATTCGTAAATGCAGAGGCCCTGCGTTCGCCCTTCCACTTGAACGCGAGCTTGCTCTCGTACGCGCTCCAGACCTTCTCTTGAACCGCGTGCCGGCTTCTGAGCAATGGGCAGCGGCAGCGCTGCCAGTTTCGCCATCGTGTCCGTTGTCCAAGCAGTCAGTTCATTGCGCTGGAGTCTGGTAATCCCTGCGACTAGCGAAAGATGATCATCACCGCGTCGGCGCGCGTCGCATTCACGGAACCATCTACAGACATCGCAGTGGGCACAGGGCTCCGGGTAAGTTTCTTCTTGCTGCTCGCTATCGCAGACGCTCTCCAACCGTGCCTTCACGTATCGGTAGTACGCTGAGTATTCCTCAACACGGTAGGGCTGCAGAACGAACGTGGTTCCGGGCAAGACCACGTGCATGAATTCTGGCGCTGCACCTTGCGTCTCGGCTAGTAACTCGGAGTAGAGCGAAAGCTGCAAGATGGTTGCCGCCTTCGTCTCACGTGTCAATTTGCAGTCGTAAACCTCATACGACCAATTTCCCAGACGGCTGGGCCTCGGCACTTTGCGCAAAACGTCCGGCCGCCCGAGCCACCGCCCGATTGCCATGCTGCCCTGAGCGATGACATCCGCTCCATCTCTCATGGACTTATCCGTTGCAAGAAGCGAGGCGTTCTCGTCACGAAGTTCTCGCAGGTCCGCGAATGAAAGAGGCTGATCCAGGAGCGAATGCAAATAGGCTTCTTCGTGACGAGCACCGAGTTGTTGCAGGACAGCAAGGTCAGGCGATCGCCACTCTGGTGCAACACGACTCCCGCGAGCTACGCTTAGATCGAGAGAAGTGAGGTGTCTGCAGGCTAAGTGATTGCTTGCGTCGGTTGCGGAAAGCCGAATTGTTCGCGATAGGGTGATCACGTCACACCTTTGATGAAATCAGGCGGTTTCGCTTCTGCCAAGGCTCTCATAGTGATAACCGCACGATGACTTTATCATTTTTGGTAATGACAGGAACCCCGCACCGGCAGGAGACGATAGTACCGGCAACGGGGCGAAAGTGCCACCGGACGCGAACTGTTGTAGGGACGCTCGCGTACGCAGCCGCTTGTCTCTGATTTGCGTGGATATCGGGAGCTGGGGTTGCCAAGAGTCCGGGGGCAGACTATCTTGCTCTTCGCAGCTCTGATCTAAAACTGCGCCGCAGATACGGGGCTGGCACGTTGAGAGAGCCAGCCACGCTGTTCCTGGGACTCCGGCAACGCACGAACTTTACCGTAGTCGATGCTGGTATTGAGTATGGTACAATAGCCCACCATGCAGACAGCTCGCAAGATCACCGTGGAAGTCCCACCAGAATTGCTTGAGAAGGCGCAACGCGCGAGCGGCACCGGCATCACGCAGACGATTCGTATCGGGCTACAACTGGTTGCGGCCTCGCGGACCTACTCGCGGCTGCGAAGTTTGCGCGGCAAAGTTCGCTTCTCGCGCACGCTTGCGGAACTGAAAGACGACCGGTGATTGCAGCGGATACGAGCACGTGGATCAGTTTCCTGGAAGGCGAAGAGGGCGATGATTCGACACTGCTCGACAAAGCGCTAGCGGACCGGCAAGTTGTGATGGTGCCGGTAGTGCTCGCCGAACTGCTAAGCGATCCAAAGCTTGCCGACGTCGTCGTCGAAACGCTCTGCGAAGTCCCCTTGATCGAAATTGTATCCGACTATTGGCGGCGCGCCGGAAGCTTGCGCGCGAAGGTGCTGGGCAAGCGCCGCAAGGCGCGGCTTGGCGACGCGTTGATTGCACAGACCTGCATAGATGCCGGCATTCCGCTGCTGACGCGAGATCGAGATTTTCGAGCGTTTGCGGACGCAGCAGGCCTCAGTCTTGTGCTTGGATTTGGAAAAGGCTGAGCTGGAGCGACACTCCGCAATCTGCCGCCGCCGGCAATTCGATTAAACTGCGAGCCTCTCCCGAGCGTCGTCCGCGAACGTTCCACTCGTCAGTGACTTCGCAGTCGGTGCGCGGATCAGACGGTGACATTGAGAGAGCCGGCTGGGGCGTAGGATGGCGTGGTGCCGCTTGTTGAGCCGGTGCCGCCGGATTCGAATTGTTGCAGGTCTTGCTGGAGGGTAGCGAAGGCGGTTTGGGCGCTGGAGAGATTGTTGGATTGCAGCGCGGCGGATAGAGAGTTTAGGGCTTGCGAGATTTGGTTGCTTTGCTGGCCGCCGCCGTGGTGATGATGGTGATGGACCTGGTTGGTTCCCTGCTGCTGTTGTTGTTGCTGAAAATCCTGCTGGATGGTGGCGTAGTCTTTTTGTGCGGCGGAGATATTGCC
>JBAWBE010000195.1:0-15965 GCA_049589635.1 Terriglobales bacterium
GAAATGTAATGTGGCTGACCGTCCGATAAGCAAGCGCAGTGCGAACCGCCAGGTCGGTTACATTTTCCACGTGCGCAGGGCCCATTACGCGCTCATTGAACGCGGCAACGTCCATGTAGAGCCGGTCGAGACCGACGTCCTGCTGCGTGAAGGTTCCAATCAGATCATGGAATTGCAAGCCGGTAATGGCCAGTACAGGCTGGCCGTCCATCTTGGCATCGTAAAGACCATTTAGGAGATGAATTCCTCCAGGCCCTGACGTTGCCAAGCACACGCCCAGTCTTCCCGTAAATTTGGCATAACCGCAGGCCATGAATGCCGCCGACTCTTCGTGTCTCACCTGAATGAAGCGAATCTGATCCTGATGGGTTCGTAGCGATTCCATAAGGCCGTTGATTCCATCTCCGGGCAGGCCGAAAACTACATTCACACCCCAGTCAATCAATGTCTCAATCAGAACGTCGGCAGCGGTCATTACCATTACTCCTACTCCGAGCGCGAGCGCGCAAGTCGGAGATCGACACCTGTCACGATTTCCTTTTTTATACCCTCACCTCGGTAGGGGAAGACATCGGGAGTCGCCCGTACAGCGTCCAATCAAACGCCGTACATTGCAGGTTTGCTGTGCGACGTTCAGCAAGTACGCGACGAACCGTGAATCTAAAATCCACGCCCAACGCGACGAGAGCAAACCCCATTTGAAGTAGGGGCATCCGCTTCACGCTGCCCAACAGCAAGAATTCGATGATGCGCGCTGGGGTTTACGACTTCTCACCAACAAAGTCAGCGTAAGCCAGAGGGCCGTTAAAGTCGGGCCTAGTTTCTGAACCGGAAGACGGTAAATCAGCCGATTCGTTTTGAAATGGGAACCGATCGTCAGAACATTTTTTCTCCATTTACTGTTTCCATTCCTTACTGAAACCGCCTCAGGTAGCCCATCCGTGTTGCGTAGTTTCACTAACTTACGATCGGACCTCGTACTTTCGCGGCGAGGCATGCAGTCCAGCTAGGCGCGTGTTTGAACCTACGATTTCAACCCACGATTCGCATGTCTCTCACGTCTTCTTAAGGACTTAGGCGGCCACCTGGAGTCACTAAAGTTGTTGAGACTACAGCTTAACGTAACACTGAAAAGGCTGGCGTCGGCGGTTCAACTCCGTCCCTGGCCACCATTATTCCAAAAAACTTAGCTGAAATCCGGCTGACGGGAACAGAGAAAATCACCCACGGTCGATCACCCACGCCTATGGGATGAACTGTTGAGCCGTTTCCTCATTCAGGCCCATGGCTTCGACCATCTTTGCCTGAACCTCCATGCGCTTGTCAATTTGCGAGTGGGCGTGCACCTTGAGCCGGATTGAAGGGTCGCCCGCATCAACCGCCTGTTCGGAGGCGACGTGCTGCGAGCATTGCATTCTTTCATCTGCTTTAGAAACACCCTTGCAACATTCCATCATGCCCACGGAGTGCACCAATTTGTGAACGTCTTGGCCTAACGGCGTCTTCCGCTTCCGGATACAATGGGCAGCACGGAAACACCGACTCCTCATACTCTCCGCGAATGTCCTCCACTGACTCAGTTTCACCCGCCGTAGAGTCGCCTGCTGGTCTCCTGGAGCATGTGCACAGCATTTCGCGGCAGTCATCTGTGTTCCTGCTGGGGACGCTTTTCACGGTTGCGGCGGGTTATCTATTCAAAATCTACGTGGCGCGGAAATTGGGAGCCGAGGCGCTGGGCATCTACACTCTGGGGATGACGGCTGGGGGACTCGTCTCCATCGTGGGGGGGGCGGGGGTTCCTCAGACTGCCTGCCGCTTCGTGGCGATTTATTCGAGTGCCGGGCAAACACGAAAGCTGAGCCGGTTTCTTTGGTTCGGGGCTCTGACGCTGCTGGTAACGGATACGCTCGTCGGCTGCCTGATGGTGGCGGGCAGGCGGTGGATCGCCTACCGTCTTTATCACACGCCGGTTCTCGCCCAATACATGCATTTCTTTGCGGCGATTATGGTGTTGGGGGGACTGACAACATTTCTGGGGGAGGCGCTGGCGGGATACAAAGACGTCGCGCGCCGCACCGTGATCACGAATTTTATTGGCACACCGGCCACCATGGTTATCTCGGTGGCGTTGCTGACCATGGGTCTCGGCCTTTTGGGATACCTCGCCGCCCAGGTCGCGAGTGCCGTGCTGGTACTGGGACTGCTGGCGAGAGCGGTGTGGAAGCTGACGCCGAAGTCCCCACAGCAACTGAGCTCGACGCAGGAGGTTGCGAGATCTCCGCTGTTCGAGAAAGAAGTGGTTTCGTTCGCTGCGCTGCTGTTCGGAATGCAGGCTCTGGAATTTGCGAGCGGACAGAGCGACCGCATCATGCTGGGCATCTACCTGAACGTGCGCGAGGTGGGAATATACTCAGTCGCGGCCACGATGGTAGCTTTCGTGGGACTGTTTCTCCAGTCGATTAATCAGATATTTGCCCCCACGATCGCAGAACTATTTGCCAAGGGTGAGCATGCCCTGCTGTCGCGCCTATACCAAATGCTAACGAAATGGTCGCTGGGATTGACGATCCCATTGGCGTTGGGGATCATGATTTTCGCCAAGCCGCTGATGGGAATCTTTGGGCCGGATTTCCGGGAGGGCTGGCCAGTGCTGGCCGTGGCCACGGTGGGGCAACTGGTAAGCTGCGCAGTCGGGTCCGTGGGACTACTGCTGCTTATGTCCGATCAGCAGAAAAGAATGGTGCGGGCGCAAGCGATTACAGTTTTCCTCACGCTCGGCCTGAATTTTCTGCTCATTCCACGTCTCGGCCTGATCGGTGCCGCGATTGCGACCGCAGCTACCAATATCAGCCTGAACCTGCTCTGGCTCCGGGATGTTCGAAACCGGCTCGCGCTGTCGCCCAGCAGGCAAGGGTATGTCAGTTTGTTGCTACCGTCGGGAGCGACAGTTCTTGTGCTAGTGCTGATACGGACGTTCTTGAAATTGCCCGTTCCCGACATTGTGTTGGTAATGATCGGAATGAGTGCGGGATACATCGCATTTCTATTGTTCGCTATGCGCTTCTCGGTGGAACCAGAAGACAAGATATTGGCGGCGAGCGCGTACGCGCGGATTCGAGGAATGTTTACCGCATGAGTCGCGGAATCCGAAACTGATAGACTCCTACAACACGGATGGTTCTGGAATCTTTCCTCACAAATAATCTGACGCCGACTCTGGTGGAGGAGGTCGAACAGTTTCTGGATAGCCAGGACACGGCGCACCCGTTTCAATTCCCGCAGTGGGTTGATCCCGGATCAAGGCTCGTGCTGTTACGGGCGAGTGGACGAATCGGATGGGCGGGGGTGTTCAGCGTACACAGGCCGTTGGGATGGAAGGTACCGTGGATTCGGGCCGCAGGCGCCAATCGTGGCCCGGTTGGGGACGACCTCAAACTCTGGGAAGCGGCGGCCGGTCTACTGGTCGAAGAGATGCGGCGGGAGGGGCTGGCCTACCTGGATGTGTCTCCGGAGTGGATTCACCAATCAGTCGCTAACCGCCTGAGCTTTTTTGAAAATACAGCATGGAAATGCGTCGACGCCCAGCGCGTATCGTTGCGTCTCGATCTGAATCCCAGCGTGGATGAGCTATTCGCGAATTTCAGCAAGACCACGCGATATGAAGTGCGCCGGGCAGAACGGCTGGGAACCACGGTCACTGCGGCTACGAATGACGCAGAGGTTGAGGAGTTTTTGCGTTTGTATTCCGCGTTATCTGCACGCAAAGATTTTCAACCCGATTCCTTGCAGCGCGTACGTCGGCAGATTCGTTGCTTCATGACTGCGCAATCGAGGGGCGTGCTCCTGCTGGCACGGGCAGACCAAGTGATTCGGGGAGGCGCCGTAGTGGGAAGATCCGGAAAGCGATGCTGGTACATATGGGGAGCGAGCGAAAAGCAGCAGCATCTGAGTGTCGGCCATGTCCTGCAATGGAAGGCCTTGCAGTGGGCCAAGTCTCACGGGTGTACCGAGTACGATTTTGGGGGATACACGCCAGGAGCCACGTCCGGTCCGGCCTGGTTTAAAGCAGGCTTCGGGGGTACGGCAGTGCACTTTGTGGCGCCTCACCGCAGAGTGATTCGGCCGGGGAGCTATCGCGTCTTTAGTCTGCTGGCGAATATTAGATAGGGATTTGGGCTTGAACGTGGACGGCTATCAACCTGGGCTTCAGGTCTTCAACGAGCTCACTTTTTGATCCGCAAGAAGTCGGAAGACGCGTGGTGGAGACGCACGTTCCTCGGCCAGATTTTCCACAGCCATCCAGAGACCGGTCAGTCCCGCAAAATGACCGATACCGACTGTATTGGGGGCTACCCGGCATGGCTGGAGCGTCAGGCGACTTTGTATATAATTCCGCTCAGCTGATGGTAACCGCCGACCGATCACATTTTTGACTGTCACAAAAGCAAACCCCTTCGTCGTGAGCATGCAACGAATACCTTCGCTGGACGGCTTGCGAGCGATCTCGATCACTCTGGTCGTCCTCAGCCACCTCGTAAAGTGGAAGCATGTTTCCCTGGAAGTGCTCGGGAGCTACGGCGCGCTTGGTGTCCATGTCTTTTTCGTGCTTTCCGGCTACCTGATTACGAATCTCTTGTTGCGAGAATATGAGCGCAGTTCCACCATTAACTTGCGGGATTTCTACATTCGAAGGGCATATCGAATTTTCCCAGCAGCATTCGTATTCCTTGCGGTCGTCATTGTTATCTACTGGCAGCAGATCCGCTGGTATCACGCAGCTGCGGCAATGTTGTATGTCGCGAACATGGACGTTTCGCGACCGTGGATTTTCGGACACCTCTGGTCGCTCGGTATAGAGGAACAGTTCTATCTGCTTTGGCCCTTCGCCTTGAAGAAGTGGTACCGTCACAAGACAACGATTCTGCTCTGCGTCTCCGTGGCAACACCAGTATTCTGGGTTGGCATGTATGCCTTTAGGGTCAGCAACGGATTAGTCGGCAGTCTTCCCGCATATGCCGACCAACTCGCCATCGGCTGCCTGCTCGCAATCTTTGCGCCGCGCATTCCCAGGATTAGAGGGTGGTTGGCTCTCATAATGGTTCTGGCTACGATCCTCATTCCATGGTTCCCCGCGACAAACGCATTGCGATCATTGTTCATGCTCTTCGTTCTTGGTCCCCTTCTTAATCTCTGTCTTGCGGGTCTGGTGTTGCACGTGATCCAGATTCCATATCGGGCGCTGAACTGGGCGCCAGTTGCATGGTTGGGAAAAGTCAGCTATAGCCTCTACCTGTGGCAGGAACTGTTCTGCTCGAATGCCTCGCTACACCTGGGATATTTTCTTATACTGCCAGCGCTAGCTTGCGCTTGCCTGTCGTATTACTGCGTTGAGCTGCCTATGCTGCGTCTCCGAGAAAAAAGGGGCCGATCTCGGCCGTCCGAGCAGCGACCATCCGCACTCCCCACGCGACATGCTGCTCTGGATTCCCCTAAAACCTAAGGCTTCTTTGCGCTCAACGAAGTCGCTGCATACGCCGCTAGCAAGGCAGGCGCTGTCTTACTCACGCGCTCGCTTGCCGCGGGGTGGTCAAAGAAGCACCTTACGGTAGAGAATTGTCTGGATAGCAGGAGGTAGGATGCAAAGGTACACACGACGCAAGTTGCTCGCGGGATTGGGATTGGCAGGAGTCGGTGCCGCGATGTCGCCTCTGGTTGAGAAGGCCGTAGCCTTCAGATCAACGAATCCGTTGGCGGTAGGCGCAGGAAGTTGTCCGTTCCGGCTGGCCGTGATCAATGACGAGATCACGCAGGACTTCGAGAAGGCGTGTCAAATCGTGTCCGGTGATTTCGGGCTGCATTGGATCGAGCTGCGCTCGATGTGGAATAAGAACGTGACCGAACTCAACCCGAAACAAATTGAGGACGCGCGGAAGATTCTCGCTCAACACAAGCTGCGAGTCACGGACATTGCCAGCCCGCTGTTCAAGACAGACTGGCCTGGCGCGCCGCGGTCATCGAAGAGTGAAACGCGTGATCAATTCCATGCGGACTTCGATGCCAGCGCGCAAGATAAACTGCTGGAACACTGCATCGCGCTCGCGAAATCTTTCGACACCGACAGGATTCGCTGCTTCGACTATTGGCGGCTCGATGACCGGAAGCCTTATCGTGAGGCGATCAATGCGAAGTTGCGGCAGGCGGCCGAACGCTGTGCCAAAGATAACATCGTGCTTCTGCTCGAAAATGAGATGTCGTGCAACACAGCCACAGGCGAAGAGGCGGCGGTCACGCTCAAAGCGATTCCCAATCAGAATTTCATGCTGAACTGGGATCCGGGCAACGCCGCTGCGCTGGGCAGCACGCCTTATCCAAACGGCTATGAATTGCTGCCCAAAGAGCGCATTGGACATTGCCATTGCAAAGATGTCGTGCGCAAGCATGATCACAAATATGATTGGGCTCCAGTGGGCGGCGGCATCGTCGCTTGGGTCGGCCAGCTGCAAGCTTTCCAGCGAGATGGGTTCCACTTCGGCTTAAGCCTCGAAACTCATTGGCATGGCGCCGGGTCGCCGGAAGCATCCACACGTGTCAGCATGGACGGACTTCGCAAGACGCTGACGAAGGCTGGGATTTCCTGCTGATCAGGAGCAAGGAGAAATGATGATTACACGACGTGAGTTTCTCGACGCGCTTGCCGCAGGCACGGCCGGACTAGCCGTTGCAAGTACGGCAAAGAGTTATGGCCAGATACTTGGCTCTAATGACCGCCTCAACTTTGCCATTATCGGTCTCAATGGCCGCGCCTACGCACATCTCGCGGCGCTCAAGGCGAATCGGAACGCCGCCCGCGTCTCGCATGTCTGCGATGTCGACAGTACTATTCTCAAGAAGTTCGCCGACCGCGCGCAGCAGGAGATGGGCGAGGCTCCCGCAACTGACAAAGACTTTCGCAGGATTCTCGAACAGAAAGATGTGGACGCGATCACAATTGCCACTCCCGAACATTGGCATGCACCTATGGCCATTGCCGGGTTACAGGCGGGCAAGCACGTCTACGTGGAGAAGCCATGCAGTCACAATCCTGCTGAGGGAGAGATGCTAGTGCAGGCTCAGCTGAAGTATCAGAAGCTCGTGCAGCTCGGCACCCAGCAGCGCTCTTCTCCCCACACTATCGAGATCGTCGAAAAGATTCACGAGGGCGCCATAGGCAGGCCATACTTCGCAAAAGCCTGGTACTCCAATACAAGGAAGTCGATCGGCACAGGCAAAGAAATACCAGTGCCGCCGCAGCTTGATTGGGACCTGTGGCAGGGCCCAGCCCCACGCCGCCCTTATCGCGATAATGTTCATCCTTATAACTGGCACTGGTTCAAAATCTATGGCACCGGCGAATCGCTCAACAATGGCACTCACGAAGTCGATGTTTGCCGATGGGCGCTGAGCGTCGATTATCCGCAGCGAGTTACTTCGTCAGGCGGTAGATACCATTTCAAAGACGACTGGCAGTTTTATGACACGCTGGTGACCAGCTTCGAGTATGAAGACAAAATGATTTCTTGGGAGGGCAAGAGTTGTGAGGGAATGAAATTTTATGGCCGCGACCGTGGTTCGACGATCATGGGGACAGAGGGCACGGCGCTTATCGATCGCGGCGGCTACGAAATCTACGACCTCAAGGGAAATAAGAAAAGCGAAGTCAAGGCGGGCATTGCGGCTTCAGTTGCCGATCTGATTGGTCGCGATTCCATGACCGACGCGCACTTCGCCAACTTCATTGCTGGAATCCGCAAAGGTGAGAAGCTCAACGCGCCGATCAATGTCGGGAACATTTCCGTGACGATGCTGCTGCTTTCGAACGTCGCGTGGGAGGTGAGGCGCGAATTGCATCTCGATCCAACCTCCGGCCGAATCCAGAACGACGAGGACGCGATGAAGATGTGGGGGCGCGAGTACGAGAGGGGCTGGGAGCCGCATGTCTAGCGATTTGCCGATTATGAAGAGCACTGTGTCCCGTCGCCGTTTCATTCGCTCCAGCGCGCTGGTTTCGGCAGCGCTTGCCGCTCCGAACGGGGTCTTAGCGACGACTCAGACACGCTCATCCGCTGAGGAAGCATCGCCAATTCGGTTAGGCCTGGCCAGCTACACGTTTCGTAACTTCAGCCGCACGCAAATGATCGGCTTCATGAAGCAGCTCGATGTGTTCACCTTAAATGCGAAGGATGTCAAAGATCATCTCCCTATGGAAGCCCCACAGGAGGCAGCCGCGCTGGCTGACTATGCCGCGGCAGGCATCAAGCTTCACGCTGCCGGAGCCATCTATTTCGCGAAAGATGAAGATGCGGATATACGGACTAAGTTCGAATACTGCAAGCGAGCGGGTATTGGAGTTATTGTCGCCGGAGACCCAACACCGGAAACTTTGCCGCGAATTGAGAAGTTTGTAAAGGAGTATGACTTCCGCATCGCGATCCACAATCACGGACCGGAAGATAAGTTGTGGCCTTCACCATTGGATGTATTGAAGGTGGTGAACAGTATGGATCCGCGCATCGGCTGCTGCATCGATGTGGGGCATACGGTTCGCGCAGGCACGGATGTGGTTCGGGCGATCCACGAAGCCGGCCCGAGGCTGCTCAACGTGCATATGAAGGACCTCACGAACTTCGAGAGCAAAGAGAGCCAGGTCGCGGTGGGAGGTGGCATCATGCCAGTGAGGAAGATGTTTGAAGCGCTCATCGCAACAAAGTACCAAGGGTTCGTAGATCTGGAGTATGAGGTTCATCCCGAGGATCCGATGCCGGGCGTGATCGCCAGCTTCGCTTATATGCGAGGCGTCCTGGCAGCCATGGGATTCGCGAGCAAGGGCTGAAGAAAGCAACTCGCATTAACCGTAGATTCTGATCGACATGAGCGACTCCCTGCGATCTCTCGTTGGCTTTCCCTTGCGAACATTGAGTAATGTGTTCCGGCAGTAATGTGTTCTCGATTCGGTTGCAGCGTTACCAGGAATCCGGCGGGAACCCTGCGATTTCCGCCGGATTTCTTAACGCTTAACTAAGGGGTAACTTCGAACACGACGCCACAACCCCCGGGAGTACCCGGAACGCCGGGGCATGCATTAGAGTTACCGCCTTCGGTTGTGGTGCCAAAGATATTCCCGCTGGCATCAACAACCAAGTGGTCACCCGTCGGCTCCGCTCCGTCGCCAAATCCCTGGAAGCGATACAGGATCGTTTCCGTAAACTCGCCCTGCGCGTTGGGCGTCAGCGTATAGACGATGCCGCAACCGAGATCGGGTGTGCCCCCGCCGCACTGTGCGCTGGCGCCGCCACCGAGGTCAACGGTACCGTAGAGCGTCCCGTTGGCATCAATCGTGAGCCCGTTGAAAGGACTGACGCCGTCGTTGCAGACTACGTCGTTGCAGAAAAAAGTGTGGATGATACTCTCCTCGACACCGCCGCCCGGTTGGGGCGTTACTTTAAAGACCACGCCGTCACCGTGATCCAAGCCGCCATTCACGGTTGTGCCATAGAGATTCCCCACTTGATCGATTACCAGGTTGGTATTGGGATTAAAGCCCGTGCTCGCTCCGGTGAAGCTATAGAGCGTGCTCTCAGTATACGTTCCATCGGGGTTGGGAGTCAGTTCGAAGACAGTGCCAAATCCGCCGACGCCACCAACCGGTGTGGATCCCCAGAGATTGCCGGCGCTATCAAAAACCAGTCCTCCGACCGGATTCTGGCCATCCGTATTGCCTTTCGTTCCGGGGAAACTGTGAATCACGCTCTCTTTGAACTTTCCATGTTTTCCCGGCGTCAGCTTGAACACGGTGCCGCAACCGTTATCGCAGAAGGTACCATTTACCCGACCGCCGCCACCCTTGTTCGTTGTGCCATATAGGTTCCCGGCTGCATCGAAAATCAAATAGGACCCGGGATTGCATCCATCTTTGTTTCTAGGAACAAACTTGTTGAAGCTGTGGAGGATGGTTTCCTGGTACTCACCAGCCATTGGGGAAAGCCGGTAAACCACGCCGCATCCTGCTTCACCACCGTCCGTCGTGGTCCCATAAACATTGCCCGCGCTGTCCAAGATCGGAGCGCCAAAGGGATTTCCTCCGTCGGAGAGAGGCCCCTCGAAGGTGTGGATGATGCTATAGGTGAATTCTCCTTTGCCGGCCTTGGTTAATTTGAAGACGACCCCGCATCCCGCGCCGCACGCTCCGGGACCACCGAGGCGAGCGGTGCCATACAGGTTTCCGCTGGCATCCATAGACAGGCCAGTCACAGGGTCTGCAGCGGTAGCAATGTCAAAGGTATGCAACACCGTTTCGCTACTGGCTGCCCACGAATTGGGCATCAGAATCAGAGTTACTGCCAGAGCCGCCGCCATCCCGCGCAGGGCCCACGATAATGCCGATGTAAGGCTGCGATGTTTCTTTAAGACGAAGTCTTTGAAGTTCATTCCATTTCCCTTGTTTTTTATTTTTAGATTTTTTTGTTACAGCGGTATGCAAAACTCCGCCGGTCCAACGGTATTCCCCACTTCCCGAAAATATTTCTTTGAGGCGGATGGAGCCTCATAAACACGATTCTTCATCCGCCCCGCCCATCGACTGTCAACGCAGCTGCGGCGAGCTCTTAACCAACCTTTCAAAGCTGAATACACCTATCCCTTGACTAGGTCCCTTGACCAAGCTCTCAGTAACTGAACACACTTATATGGTTATTCAGCTCCGGATCCTGGCGGCCTTTGTAAGTTCCTGAGACCGTCGTCGAATCAAACGAGGTGTATAAGCGGCTTTGCCCCGGTGCTCCGTTGCCGCGGGCAATGGCTCCCATGAAAAAATCCGATTGGATCAACCCGAGTTGCTGAGGATTGCTATCGATCGGGTCAAGAACTGTAGTGACCATCTGTGGCGTCCCAACCTTAGTAGTGCCTGGGAGAATCTGGTTCCTCCATACCTGAATCTCGTGGTTGAATGAGTCGCCTTCCGCGCTGTAATAGGCTAAGTTGACGAACCCGGTCGAAGCATCGGTGCTAATCGAGGGATAGAAGTGATGCCCAGATACTGTGTCGATCGACACGGGAGCCGACCAGGTTTTACCGTTGTCGGTGGATTGGGTGAGCAACACTTCGGCGTTCAAGCATGGCGCGTCTGCAAAGGGGTTCTTGCAATCGTCATACAACAAGAAGGTGGTGAAGCCCCCCGAGTCGGTGCGGTCTGCGTGCTTCGGGAAGGTCTCGGTCAAAAGATTGATGTTTACCAAAGGGGTCAAGACGTTCGAGGTAGGGTTGAGCGGGTTCGCGATAGTGGCCACTGTCACCGGCGTCGCGCATGCGGGCGCGTTTGGAGCTCCCGCCGGCGTACAGGTCACGAAGAAAATGGTCTGGCTCCCGTCAGAGTTGCCATTCGTGAACGAGACTGTAACCAAACCATCCGCGCGCACCCGCACATACGGCACCCCGGTCTGTACGTTGGAACCACTGATTGAAATCGCCTGGCCGCAGGTCAGCGAGTTAGTACAAGGCGCGAGGAAAACGGTGGTCGTCTGCGACGCGAAATCAAACGCGGCATTCACTACATAGACATCGCCCGCGCCGGTTCCTGCTCCGGTCGCCCGCTCATCGACCGCGAGTTCCGGCTGGTCTGCGACGGAATCAAAGGAAGGCTGCGGAAAGAGAAGCACAGGAGGAGTCGATGCCCAGCATGCGGTGGCTTGCGCCAGCATATGTGTCCCATTTGCGCATTGGCTGGTACTGAGCAACGCTGAGGCTGAGGCGCGAAACAGGCCGACGCCTCCGGTGGTGGAAAAGCGAATGTCGGCCATGAAGAAGGCGTCGCGGGCGGGGTCCGCTGCAACTACGGTGCCCCCGACTCCGAACTCGGTGTTGCCTTGAAACGTAAAAGTCGGCAATCCTCCCTCAAACTGAACACTGCAACCACCCGCCTTGCGATGAACATAGTAGCCACTTACATTCTGATCCCAATGAGCCGGCGCGAGATTACCGCGCCAGTCGTTTGCCGCTTGCACAATCAGATCTTCGCCAGCTCCAATACGATTCGGCAGAAAATCTGCATTGGCTTCGTTCTGCGGTACCGCATTGGCTCGTGGCTCCAGGTTGAATCGGGCCCCGGCACTTCCGTTGCACGGCCCGCTACCGGCCTCGACATCCTGGGACTGCTGCGTCGCCTCCAATGCGCGGTACCACGACGCGGGTACAACGGTTGTCTTCGACGGCTCGCCAAAGACCTCGATTGCATAAGGCGCGATGGGGTGTCCGGTAGCTTGCAGAAAACTCCTACCCTCTTCGGAGGCCAGGAATCTTAAAGAGCCGCCGGGAGGAACGCGAAGGCCCTGAAATGCGGCCGACGCGTTCTGCCCCGGCCGTTCGGGGGAGACCGCATGCGGGCGTTGCGCTGCTGGAGTCTGGCCGTGCAGCGCCGTGAGCGATAGCAAGCCACACATTGCAGTGAGGACGATCGTCTTGAATGAGTTCATTTGAGTTCCCTTTGTCATAAATTGGACCTTTACGTTTTCTAAGTATTGTTCTTAGTACTGAAATGTTGTCAGGTGATTGTTTACATCCGGGCTCGACACGCCGTTGTACGTTCCCGCGACGCTAGTCCACGTAAAGCTGACATAGGCAGTGCTCTGGCCGACGATACCTGTGCCAGTCACAGCCAGACCAATCCGATCGCCAAAGAACGCCGGCTGATCCTCCAGACTGATCGGTGGACTCGCTTGAACATCCGCGGAAGCCGACGTGAGCAGTTGCGGCGTCCCGACCTTCGTTGTTCCGGGCGGGATCTGGGTTAGGAAGACCTGAGGCCGTAGCTCGAAGAAGTCGTTCTCGGTCGAGTAGTAAGCGATGTTCACGGTTCCCGTAGAAGTGTCATTGGCGATAGCCCCAAAGAATTGCTGGCCCGGGCTGGAAGTTACGAGAGTGACGGGAGACCACGTCGCACCGTTATTGGTTGAGCTGGTTAGCACAACGTCTGTTTTTGGGCAGAAGGGTTGTCCGCTGCCATTTTGCTGGAGGACCGCAACGTCACACTGATCGTAAGTCATGAAGGTTGTAACGGTTTTGCCGTCGCTCTCCAGACGATTGACGTGGCGAGGGTAGAGCTGGTCCCTCATCGGCAGATCGCCGACCATTGTGTCGAAGACGGGGGTCTTCACGGTTGTCACCAGTACGGGACTACTGCACGTAGGAGGATTGGGCGCGCCCGCGGGAGCGCAGGTCACAAACTTAATCTCTTCCTTATTCACGCCGGGAAACGTGGTATTTCGATAGGAAATTGTGATTCCACCGTCCGGGCGCACTTGCACCCAGGCAAAATCGGCTTGCATATCAGCCTTGGCACTGATCGAGATTGAATTGCCGCAGTTGAGCCCGTTGGTGCATGCCGTGAGTGAGATATGAAAGCTTGTGTTATCCGAATTTCTCTGAGTAACTACGGTATACAGATCGCCCGCGCCTACGCCCGTGGTACGGGGATCGACCGCAATGGATGGATTATCCAGAAAAGCGTTCAGCCCGGTGATATTGGTGACAGCGACAGTGGTAAAACACGGAGCAGTCCCGAATTCCGTGCCGCTCGGACAGGCCGAGGTGCTGTTCAGGTTGGCTGACGTCGTTCGATAGATCCCAATTCCATTTTCATCGGGGGCTTGCGTTAAGTCCAAATCCACAATGTAGAACTGATCGCGCGCCGGATCCGCGATGACGCTGGGGCTTCCAGTAATGGGAATGAAGAGTTGATTTTCAGGTGTCAGGATCGAAGGCAGTCCACCTTCGAAATCGGGAGTGCAATCTGAACCGGTGCGCTCCACGTAGAAAGCATCCTCGCTGATGATGGGTGACGGGGGTGGCACCAGGCCTCGCGCATCCGCTCCGACCGCCACTACCAGGTTGTTGTTCCCCGCGGGGTTGGGCAGAGTAGCGATCGAACGAGCAACTTGAACGACGGCGTTGGGCCGTGGCTCCAGATTGAAGAGGCTCCCATTCGGACTATTACAAGGAGAACCCGCAGCCTGCGCCAGTTGCCGCAGACCTAGTAGTTGGGCAGATAGAAATACAATGACAAACAGGGAACGCTTCATCGTGCCATCCTTTTTATTCAGTGTTTTGGCTGCCGATTCAGTACTGGACGGACTCGACCTATTACCATCCGGCAACGTACAAATTGATGCAAACTTCATTTGTCACGAGATTCCACACAAATTGTTGAATCTCCTACTAACTCGTGGGGACTATCGGTCTTGCCATTAGCGGGCGCCGCCTCGAACTCTGCTGCGAGCTGCGATTTGAAGCTGTGCGTCGCATTCTCAAATTGAGCTTTAGCTCGTGCAATCTGGGCGAGCGTGGTGTGCAACCGCTTCGGGCCAAGTACGAGGAGCGCCAGTAGGAGTATGAATATAATTTCCGTGCCGAAACTCACGGGTTACTCCTTTGCTGAACGTTCATTGTTAGGAACGGCAGGTATCGTGCTGGCTGGCTTATCTTCGTCGGACTTCATGGCCGACCTCAACCCCCGGATACCGTCTCCGATTCCTTTGCCTAGTTCAGGAAGCTTCTTAGGACCGAAGACGAGCAGCGCAATTCCGAAAATCAGCAGCAGATGGGTCGGTTGAAAGAGTCCTTCAAACATGTGAGCTCCTTGCGGTTGGATAAAAACGGTAATGTACGTCGTTGAATCGTTAAAAATGCGGACGCTGTTCGCGAAAACTAACAGCGTCCGCCAGGAGAGAGACACCAAGAAAACGGACAGTGAAAAGCCAGGTTACGACCGGACCGCGGCATCGGCCGCCACAGCCATAGTATTTAGCAGGTTGAGGAACTCCTGGCTTTGGCCGATGAACAGACCATCGGCGGTGAAGCTCTTGATCGTCGCTACGGCGCCTCCAAACTTATCGGTCAGCGGACGAATCATCGCGACATGGGGTAAATCGCCCTTGAATTCGAAGGGGACGGGAAAGATAAGACTGGGCTGGGTTCTCTTCTTGAGCGGCTTGAAGAAATTGGGGAACGACAGGCCGGATATGGAGTCCGTAAATGGAGCAACCGGAGCCTGCACTCCGTTGCCGGCAAAATCAACCCATTCCAGAAAATGAGCGATCTCGTCTCCACCAATGCCCAGGGTGATCTCCAGCACTTCCGGATCCGTCACTTTTTGACTCATTGCCGCGTAAAGACTCGATCCGCCTTGCTCGATGTATCCGAAGTGAAAGCCCGCGACGTTCGCGATCGCCTGAACATGATCGTTACCCGGAAAGTTGGGATTGGAAGCGCCGTTGAAATCGTCATTGTTTCGGGGGATGGCATAAACATTCTGGAGTGTGAGCGCTTGCGAAAAGGAAGCGCCTTTGTCCGGATTCGCAGCAGTGCGGTAGCGAACATACCAACTGGTGTCGACAGTGAGTTGCATGAGGTTCGTAAGGCGCAGCTTACCCGAGGATCCCGTAGCCGTGCTTCCTGGCAGCGTTTCGAACTTAGTAAAGTCGACCGGAGCGGCTCCTCGGGACTGGAGATATGCATTGAGAAAGCTCGCGTGGCTGACTTCATCCAGTGTGTTGCTCGTAATATATTGCGGGCCATCGCCATCGAGGTTCGACAACGCTATCTGATAGTTGTTCAACGGTTGGTTCGGGTCGATCTCAATGGGTGGATTATTGCCGATACCACCCAGTTCCGCGTACTGGGTCCAAAGGTCAGCCTCAATCAATTCAGCCGCAGCCAGAAATTGAAGAATGGCGACATCGCCCGCATTGAGAGAACCACCCCCGCCCGACTGTGCACGGGCCAAGGTTCCTTTTGCTAGTAAACCGGCGCCCATTACTGCGCCTCCTGCCAGAAGACCACCTTTCATAAAAGAACGGCGGTCCACTGAACGCTTGCTGGGTAAGAGAAGTTCTTCTTTCGTGTTCATGCTTAGTTCCTTCTTGGCCATGATTTTGTTC
>JBAWBE010000196.1:0-1976 GCA_049589635.1 Terriglobales bacterium
ACTCATTTGAGCATATGAGTTGTCCCCATGAAACCCTGGACGAGATTTACAGAATTCTGAAACCGTGTGGGAAGCTGTTGATTGGCGTGCCAAACACAAAGAGCGTCAGCGCGGTTTTGTTCGCGGAACACTGGTGGTATCTGACTGTTCCTGTCCATGTATTCAATTATTCCGTGGAGAATCTTTCCCGTCTGCTGACCAATCACAATTTTCGCGTCGAAGAAGTTAATTTCAATTCCGATTACCACGGACTCATTGGGAGTCTTCAGATTTGGCTCAATCGCAGAGGCAAGAAGAAGCCCGCCGAGGGCAAGGTTTTCAATAATCACTTGCTGAGGCTCGTGTGCCAGTGGTCAGCAAACGTGATCGATCTGTTAGGGCGGGGAGACTGCATCGAAGTTACGGCCGTGAGGGAGCCGGAATCATCCGTCAAAGGCAGAGCATGCGTAGCGCAAACACACCAAGTTAGCAGTGGGCCTGTTTAATGCAGACACCGACATGAAAATTGGCGCGGTCACGGTGACCTACAACAGTGCGCAGGTGATAGACGGTTTTATGGTGAGCATGCTGCGCCAAACGCAGGCAAATTTTGCCCTCTACATTGTGGACAATGCCTCTTCCGATCAAACACTCGAACGGGTAGCACAGTACAAGGACCCTCGGATTACCGTCATCGCCAATCAGAGGAACGTAGGGATAGCGGAGGCGAATAACCAAGGGACCTACGCCGCCCTCGCGGCTGACTGCGAGGCCGTTCTATTTGTCAATAACGACACGGAGTTTGAGCCCTTCTTGCTCGAAAAACTAGCCGCTGGCATGAAAGAACACACCTCGGACATGATCGCTCCAAAAATACTGTTCCACGATGCGCAGCAAGTGATCTGGAGCGCGGGCGGGGGATTCAGTCCCTTAAAGGGCTACGCGGGTTATCACTATGGGCTGGGCCAAATTGATCGGGGTCAATTCGATGCGACGCGGCGCGTGGACCACGCTCCGGCGTGCTGCTTGTTGGTGCGCAAAGATGTCTTCGCGAAAATCGGATTCATGGACAGCCGCTACTTCGTGTACCACGATGACACTGATTTCTGCTATCGCGCAAAGCGAGCGGGCTTGAAACTAATCTATCTCCCCGCGGCCAAGCTGCTCCACAAGGCCAGTAGTCTCACGGGAGGTCCGGAATCCGATTTCAGCGTTCGATACCGCACGCGCAACCAGATTTATTTTATGTTGAAGCATCTTGGTCTTTGGCGCGGATTCCCCTATCTTCCTGCGTTCCAGGCCCGTCTGCTATTGAGACTAATCTCCCGCAAGATTGATTTCTCCGGTTTTTTGCTACGCGAGAAAGCCTTCGCCGAGGGCTGGAACCTCTGGAGACATTCGGCAGCATAAGCCACGCCTTGATCAGTTCGGAGCGGACCCGCAAAGCCTCTGCGAAAAATGAAAAGATTGCTTTTTGTCACGCCGAATCCTATCGAGAGCGCCAGCGAACGCTACCGTATCTACCAGTTCGTGCCTTACTTGGAGAGCGCAGGATTCGAATGCAGAGTGAGGCCGTTCGCGGGTCGCGAGTTGTTCCAGGCGGTGCAGGCGGGCCGGACGGCCACCCAGCTTTTCTACGTGCCGTTTTCTTCCGTACGGCGCGCTTTGGATCTCTATACGGTTCCGCGATATGACGTGGTCGTGATCCACCGGGAGGCATTCCCGTTCTTCTGCCCGACGGTCGAGCGAATGCTCCTGCAGCGGCATTCCAAAGTGGTCTTCAGCTTCGACGACGCGATTCACGCGGGCCATCGGGACACGCCGAACAAGAAGTACCCGTGGATTTACAAGCTCAAGTACGGACCTGGAGTAAACGAGGTGCTGGCCAAAAGCGCGCACGTGATCGCCGGGAGCCGAACACTCGCCGAGCACGCGCGGCAATTCAACACACAGGTCAGCGTAATTCCTACGGTCGATGACGCCAAGCAGTATGCCTA
>JBAWBE010000197.1:0-5425 GCA_049589635.1 Terriglobales bacterium
GCTCATTGAGTCCCTGCTCATCCATTCCGATGCCGTCATCCACGACGGTGATCTTCGCATCTTCTTCTGTGAGATCGACGGGAAGGATCACGTGCACATTGGTTGCACCCGCGTCGAAGGAATTCGAAACCAACTCCTCAAGGGCCTTATGAGGGCTGGAATATAGACCTTCGGAGAACAGCTGGATGATGCGGTAGCTGATCCGAACTTCTATCTGCGATTTGTCTTTACCAACGTTATAAAAGTCCTGTTTCATGGCTGCGTGATCACCAGGGCAGAGCAAATCTGCATATCGTGGTAGGTGCTGCAACTCCAACAATATCAGAATTTACGGGAATTCAGCCGCCAGCGCTTTGACACTCTGGCCATTTCCTCCAATATCTTCTCCCAGGCTCCGACCGTCCCCTTGCGAGCTTCTGTCGCGACTCGCAAAGTCATTGTTGCCGCAGACCTCAACCCTTGAATGTAAGGCATTTTCCGGAGTTGGAAACTCTAGCGAAGTATTCCCAAGTTCGCCAGCCTGTTGGTCATCGCTGCCGAACTTACTTGGAATCGCTTCGCGAGAAAACTGATGGCATCTTCGTCGTCGAGATTCAATTCGTTGTTTCGAATTTCCTGCTGAACCAGCTTCTTCGGCATAAGCAACGCCGCACCAAGCTGGTTGGCTTCCACCTCGTCTCGATCCACTCCAGCCGAAGAACTTGCATCGCGACGAAACGCGACGTATCGATCGATGAACAATTGCGGCTTCCCGCCAAGCTTCGCGTGCAATAAGAAATGCGCGATTTCGTGCGAAATGGTGAACCGCTGGCGGACTCGAGCGTGACCGGAGTTGTACCCGATGGCACCACGCTCGCCTCTGATAATCAGCATGCCCGAAACATCTTCCCCAAGTGCACCTGCTTCCATGGTCAGATTCAGACGCTGGGCCACTAGGTCGATGGCGACCGGCACACGGAAGGTGTCGGTGTCACGCAGCGTTTTTTCCGCCCTAGTTTCGAGGTTTTCTCTGCTCATGCGACTTCCTGTCAGCACGTGGTGTTTCGATCGTCGCGTTCAGCTTGCTGGCGAAACCGGTCAATAGCTTTATTCTCGCCGAGTCGCCCTTTGCGAAATCCTCAATCTGCTTCATCATCGCCTTTTCGAGCTCAACCGTGTTTGACGTCGCGAGCAATTCGTCGCGGCTGGGAATCAGCAAAGTCAAATCGGATCCCAGGAGCTCGGCTATCTGCCAGAGCAGGTGCAATGGAGCGTGCTGCCGGCCGGCCTCGATGTTGACCATAGACGCCCGGCTAATTCCCAGGCGCTGCGCAAGGGCTCCCTGGCTGAGCTTCTGGCCTTGACGCTCTCTCGCCTGACGGATCTTGCGTCCCAATTCGCGATAGAGATCATCGAAGTCCGCCATTAGACGCAAATTACAGTTTCCAGATGCCGTAGGTCAATCTCGGCAAACATGTTTAGGTAGCAAACATGTTTATGTAGCACTACATTGACAGGAAAAACGGATTGAGTCAGTATAGTAACCGTTCGGGGTGTCAAGCTGCCATCCGGTCCTGTTCGCCGCACGAGGCCCATTTCCTTGGCCACATGCAATCCAGCATCCCTAGAGCGACGCGGCAAGTAATCGATCCGCAAGATACGAAAAACACGGCATCGCGATGGCCGAGCAACGCCGCTCATGAATGTCCGATGAAAAACGCAGTGGATGCGTCCGTTCTTGGCGTTTTCCACAGCCTTTATATAGTAGAGGGCCAATTTTTCGGACAGTCAGCTTTGCTCCTCTCGTCTGCCTAGTTCCATCAATGCTCGACGAAAGACTGGCTTCTCAGGCTCCAAAAAAGCGATCTGAGGGGCCGTAAGTACGTGCAAGAAGAAGTGCGCGAAAAAAAAGTTCGATCTCTGCGCCAAAGGGCGACTGAAAGTGCCTTTAGTCGGTAGAGAGACTTGCGCATCGGCTTACTCCTGCGATTCGGTACGGACCATTTCATCTTTGGCGGTGAATTCATGAGTCTTACTCCCCCACTCCAGAAGCTGGTATTTGCCTTGGCCGTGGCGCGCGAACTGCACTTCGGCAGGGCGGCAAGACGACTCAACATCTCGCAACCCTATCTCAGCCGGGCAATCCTGGAATACGAAGGCGAACTTCGCTTTGCTCTCTTCCGACGAAATCGACGCGTCGTGGAGATGACAGGTGCCGGAAGGGCTTTTCTTAAACTTGCAAGGGAGTTTCTGGAAGGTCTCGATAACGCTTACGCTCGAGCTGTGGAGGCGGGCCGGCTCATTTCCCGCCAGAGCGCATCATCCCTGGTGATTGGCTGCTCCGCTTTCGTTCCCCAGCGTCTCCGTTGCCAGGCGCGATCGATACAGAGGCTTCGGTTTCCGGCCCTGCACCTGGAACTCCGGGTGGCCAGTTCGTCGGAAACATTCGAATCTATCGGAAGTGGCGTGTTCCATGCGGGCCTGACATTAGGGCCGCTCGACCGGGACGATCTTGCACAGTTCCTAATCCGTTTCGAGCGGCTGCATGCTGTCTTCCCCCGTGCCCAATGCGCGAACGGCTCTGGAGAGATAGCTCTCACCGATCTGCGAGCGCGCCCACTGATCGTTCCTTGCTCTGAGCGAACGCATCCCGCGTTGCATCGATGGCTCCTTGAACAGTGTGCGAAGGTCGGGTTCAAGCCGAACATCGTCGAGGAAGTTCCATCTTCCGATGGTGTTTTCGACCTCGTCCAGGATGGAGTCGGAGTCGCAATCCTGCCCGGCGAGGCGTGCAACGCGATGCCACCGGATCTTCAGTGCTCACCAATTTCAAACCTGGAGCCAGTACAGGTGGTTCTGGCATACCGGCAAGGAGCACCCATCCAGGTACAGAAGGTCGTGACGGAGATTGCAAATTCCCTACGGCATTTCGAGCAGAAAAGAAAAATATTTTCTCGCGCCGTGCGCTCTGTCAAGCGTCCCGTGGTTTCCATCACTTCCAAGCGGCCACGGACTAATAGCTGGAGGGCATCAAACACGGCCTGAAAGGTATTGGACAGGAATTCTGCTTCGCGTCAATCTCTGGGCATGACCTGCTCGATCGAGGCCAATTCATAGCAACGGAGGTACACCAAATGAATCTCTCGCCCGCATGGCGGAGGCACTTTCGACCATTGCAAGACTCGAAAGCGATCTTCCTGCTTCTTCTGCTCGTGCCGGCCGCCGCGCATGCGCAAGCAGTGGGCGGTTCACCCTTCGACACGGGTTTTTCCGCCATGCAGAACCTGTTTACCGGAACGGTTGCCAAAGTCGCCAGCCTCATCGCCATCGTTGTTGGCGGCTACCAGTTCGCTCATGGCGAACCCGGCGCGAAGAAGACTCTCGCCGGTGTTGCCGCTGGTACCGGCATCGCTGTTCTCGCCACGAATGTCCTGACCTGGCTCTGGGGAATCTGAACTCAGTGTTCTCCCAGAGCTACAACCTCAACCATCAACCAATGCCTACGCGAGGGGCAACGATGCAGACACACACTACTCATCGGCGTGCAAACCGAGTCTACAAGAGCCTGCACAAGCCCCTCACGTACCTCGGCGTGGAACGAACGCTGTTCTTCTTCGTCTGTGTGGCGGCTGCCGGCGCCTTCAACCTGTTCAACAGCCTGGTCGCCGGGTTGCTCCTCTTCGCAGGCGGGTTTGTTTTCGGGTGCTGGGTGACTGGAAGGGATCCCGCTCTTCTTCGCATCCTGGCGAAATCGGAGAAGTACAAAGCACGCTACGACGCAGCCAAGCAATCCTTGCCTCGTGTGGAGGTTCGTTCATGATGCGCATCGACAAGATCATCAAGGCGTGGAAAGAGTCCGCGGCGCTGAACGATCACATCAATCTCTTCGGGCCCTGGAGTGAGACAGTCTTTCTGACCAAGAGTGGAGACCTGGGTGTCGTGCTCGGTGTTCCGGGCGTCGATTACGAGAGCCTGGATCACACCGGCCAAGAATACGCGGTCAAGCGGCTCGAAGCTGCCCTCAAGTCGTTCGGCCCTGGGTTCCATGTTTATCAGTATTTGTTCAAGTCGAATCGTCCAGACATCCCGTTCGCAAGCTATGAGGACCCGGTCGTCCAGACCGAAGTGAATCACCGGCGGGAGTTCTTCCGGGTCAAACGCGATGATCTCTATCAGATTGAGATCTTCTACTGCATTCTTCTCCGGGCTGCTCATGCAAAGACCGGAATCGGTCCCGCCTTCTCCAGGTTGGCCGAGAATCCCGCTCACGCCTTCGAAGAATTCCGCGCGCAGTTCGCAAGCGCAGGCATGAAAACCCTGCTGCGAACTGAAATTGACAGCAATCGTGCTTTACTCGAGCAGCGCGTCGAAGCGTTCATCCACCAGATTGGAGATTTTGTGCCGATTGAGGTGTTGAATCAGCGCGGCCAACTCCGGTTCTTCCGTCGCCTTATGAACTACGACGACTGGCGCATCGCCGGGAATCCGAAGAGCACGCAGTTTCTCGATTATCAGGTTGTCAACTCGGACATTGAGGCGGAGCGTGACCATCTCCGCGTGGGCGACCACTTCGTCCGCGTGCTGACGATGAAGGAGGCTATCGCCGAAACAAGGCCCTTGGTCCTCGATGCGCTGCTCAAGATTCCGGGCAACTTCTATGTGGTGACTGAGTGGGCGCCGCTTCCGGGTGACAAAGCTCGGAAGGAAGTGAATAAACGGCGTCGTCACTTCAACATCTCTAAAACCGGATTCATCTCGCAGTTGGGCAACGACCCAATCAAAACGAACCCACGCGATGTTCTGGTCGACGAATCGAAGCAGGCCGATATCGAAGACCTCGGCGACTGCCTCCGTGCATTGGGCGATGGCCAGTCCTTAGGCGAATTCTCCTTGACCATCGTTCTCTAGGGCCGTGACCGGAACGAAGTCAATCGGCTGGTGGGCGAGTTTGCCGGCGTGTTTACGAATGCCGATGGGAGCTTGTTCGTTGAGACCTACAACCAGCTCAACGCATATTTTGCTACGGTGCCCGGCAACTACGTGATGAACCTGCGCCGCTTGCTGCTGCTGAACACGAACTACGCGGATCTCTCGTTTCTCTTCACAATTCTGCCGGGGGAGAAGTGGAATCAGCATCTCGGAGCGGAATATCTGGCGGTTCTTGAAACAGACAATTCCACCCCGTACTTTTTGAACCTGCACAACGGCGAAGTCGCGCACACGCTAATTCTCGGCATGACCGGAAGCGGCAAGTCCTACCTCTGCAACTTCCTGCTCCAGAATGCACAAAAGTACGATCCGCTGACGTTCATATTCGATATTGGCGGCAGCTTCCAGTCGCTGACCACGATCTTTGGCGGGAGCTACCTGAACGTGGGTCGCGAGTCGCGCGACTTCACGATCAATCCGTTTTCGCTGTCGCGCACCGAAGAGAACATGCAATTCC
>JBAWBE010000198.1:0-2206 GCA_049589635.1 Terriglobales bacterium
ATCTTGCTCAAACTCAAGAAGCTGCAAATTCTCGGATTCAAATCCTTCTGTGATCGCACGGAACTGAAGTTCCACGGTGAAGGCATTGCGGCCATCATCGGACCGAACGGCTGCGGCAAGTCGAATATCGCCGACGCGATCTCGTGGGTGCTGGGCGAGCAGTCGGCCAAGACGCTGCGCGGCGCGCGCATGGAAGACGTAATCTTCGCCGGCACGCGCGATCGCACTCCTACGGGCATGGCCGAAGTCAGCCTGACGTTGATCGATCCCGAAATTTACGGCGGACCCGATTCGAGTGCGCCGACTGAGATTGAAATTCAGGATGATTTGGTCGAAGAGAATTGGGACGAAGCCGAGTTGAGGACGCACGCCGCTACAGAGACCGAGCGCGCCGTCGAAGAAGCGCAGCCTGGGAAGACGGAGGAAATCGAAGTTGCTGCCGCGAACGCGGCGGATGGTAATGCAGCGAATGGCGATGTGGCGAATGAACCAGCGGACACGATGTCGTCCCCCGCAGAAGGCGGGACGCTGGACGCAGGAGACGAGGCAGGCCCCGTCTCTGCGCAAGCTGAAGGTACAACCATCGTGGCTGGAGTGCAGGTAATGCAGCCGCAGGTCGTATTGAAAATTCGCCGCCGCAAATTCAATCAGCAGCCGATTCATCAAGGCGAAATCGCAGTCACGCGCCGCCTCTTCCGCAGCGGCGACAGCGAATACCTGCTCAACGGAAAGCTCTGCCGCCTGCGCGATATTCAGGAACTGTTCATGGGCACCGGCCTCGGTCCGGAATCCTACGCGCTGATCGAGCAGGGGCGCATCGGGCAGATCCTGAGCAGCCGTCCTACTGATCGCCGCAACATTATTGAAGAGGCGGCAGGCATCACGAAGTTCAAGACCAAAAAACGCCTCGCCGAAGCACGCCTCGAAGAATCGAAGCTGAATCTCAATCGCGTGAATGACATTTTCGAAGAAGTCACGCGGCAGATGAATTCGCTGAAACGCCAGGCCAGCAAGGCCGAGCGTTACGGGCGTCTGCGCGACGAAATGCGCGCCAAGCTGCGCGTCGTGCTGGCGAGCAAATTCACCGTAATGGATCGCGAAAGCGCGACGCTCGACAGCGATGTGCTGCGACTGGGCGATGAAATCCGCGAGTTGACCGAAGGTGTGCAGCAATCCGAAGCCGAACATTCCGAGCGCACGCAACGCGGCTACGCGATCGAGACTGAAGCTCGCCAAAATCGCGACCGGCTCAGCCAGATCGCGATGGAAACCGATCGCAGCAACGCGCGTATCCGCACCAACGAAGAACGCTCGGCGGAGCTGTTCGCGCGCATGACATCGTCCGATGCAGAACTTGCGCAGGCCAATCTCCGCCTTCAGTCGCTGGACGAAGAACGAGCGGAGCATCTCCGAGTGCTCGATTCGGCGGCGTCCGACCTCGCGGCAGCGCAGCAGGAGCTTGCGCTGAGCCAGCAGGACGCGGCCAACGCGGCGGCTGAATTAGCCGCGCTCGAAGAGCAGCAGGAGTCCTGCCGCTTAGCCATTCTTGACGCGGTCGGACAGGGCTCGAATCTGCGCAACCAACTCACGCAATCGCAGGAGCGGGTTGCGGGAATCGATCGCGAGGAACTGCGTTTGCGCGCCGAAAATGCAACCGCTATCGCGCAATCGGAAGCCTTTGGAGGTCAACGCGGTCAGCTTGCGCTAGAATTTGAAACCATTTCGCAGAAAGCATTCAACCTCGCTTCCGAACTCGCGAGTCTGCGCTCGGCGCTCGAAAGCAAGCGCTCGCAGGAGACCGAAACGAAGCGGCACCTCGACTCGATCCGTTCGGAATATGCAACCGCCCTCGGCAAAAAGGGATCGCTCGAAGCCGTCATTGCCGAGCATGGTTATTCGACTGAGTCAGTCCGGCGTCTGTTTCAATCGGGCGCGCTGCAAGGTGGACACGCGCCTGCCGGTGTGCTGGCAGATTTTCTTGAGGTCGATCCGCGCTACGAACGGGTGGTTGAAGATTTTCTGCGCGACGAGTTGAATTACATCGTCGTCAAGAGCTGGGATGCCGCCGACGAAGGCTTGCGGCTGCTGCGCTCCGATGTTGATGGCCGAGCGACCTTTCTCGTGCATCCCGAAGATTCGCAGGCGAGATTCTCTTTTGTTGCCGATGAGAGTACGCACTACTCGCCCACGGACGACACAGTCCTTC
>JBAWBE010000199.1:0-2884 GCA_049589635.1 Terriglobales bacterium
ATATTACGCACCATGGAACAAACGCCAACAGGACATCTTCGGCGGAAAGATCAAACTTGCCCAGCAGGCCATGGAGGCAGCGAACGCATAAATGAGTCAGTGGGTCCCAGGTCGGCAGGACGTGCTCAACAAGTCCGTGATCGCATCGTGGGCAGAGCAGCCTGCAACGTAGTCAGGAAACGCGTTCCGCTAGTACCGGGCAACAGGGGGCTGCGATTACAGACGCCGTGCTGTGCGCGGAAGTGATGCATGAAATTGATCCGCGCCGCCCGCGCGGCGAAAGCTTAAAATTGACAACGGCACAGGGACGCACTACGCTTTCCCGCATTACGCTGGAGGGCCGCGCCGCTATGTTCTGCGCCAAGTGTGGAACGGAATCCCCGGATGACTCCCAATTCTGCCGGAAGTGTGGGAACGCGGTTGCTGCAGTAGCGCCAACTCTACAGCCAATAACTGTTGTCCCCACCGCGCCGAAGGCTAAATTCCCTTTTCTCGCGGTTGTATTGCTCGCCATGTTGGTAACCTTTGTGTGGGCGCTTAAATTGAACAACGTTGGACCGCACATTCAGACACCGAATATGCCGGAACAAGTTGTCCGACAAATCACAGCGGAACACCACGCGGTGAATATAGGGAAAGGCGCTCTAAGCGTGGCTGCAATGCATTACAGTTTCTATCCGCTTCCCGTGCCTCCCGGCGCACGTAACGTAAAGGTGCAAGGTCATTTTGAGGCTACAGGGGGCATGGGGAATGACATCGAAGTCTTTTTATTAAATGATGACGAGTTTACGAATTGGAAGAATAGACACTCAACACCTACGTACTACAACAGCGGAAAGGTAACCGTAGGCGACGTGCAAGCCGTTTTGCCTGACGGCGCTGGAACGTTTTATTTGGTGTTCAATAACAATTTTTCAATGGTGACGGCAAAGGCGGTGGAATTCACCGGATTCCTGGCATACGATCAATGACAGAATCAGCATGACGACATGGTACAAGGTTACGTTTCCTTATGGTCAGTCAGCCGCCATGGCCAATAGCCTTCAGCTCGCCTTCGAGAAGATTTGGATGTCCGAGGGAGCGCCACGAAATGCCGCACTCTTCGCAAGCCACGGCAGCAGTCACGAAGATGAATTCATTTACTTCTCGCCTGCCGCTGTCGCGATTGCGAAATCAGTGGTTGACGAGTTCAATGGCGTTTCCTGCTCGCCTCCAGCTCATGATGGAACCATCCTACTTATCGGACACGCGGATGCACGTGAATTCCTTCTACCGGTTAGTCAGAGGTAGCAACATCAGCCGAACGCAGAAAATTACCAATCCGAGAAGCAACAAAGCGCCCGCGCCTAGAAGCCGGTACAGCGTGCGCCAATTTTCCTCATTATCCGGCCACTGCCTACCTTCATTGCACTGCATCGAGATGGACTCACGATCGAGCTGGTAAAAAGGGGCGCGCCCGCTCAGCACGCCCCTTTCCCCCTCGGATCAATCCCAACAGCGCTGCAGGGCGGCGTAATGGGGGAAGGCAGGCCTTGCAAAGCCCGGAGGAAGTCCGCGAAGAGATTCGTAGTCCCTTTTACGCCTGCTCTCCTTCCAATGCAACAAGCGACGCGTGCTTGTTCGTAATTCGTAACGGAACGGCAGACTTATTGCTTTTGGAGGCTCTAGCGGGAACCAGACCAGAACTTGTAAGCCAATCCCGCGAGTGAAATTACGATCAGCACATACGGCCACAATGCGAGAATCCGCCTCCACAACGACACACCTAAAATTGTAGCCGACCCGAAAACTTCCCATGCCCAAGAAACTGGATCATACGGGATATCCTGTATCGAACAAACGCGTGAAGATATGGAAGACTGAGGGCAAACTTGGCTCTCTGATGCTCAGGCGGCTGGAAGACCGAATTCGTGATCTGTGTGCCGATGCGGTGCTAGCGCAAGAGCCTGAATTGTCGTCCATCCTTCCAAAGTTGAACGCCGCGCTGCACGAACACACCGAACGGGCAAGAAATCTAGTCGCTGCCAGAGTTGCAAATGTCGAGAACGGGCATCGACACGAGAGGCACTCGCTCTAGCCAGGTTCGGAGTCGGGCTATGCTGCAGTGGAATTGCCGAGTTCGTTGCTCAGTTCGTGAATGATCTCGCTGCGGATTTCGTATTCGAGGATCTCGGCGTCGCTCGCTACGCCAAATTCACGCGCCTTGAGAACGTCGCGTTGCCTTCTGAGCAACTGATCCAGTTCGGCTCGCTTCTCTTCCAGGCGATGATTTTCCATGATGCCTCCATGTTCTGGCGAAGCGGCACCTAGGCGAGTAACTTTGATTTTCATCAATGGCAGGATCGCGCGCAATACCCCACACACCCGATTAACACGCGAGGTTGTTATGCAGCATCAAATTCACTGTGGAAGAGCGATTAAGAATGCTCCCCGCGTCTTCCGAGTACAGACTTTGCGGTATTGTTTCAAGCCGCTCGTCTGAGTAGTTTTTGCGCACGGACTTCACACAACGAACGAATCTAGGGATCAATCTGCCAGCGACATTCCGGGTCCTCAATGACAGAGTGAGTTTATGGATGATCCTAGTATTGAGAAGCTCAGCAATGAACTCCAACGGCTGATGCGAGAGCAAATTGATAGTCTAGCAAAGCAGACATTCCTGGGGTTAACCCCGGAAGAATTGCGCCAGGAAAAGCAGCGATTGCAACGCATCCGCGAAGTGTCGGCCGATTATTTGCAGGCTTTGAAAACAACCCCCTCCTAGCTGGCGGAATGCCAGGCGTTTGTGGTAAACAGGATGGTCCATCTGGAGAGGGGAAGAGTATGGCCGAAAAGTCGAGTGTGACTCTGCCTGGAACTGTTGAGAAAATCATTACGCCTTCAC
>JBAWBE010000200.1:0-3720 GCA_049589635.1 Terriglobales bacterium
ACCGTAGGCATAGCCATTTGCGAGCAAGCTGGTCCCCAGTGGCCCCAAAGCTCGATCCAATTGGCATTCTTCCCAATCAAGAAATAGGCGAGACCAGGCGCTCAGCCAGCTGATTGTCATGAGTAAATCAACACGGGAATTTGAGCAGACCTCTGAGTGTAAGTGCTAGGTTTCGATGTTGAGATTGGAATGTTTGTACGATCTACGACTGTGGCTGGCTCGGGACGTGCGACCCAAATCATAATAGCGGCCCAAAAAAGACTGACGCGGAAGTTCCATCCCGGCATCGGGCTCAGGATATTGCATTCCTAAACCTTCAGCGAGACGGGGGAGCCGACCCGAGCATAACATTAGAGTTGTGCGACATCGGTACAGAGTCTGTCCCGGGGATAAAGGTCGCGAGTTCCAATGCATCCATTATCGATTGAAGATCTGCTTCCGCGGGTCCACTCCAAGCGGGTAGATCCGTGGCTTCGACTTCTGTATCAAATATACTGGAACCTGAGTCTGTTGAATCAACGACATATGCTCCGTAAGTTCTTAGTGCATTGGCAATTGCAGCGCCTAGAGGAGTCCTGATGCCCAAATCTGCATTTGTCTTATCCGCAGGAATCACGAGCAATCCTCCGAATGGAATAATTGAGCCAGAATAATTATTGTTCATGTCGACGGCGTAGGCGGGCCAACTGATCGCGCGTGTCAAGGAATCTTGAGGTAGATCCAAGGCTAGTGCATGGCGGATCACTCCCGAACTCAGTTCGCCGTTCCGAATGACTCCCGCATAGTTCGGAATCATCGACGCACGTCGTCCATTCTGAAATCCAGTGCCGCTAGACTTCGGCCAAGTGTAACCAGCATAGCCGCAAACAATGTTTCCGTTGGAGAGACGAATGGTTGCAAGAGTCTCTAACACCCATCCATTTGGCTGAAAGACTGCCATGTGCCCGTCGGCGCCAGGGGCAGGGACTGCCAAGGCCGGTATGTTGGGAGTTGAAGTCCAATAATAGCTTTGTTGAGAATGGTAGCTGGCTGGAGGGATAAGGGCTAGGCCGGTTAGATCGCTTGTCGAATAGTTATTCCAAGGCTTCGGCCATACATTACTTGAGCCCGCCATGATCGTGGCTTCTACGACTCGTGAATTGCCCGAATTCAGCCAGACCCCATCTGAAATGTTCTTCCATGCGTTCGGGTTGTAATAGATTTGAACAAGGGAGTCGGTAGCTTGGGCGGAGTAGATTGCTACCCATCCGGCTCCCGCCCATGGCGAAATTGTTGGATTCCTCACTGAATGACTAATCGCCGAACCGATGGAGAAATATAGGACACCAGGCAGATTTGCCACCGGTGTGTTCCATGGGCTGGTACTTAGAAAGGGCTGGGCCAGTGTAATCCCTACAACGGCCGATCCTGATTTGCTTGGGTCCGAGACGCTAGTTGCTGTAATTGTCACAGTTGCGGTCGATGGTACGGTGGCAGGCGCTGTATAGAGTCCACCGGACGAGACGGTTCCGCAAGCGGTTCCGCTGCAGCCTTTTCCCGACAATGTCCAAGTCACGGCCGTATTGGAAGTTCCCGTGACGGAAGCTGCGAACTGTTGAGAGGCACCTAGAACCACCGACGCGCTGGCGGGAGTTACAGCTACGGAGACCGCCGGAGCCGGTGTGCCCGTACCGCTCAAGTGGATCACCGCCGCGCTGTTTGTGGAAGAGTTGCTGGCGATGGCTAGTTGGCCGGTGGCCGCACCAGGGGCGTCGGGATCGAACTCTACATTCAGCGTCGTCTCTTGGCTCGGATTCAACACCGCCGGAAATTGAGGCCCTGACACCGTGAAGCCAGTTCCCGATAGAGTCACTCCACCGATTGTTACGGGTACGGTTCCAGTAGAGGTCAAGGTTACAGGTTGCGTCGCCGGTGTGTTGATCACAATATCGCCGAATGCAACGCTTGTCGCGTTGATGCTCAGGGCAAGGAGTGCTGCGTTTAACTGAAGTGCAAGGTTTTTCGAAGCACCGCCCGCACTCGCCGTCATTGTCACCGCCTGAGCTGTCGCCACTGCGGACACAGTTGCCGTGAATTCGGCACTTGTCGAATTCGTCGGCACGATCACAACAGTCGGCACTGTCACCGCCGAAGTACTGCTCGACAGGTTCACGCTCAGCCCTCCGCCCGGTGCCGCGGAACTCAGAGTTACCGTGCAGACATCCGTGCTCGCTCCGGTTATGGTTCGGCTATTGCAGGATAGCAAGCTCAATGCCACCGAGCCCAGGCCTGTCGTGCCTGTGCCGCTCAAGCTGATCGCTGTCGTTCCAGCGGTCGAAGAATTGCTGACGATAGTCAGCTGCCCGGTCGCCATCCCGGCTGCGACCGGATCGAATTGCACATTCAAAGTATAGATTTCGCCTGCACCGATCGTCGTAGGAAGCTTATTCGTACCAACGACGGAGAATGATTGTCCAGTTAGATTAACTTGGTGATCTCTACCGGTGCCGAACTCCCATTCATGAGAGAGACTGCTGTGCTCGCCGTCTGACCAATAGACACGGCGCCGAAGGTGACGTTGTTTGGCTGCGCAAGAAGCCTTCCCGTACTCGCTCCGTTAATGACATAGGAGCTGCAACCGGACAAAGCACAGACGAGAAGGCAAGGCAGGACTATTAACGCTGAGTCTAGATGTGCACGCATTTTTGCCGTTTAGCCAAGAACGACTTCGAAGGGAAAGAGAAGAAACAGCTCGCGCAGTCCTGGCATCTTCGCCTCTGCGAGTGGATGCCGGTTTCAGCTGTTTTACTGGCCGAAGCTCTTTTTAAGATCTACTTCGATAAGCGTAGCGCTGGATCGCCGGACAAGGTAGCCCGGCGAGTTCGCGTTCAGTTACTTTCGTACAGAAGCGCTTTATTGCTTCAGCGGCGACAAGCGAGCGCTGTCAGCCAAAACGTGCCAGTCCGTTGATCGGGGAGGAGGCAGGGACGATGGCATATATGAATGCTTCGATTGGAGGTAGCTCCGGGGTATAATGACTGGTTTAAATTCTACTCTTGTTGAGTCTTTGAACTCACAACCGAGCGAATCCAACTGAACCGATCGGAAGGCAGACATGAACAGGCTCCGGGGAGATCATCCTCGGGGCCTTTCTGTTTTCTGACGTCCGAAGTCAATCAGTCTTGGGCCTTGGGGCTCAGCAACCACACGGCAAAGAATTCCCTGTTCTGCCCGAGCAGATGATGACGACGGGTGAGACCCTGCCAATCCCTGTTAGTCACCCAAGATCCCTCTCGCTGCAACTAAAGATGAACTCGTAAGGAATCTATAAGGAGCCGGCCATTGGAAATCGTGAGTTGCGGCTCCCGTCTCGTATGAAACTATTCTAATTCGTTTATTTGAGCGTGAGATAACCCACATGGCGGTGTTGAAATCTTTATCGATTTCTTTACCTCATTTCCGTTCAGCTGTCCCGTCTGCACTTACAATCCCACGACACTGAGCGACCGTTCATTAGCTTCAATTTCTCACCACTAAAACCCAATCCACGCGCGCGGATCGAGCCCTTGATTGGCTCGCCGCGCGATTCGTTTTTTAGGAGCAAGACCATGCCTCAAATGCAACTTTCGCTGCCTTCAAACCTTCAAACTCAGACGGACTCGAACAACTCATTCGGACAGCCAGCCGGTTCATTCAATCCGCCAAGGCCTCAGCAACCAAGACCGAGCTCTTCGCCGGTCA
>JBAWBE010000201.1:0-22213 GCA_049589635.1 Terriglobales bacterium
GGATGGCACCTTCTGGTTTACGGTCTTGCACCGCGGACTTTTCGTGATGAGCGGTGGACGTGTGCGCAAAATCGGGACTGAGGAGGGTCTGGATGGAGATGACGTATCAAATCTCCAACTCGATCCGGAAGGCTCTCTTTGGGTGGGGACGAACAAGGCGCTATACCGCTGGGATGGTAAGCGGTTTTTGGAGATAGCTCGGACGGAATCTGCGGTTCTCGACGTTGCGTGGCTGCCGGGGGCGTTGGCCATTGCTACATTCCACGGCCTGCTCTTCCATGCCGACGATGGCAAGGCTCGTCTACTGACCCAGGAGAATGGCCTGTCCGGGAACATGGTGCTAGATGTGGTGGCAGACGACGAGGGAAATCTTTGGGTGGCAACGACAACCATGATTGCACGATTCGGGAAGCAGGAATGGCAGGACTACCTTGCGGGGCATGACGCGATAATGCAGCCTGCGGTCTTTAACCAAACGGATGGCTTAAAGAGCCGCAGTGTTCTTCCCCTGAACCATGTGACGGCAACGCGGGCGTCGGACGGGCGAATATGGTTTGCGACCTCGCATGGTTTGTCGGTGGTCGATTCGAGGCTCGCTCCGGAGGCCCCCGCGCGAGCATCGATGGACGAGGTAATTGTGGATGAGCACCAACAACCGGCCGTTAGCCTCACGGTGCCGCCGGGACGGCATCGGATTACGTTCCGCTATACCGGATTGACTGACGTTGCGCCCGAGCAGACGCGATTCCGGTATCACCTCCAGGGATGGGATCGTGACTGGATCGAAGCAGGAACATCGCGAGAAGTCTCCTATGTTGGCCTTCCGCCAGGAACCTATCACTTTCAGGTGATGGCTGTAAATCGCGAGGGTTTGGGAGATTCCCATCCTGCCGCGCTGAGTTTCACACTCCGGCCATTCTTTTGGCAGACCAGCTGGTTTCGAACGCTCGCGGTCCTTCTGATTGCGGGAGTTTTGGTGGAAGTGACACGGCGGAGCACGCGCATTCGCGCGGAGCGGTTGAATATGCGCTTTCAGGAGCGCGTCGCGGAGCGCGAACGCATTGCTTCCCAGATCCATGACACGGTGATCCAGGACCTGACCGGAGCAACCTTAAAGCTGGAGTTGATAGGTTTTCAGATTACGGAGAATCCGCAGCATGCGCAGGGTTCCGTGGAGATGCTCACAACACAAATGCGGGAAATGGTCACCCGCAGCCGCAACATGGTTTCAAATCTTCATTCGACCGCCATGACGCAGTACAGTCTTATCGAGATCCTGCGCCACGCGGAGGCCGAGTTCAGAGTAGCGGAATGCCCCGCCTTTGAATTGAGCAGCGAAGGAGAAGCCAAACACATACATCCTCTGGTGCGTGATGAGGTGTACCGCATCTGCCGCGAGGCGCTTGCCAACGCTTTCCGTCATTCCAATGCGACACTGATCAGTGTCCGCGTTCATTTTTTGGAGGACGTCGTTGATGTGCGGGTGCGTGACAATGGCCGAGGGATCAGCGAAGAGGTACGGCAGCAAGGACGTCCCGGGCATTTCGGCCTGCGAGGTATGGCGACCCACGCGCAGCGTATCGGCGCTACTCTGACGATCACGAGCGCTCCGGAGGCGGGCACAACGGTGATGCTGCGGGTCCCGATCCGAAGAATTGCCTGGAGCTGGTGGCGCAAACGCGCCTGATGAGGGGGAAATCGTTGGATCCTACGAAAGATACGCGAGAGAGGATGGTGAGTGTGCTGATTGCGGACGATCACCCGATGGTCCGAGAAGGCGTCGCCGGTCTATTGACTCGACATCAAATCAGCGTGGTCGGTTTAGCAGCAAATGGACGGCAGGCGCTGGAGATGTACATGGAACTTCGGCCAGACGTGATGTTGCTGGACCTTCGACTTCCTGACCAGAGTGGATTCGAGGTTCTACGCGCGGTTCTGAAGACCGATCCGGAAGCCCGCATACTGATATTGACCTCTACCCAAGGGGATGCCTCAATCTATAGGGCGATCCATCTCGGCGCCCGCGGATATCTGCTGAAGGGCATTGATGGCGCCACGCTGGCTGCTCAGGTGCGCCAGGTCGCCGCAGGCGGTCGCTCGCTGTCGGAGGAGTCGGTCGGCAAGCTGACCCGGTATATCAGTGCGGAAAAGCTGAGTGAGCGCGAGCTCGAGGTGCTGGGCCTGGTCTCACAAGGAAAGAGAAACAAAGAGATCGCTGACCTTCTGTTTGTTTCGGAGGACACGGTGAAGATGCACCTGAAACACATTTTCCGTAAGCTGCACGCCAATGACCGCACGCAGGCGGTAGTGATCGCGATCCAGCAGGGTCTGCTGGAGGCCTGAAAGAACTACCTGAACGGGTAGGTCAAAATACCCCCTATAGAGAAGACGCGCCGCTGGCTTCCCCATGTTACTGTTGCTCGAATTTCCGCAGTCCCAGCGCTTCGCTAGCGACTTCGTGTTATCTCCCAGGAGGAACTAATGAACAGAAAGAGCAGGCCCGCAAATGCCGATGTCGTTCTTCAGTGGTTGTCATGCGTCGCAGTTGTGATCGCGATGAGTTGTGCGCCCCTATCGGCCAGTACGCCAGGCGCCAACGTCATTGCGAACAACACACCGAGCTACGTGGCGACCGCGAAGAATCTTGGAGCGGAGGATTCGGCAAAGGTTATCGAAGTGAGCATTTGGCTGCAGTTGCACAACCGCAGCCAATTCGACGCGCTAACCCAGTCGCTCTATGATCGCACTTCCTCCAGCTACCATCGTTGGCTGAAACCGAACGACATCGCTGCCCGCTTCGCGCCAACCGCGCAGGAAGTGAAGACAGTGCAGCAGTTTTTTGCGGCCAACAATCTTACGGTGGTCAAGACGGGTCCCAACAACTTCTACGTCCGGGCTCGAGGCACGGTCGGCGATGTGGAGAAAGCCTTCCAGGTACAGCTCAACAACTATCAGGTGGGCGGCAAGACGATCCGCGCCAATGCTAGTGATCCTTCTGTAGCCGGGCCGGCAGGCGCATTGGTGAGAGCGGTATCGGGACTCGACAGCGCGCAATTCGAGCATACTTTGGTCACGCGGCCGACAAACCTCGGCGGCTCTAAGACCGGAGCGAAACCGGCATCTGTAAGCGATGCCGCCTTGTTTTCGCAGCAATGTTTCACGGGAACGGAGACGGAGTCATTTTCCACGAACGGCGATGGTGAGTTGCCGATCGGCACTTACTCGGGCAACAAACTGAATATGCCGAGCGCAACCAGCCCGGGCTGTGGTTACACTCCAGCGCCGATCCAGACTGCCTACAACCTCACCGGTTTATACAACGAGGGATACGACGGCACCGGTCAGACCATTGCCATCATCGACTGGTGCGGTTCGGCTTCCATTCGAAGCGATGCCAATAAGTTTTCCGCGACGTTCGGGCTACCCAAGCTGACTTCATCGAACTTCGCCATCACCTACACTGCGCACAGCGAGTGCATTGCCTACGACCAGGTGGAAATCAACCTCGACGTGGAGTGGGCGCATGCTGTCGCACCGGGCGCCAACATCAACCTGGTGGTTCCTCCGTCGGCATCTTTCCAGGATGTAGACGAGGCCGAGTTCGATGTTGCGAACTATGGATGGGGAAATGTTCTCTCGGGCAGCTATGGTTCGCCAGAGGCGCTCACTGCGGCGACGGAATTGGACAAGGAGAACCTGATCGCAGAGATTGGCGCTGCCGCGGGAATTTCCTTCAACTTCGCGACGGGAGACGACGGCAACTATGACCTCACTGATGGCGTTTTCATCCCCACTGTCAGCGCTCCGGCGGACTCTCCCTGGTCCACAGCCGTGGGGGGCGTCACTTTAGCGTTGAATTTCGACAACTCGATCGCTTGGCAGGCCGGTTGGGGGAACAACGGAAGCCTGCTGGCTCAGGATGGGACAGTGTACGATCCGCCAGAAGCAGGCTTCTTCGGTGCATCGGGCGGGGGTCCGAGCAACTGCGTCAACAAGCACATCGAATTCAGGCGACCGATCTGTACCGGCGGCTTCCCCAAACCGTCGTACCAGGGAAAATCTGTGCCGGGCAAGTATCGCCAACTACCCGATGTCTCCTGGCTAGCGGATCCCTTCACTGGAGCCGTGATCCTGATTAGCATCCCCGGTCAGTCGCCGGAACAGGTGTTTCAGGTCGTGGGTGGGACAAGCCTGGCTACTCCGATGTTCTCCGCATTGTGGGCCATTGCTAATCAGGAAGCGCTGGCTGGAGGCGGAACGGAGCTAGGTCAGGCGGCGCCCTATCTCTATTCGCTACCGGCGGGAGCCATCTCCGATATCGTGCCCGTGACGTCGAAGACGAACGTGACCGGGTCGATTCAGGACTCGAACGGCACCACTCAATACTCTGCGGCGCAGTTGGCTGATGCAACCCCGACAGAGCACCGGTTTGTCAGCGCTATATGGGACGTCTACCCTGGTACAGCAACGGCGGCTGTCATCTCATTCGGTACGGATCCCGGCCTGAAAACGGCTCCGGGCTGGGATAACGTGACTGGCGTGGGAACGCCGGACGCGCAGGCCTTCGCCGATTTCTTCTACGCGCAATAACCGATCGCTGTGATTGAAGTAACCCTGCCATCCTTCATGGGGTGGCAGGGTTTTTTTCAGAGCGAGTAGCGATCTATTCACCGCCTCTTGCGCATGCGTGGCGGGGCGCCCGGCGGAATGACGGTACTCACTTCCGATTCGTACTCGTCCCTGGCAGCGCCGGTAGCCGCTAAACCAATCGGATTATGACGATACAGCAGTTCGCTCAATCCTCGATGCAGATTCAAGTACCGCACCCTCATTGTCCGCTTGGGAGCACGAAAGGCATTATCGAACAGAACTCTGCGTTGTTCAATTGTCGAAATCAGGCGGTTTGCACTAACTGAGAATTGCTGGGGTCTCTGGATTAGTTGGTGAAATCGCGATTTACGCCGACAATTCTGGGGTGACTTGTACCTGGGGACCAGAATTGGCCCGGGTCCTAAAAATGTTCACAGCTTACACGTTGAGAATGACGCTGTATTGTTGTTAGATGTAGCTACCCACATCTCAACGACAGAGGTTGGTCTTTATGTTTGCCGAAACAAGGAAGCATCTGGACGCAGGAATTCTCCCTCTCTGGAATGCAGTTTTCTGCCTGGATTGCGAGGTCATCGCCAGCGGTCGAGGTGATGAATGCCCTGCGTGCAAAAGCCGCTCGCTCGTGAGCCTTGCCCGGATGCTTGGTGGTAGTTTGCTCGCGCACCGGTTACAGCAGTTTCAAGGATGGGAGGTTGGTTTGTTCGACATCACAATTACAGTTGAATTGCAGCAGATGCACGCCAAAGACTTGAACACCACCGTTGAGAGGTTGACGGGCGTGATTGGCCCAAGACTCGCACGAGACCGAGCGTTATTCCACATCAATGTAAAGCCGACGGTGGAGAATCCCGACCTACAGTCGGCTCTTCGCTTCCCGGAGCGGGAGGCCGCATAGAGCTTCCTTATTACGGAGGGTCCAGAGAAACCTTCAAAATTACCCTTGCTTGCGGCAATGTGTAACCACGTGAATATCGCTGGATTTGCATTGCGGGAGTTGGTGAAATGGCGATATTGCGCCAAGTGACCGGAGCAGGCTGATACCAAACCGCCGCCGGGGCATACTCGCTACGAGTTCGGGTAAACTTACGACTTTTGTCCGAATTTTATCTTTGTGATGGTTTGGGTGTCGTTCATGAAGTGTTCTTCGGTGCGGCCTTCGCGGGAGGTCGAAGCCGACCAGGAGCGTGGTAAGCTATGTGGGCTTTGTTCGCAGACCGCTCCGCCGTATCGGGGTGAAGCTCCCCTCGAAAGACGAAGCTCCCAAAACGCTCTGGGCTAGAGATGTCTGAAAGACCGCCCCGGACGCGAACGCTGCATCGGGCCACTCTTCGCACATCAAGGAAGGCACATGACCAAGGCCTCCATTGACAGAGGGCAGTCGAAGCCGGCGCTTACACAGAAAAAGAAGATCGCCGGGTCATCGCTCACGCACTATTCCGTTCATGGGGTGGCATTTTTTTCCGGCAGCGTGGTGTTGCTGCTGGAAATTCTGGGAACGCGGATCATGGCTCCGTACATGGGAACCTCGTTTTCGGTGTGGGTAAACATGATCGGAACCATTCTGGGGGCACTTTCCCTGGGCTACTATTCAGGTGGCATTCTGGCGGACCGAAATCAAAAACTCCTGCCCATCATTTTGCTGGCCGGGGCCTGCGCCTGCGCCCTCGTACATTTTGAAAAACCTCTGCTCCAGGACTTCGGCAACCTGGGTCTGGAGTGGGGATCCCTGATGGCGGCCATTTTGTTATTCGCTCCGCCGAGCGCGCTCCTGGGAATGGTTTCGCCGTATCTCATCAAGATTGCCGCCGATGACCCAGAGAGGCTCGGACGTACGTCGGGAACCATCTATGCCGCGTCGACCATTGGCAGCATTGCCGGGACATTCGTCGGCGGCTTCTGCCTGATCCCGCATTTTCCAGTCTCGTCGATCCTCTTGGGTATGGTGGTTGTGCTGTTGGGGCTGTCCGCGTGGTCTGCCGGGACGATCCGGCCCTACTGGGCTGTGGCGGCGGGGGCGCTGCTGTCGGCGACGGCAATACAGGCTGTTACCTCCTCCGGCGAGTGGTCGAACTATGGGGTCAGCCATGTGTACGAAAAAAACAGCCAATATTACAGCATTCGCGTAAATGAGATTAATGGAACCCAGAGATTGTTGCTGCTCGATGGCGCAATCAACAGCGGGCGCGACATGCAGACCGACAAGGTTCTCTTCCCGTACGTCGAACTTTCGACGAATCTCATCCAGAGCCTGAAGCCGGTGCCGCAATCGGCTTTGATGGTTGGCGGCGGAGGATATACCGTGCCCGAGATTATCAAGGGCTTTGCGCCGCAGTCGGACGTAACAGTGGTTGAGATCGATCCGGACGTGACCAAGGTTGCGCGGAAATTTTTTTTGAAGAAGCCCGATATCGACATCACCAATATCGCCGAAGATGGGCGGGTTTTTCTCAACCGGAACCGGCGGCAATTCGATCTGGTTTATACGGATGCGTATTCGAACGGCGGTGCCATCCCTCCACATCTGGCAACGCGCGAGGCGTTTGCCGCGGTGAGCCGGGCGCTGAAGCCGGATGGAGTGGCGGTTTTCAACATCGGCTCCGCGCGATCCGGCGACCTTGGAGTCGTGTACCAGGCGCTGTACCGGACGATGCGGGACGTCTTTCCCACGGTTGCGACCTTTTCGACCTCGCCCGATTATCCGAGAGAACCGCAGAACCTCATAGTGGTCGCGACGAATGCGAGTTCGTTACCGGAGGACGCCCTACGCCCGCTCGAGTCGTCGCGCTGTCATGATGTGCCGACAGGGGGGAGGCTGCTGACGGACGATTATTCGCCCACAGAATACCTGGCCCAAAGCATCATTCGCAAGCTATATCCCGATGAGCGGAGATATCGATAGATTGCGGGCGTTGCGAGACTGTTTGAGCATGGTGTTGGACGCGACCGGAGTCAATTGTTTAGATCAAGGATTTTTCACTAACTGAGAAATTGTCGAAGATCGGGTCAACTTCGTGGTCCTCGCTAGCAAGAAAACGAAGAATTGCTTAAGATATCGAATCCCTCTTTTCCCGTAGCAGACTGGGACGGCATCATTTGTGTGAGGTTGACGACGATGATAAACGCAAGCCCAACGCAAAATGCGGAGAACCAACGGGCCCCAGCAAATGGCTTGGCGATAGTGCGTGTCACGATCGGCGCAATGCTAGTGTGGGTCTTCTTCGAAAATCTCGGAAAGGGCCTCTACACTCCTGCCGGTTACGCCAGCCTAATCAACTACTACATAAAGTCGAGTCACTCACCTGCCGCGTGGAAGGCAGTCATGGGTTTAGCGGCGAGTCACGCCGCGATGGCGGCTCCTTTGCAGGCAATCACCGAGATCTCTCTCGGGATTCTGCTCGTGATCGGTCTGCTGACTCGCCCGGCCGCCTTTATAGCGTTTTTATACCTGGGCAGCCTTTGGGTGTCTGAGTGGGGCACCTCGTGGATTTGGGAACTGCTCGTTTCAGTGATGGCAGCGCTTGCGATCGCGGTGGGGCGGGCTGGTCGAGCGTGGGGCGTCGACGCCTTGCTGGCTCGGCGCTGGCCGTCCTCTCCGTGGTGGTGACCTGAGCGTGCCTAATTGAATAAGGATCAAGTGCGCGTCTCAGTTGTTATTCCTACGCACAATGAAGCGCAGTCCATCAGACGCGTCTTAGCGGACCTCCCAGTCGATATTGTCACCGAGGTCCTGGTTGTAGATAGCAATTCAACCGACGGAACCCCCGAGATCGCTTCAAGTATGGGAGCCCACGTTCTTCACGAACCTCGTAGTGGATATGGTCGAGCCTGCCTGACCGGACTCGCCAGCGCGAATCGTCCCGACGTCGTCGTGTTCCTCGACGGCGATTACAGCGATCGACCGGCTGAACTGCCTCTTCTCTTGAATCCGATCATCGATGGTGTTGCCGATATTACGCTCGGCTCGCGGCTGGGAAAGCGGAGCATTCCTGGGGCGTTGCCGTGGCACGCTGCGTTTGGTAATCGGTTGGCAGCTTTCTTGATCAGGGTTTTGTATGGCCTAAAAATAACCGATCTCGGACCGTTTCGTGCCGGGCGAGCGGATGTTCTTCGCCAGCTTGACCTCCGGGAGAACACTTATGGGTGGGCAGTCGAAATGATTCTAAAAGGAAGACTCGCGGGATTTCGAGTGGTTGAGGTGCCGGTGAGCTATTATCCGCGCATCGGACAATCGAAGATTAGCGGCACGCTGAGGGGGACAGTCGGAGCGGCGTGGTTCATCCTCTCGCTGATCGCGCGTTACTACTTTCGGAACCGCGGTGCCGGGATCCCTCGGTCCGCGTGAGTTCTAGTTGCGACAATCTTAAATTGTGACAGGTGTGGCACAGCAATCCTCTATGAAATCCTTCACCGAAAATTCGGCACCTGCGCCGAAGAGCGACTGCACCCTGGTTGTGATGGCAAAAGCGCCCAAGCCCGGCATGGTCAAGACGCGTTTGGCTCGGAACATTCCAGTTGAAGAAGTCACCGAGCTATATCGCTGTTTTTTGGGCGACACGTTGGCGTTGGCACGTTCGGTGGGTACGGCAGAAGTTGCCATTATGTGCCCAGCTTCTGATGTCGAAGAACTGACGCGGTTGGCGTCGGGGCTCGTGGGCGTGGTGGCGCAGAGCGGGGACGGCCTTGCGTCGGGCCTGACGTCGGTGTTTGCTCACTTTACCGTGCTTGGTCGGCAACGCGTCGTTGCCTTCAACAGTGACAGCCCGCATCTGCCAACCTCGGTTCTTGAGAGCGCGTTCGAGACGCTCACCGGGCACGACGTGGTTGTTGGACCGACCCATGATGGCGGCTATTATCTCGTCGGTGCAAAGGCCGCCTATCCCACGCTCTTTAAGAGCGACGGCATGGGCACCAATAGCGCGCTTGAGGCTCTGCTGGCCCGCTCTCGAGGTTTGGGACTCTCCGTTGGCTTCACCGAGCCCTTCTACGACATCGACGTGGAGGTCGACCTGACTCGGCTTGCGTCCGAACTGCGGCGTGCTCCAGCCAGGGCGCCACGAACGGCAGCGTGGTTGAAACGGCGGAAGCAGGCAGAGGTGCAGTTGCCGACCGCCATGGAAAACCTGTGAATCTCACGCCATCCCGGAGGCTGTATGGTCTCGGCTTCGTCATACTTGCGGCGCTGACGATCTGCTCACGCAAGTTCAGCAGCAATATGGGTGGACCGTCCTATCTAATTCCTCTGGCGATCGCCGGCATCGCATACCTTCTAGCCACTAGAGAGCTCTTCTCAGAGCAAAAATTCGCGCCTCGCGTCATTGCCATTAGCCTCGCGCTGGCTGCTCTGTGGCATCTTCCATTTCTGCTCACACCGCCGGGTCCCGACGATGACCTTCATCGATATGTTTGGGACGGTCGCGTGCAGCGGCTCGGTTACAACCCTTACCTAGTCGTTCCGAGCGATCCCGCGCTCGCGGCGTTGCACACACCCGAGACCCGCACGCTGAACAACCCGGATCTACCGAGTCCATATCCAGCGGGTGCCGAGCTTTTCTTTCGTGCCGTGACCGCGATTCATGAGTCTGTCTTCACGCTGAAGGTAGCGTTTGTACTTTGCGATTTTGCGATCATACTCGTTTTGCTCGACGTTTTGCGTAGTAGCCGGCAAGGACTGCACTGGGTCCTCGCTTATGCCTGGAACCCACTCTTGGCAACGGAAGTGGCAGGCAGTGGCCACATCGATATCGTCGGCGTGCTACTGCTGTTGGTATCTTTTGCCGCGCTGGGACGGCGCTGGCGGACGATTGCCGCTCTGGCATTTGGTCTGGCTGTCGCCGTGAAATTGCTTCCGATTGTACTGCTGCCCCTCTATTGGAAGCGTGTGCGGACACGCGACGCGGCGCTGTCGGTTGTTCTGACTGGACTCCTTTATGTTCCATTCCTGAACCACGGGCGGATTCCGCTCGGCTCACTTGGCACTTACGTTCGGAGTTTCCGCTTTAATGATCCGGTGTTCGCAACTCTCGAGCGCGCCGCGCCTCTTCAGCTCGTGGTTTTGCTGGCCGTGATCGCCGGGTTTCTAACTGCAATCTGGATGAGAAGAAAGTCGGAGTCATCGTCTTCGGATGTGTTCGCGTGGCCGATGGCAGCATCTCTTTTATGTGCTCCAGTCGTTTATCCGTGGTACCTGCTCTGGCTGCTGCCGTTCATGCGCTCGGCCTCGACGGTGCCGATCATCATCTGGACGGTGACCATTATTCCTACCTACTACGTTTGGCATTTGCGAGCGCTTGGGCGGCCGTGGCAGGTTCCTGGCTGGATTATGTTGTTGGAATACGGATGCGTAGCAGTAGCGGCCGCAATTATCGTATGGCGCCGACGCACACAACCTGTGCTGCCATATTCAACGGACTAGATCCATCTTGGGGTGCGGTCAGTGAACGTGTGTGACAAGATACCTGCGGCCGCGTCGGTAGATGAAAGCAAAATCACCCGTCGTGTGCGGTATAATTTGCGGCCAACCGAGCAAGAGGATAAATCGATAAGTGGGTGAGGGTCGTGTGGGGTGCCCTTGTGATCCCGAAGCTTTTGCCCGCATCCGAGACAACACCGCGCTCAATTCACAGAGGAGTTTCTCCATGACAAAATCCAGCCGTGCAACCATGATCCGTCTTCTGGCTTTCGGGGTGATGGCCCTCGCAACAACCTCCTGGGCACAGAATCGCTCGCCAATTCTTGACCAAGTCGCCAAGACCTTCGGAGTCGATTCGTGGGACAAGGTCGAGGCTGTCCGATATACCTGGAACGGAGAAATCACCGGACTCTTCAAAGCTGCGCACAAGTGGGAGTGGGAGCCTAAGACCAACAAGGTGACTTTTGAAGGGACCGATAAAGACGGCAAACCGGTGAAGGTTTCCTACGTACGCACCGACCCCAGCACCCAGTCCGACGATGTGAAGAATCAGATCGATCCCAGTTTCGTCAACGACAACTATTGGACCTTCTTTCCTTTTCATGCCTATTGGGACAAGAACGCGAGCGCGATCGACCAGGGCAAGTTTAATTTGCCGGAGGGACCCGGCACAGCCGAGCTGATTCCGGTGAAGTATCCCGCGGATGGTGGCTACACGCCCGGCGACACCTGGGATCTCTACGTCGGCAAAGACAACCGCGTCGTGTACTTTGTCTATGTCCGCGGCGGGGCTAAGCCGCCGAGCCGCGTCCTCGCAACATGGGCAGGCTACAAGAAGGCGGGTCCAATTCTGTTCTCCACCGAGCACCGCGGCACGGCCGATGGCAAGCCCCTGCACATTTTTATTTCTGACGTGGCGGTCAAACTGACTGGATCTGAAACCTGGATGGACGCGAAATAAAATGGCGAGCCTCTAGCGCGCGACTACGACAGTAGTGCAGGAACTGCCGAATTTAGGCAGATCGCGGGTAGTAGCCATGCGGATCTGAAGCCTTGGCCGCTCCCCGCGAATGATCGGACAGTAATAGTCCGGCTGCAACAGTGCCCCCTGCAAGCGTCGTCGTCCCGCACATCCACCGTGGCACGAGTCGCGGAACTCGCAAGGCTGGCATGCTTCAGGAAGCGTGCGGCATTGATCAAAGGGCTCGGAGTCCAGGATTTCGAGTCCCATGGAGATTAAATCCGATATCGGCTCCCCAGATCCCGGCCAATAGACACAGGGCTGGGTGGTGGCGCGCGGTGTAACCCTCACGGTGCTCACGCCGCATCCTTCTCCGAGCGGCGGGAGGCCCGCCATCGCTCGAACCAGCGGCTCGCCAATGGCAATTACATCCGTTTCCGCAAGGAGCCGCAGGAACCCTTCCCAGTACTCTTCATAAGACAACGCATAAATATCGGATCGCACGGCCTGGTACACGTTCACGCGCAGGGGGGCGTTAAATTTCTTGGCTACTTGCGCGACTTCCGCGAGGCGCAAATAGTTCGCTTTCATCATGACGGCGATGATGGTCACAGGCACGCCCAGCCCCACGCAACGTTCTGCTTGCTGGTGGATCAACTCCCAATTGCCGTCCCCGCGCTGCGCATCCTGTTCTGCCCGGGTCGGGTAATCGAGAGAAAACTCGATGTCGTGAAAGGCACACAATTCATCGTCTTCCAATACAGCAACGCTATGGCCATTGGAAGTGATCGTGAGCTTTATGGGTTTTGTGCGCAGGTACGAGAGAATCGCCTTAAAGTCCGGATGCATGCCGTTCTCGCCAGTACCCAGATTCACCGAGCGAATCGGCAGTCGCTCCATGACCAACTTCACCTGGTCCGGAGAGAGGCGATCCGTGCGGGTCGGATCTCGGTAGCAAAAGGCACAGGAGAGGTTGCACTCGTTGGTGAGCCCGAGCCCAAGCGCGATACCAGCGTCAGGCGCCTTCGCGCTGGTCGTGGGGGATGAAGATTCCGCTCTGACGTTGTTCACTTGCAATCTTCCATTACCGGATCTGGACGAGCCAGATAGTGTGCATAGCGCGCAACCGCAGCAAACTCTGGCCGGATACCCAGCTTCCGTTCGAGTTCCAAAATCCGCAAATAGTCGGCGCTGCGAGATATTGCGGGTGACAAATAATCGGCAACGACCCGTACACCCCGCTCCGCAATTATTGCCAGCGACGCTGCCTTCAGCATGCGTTGCACGCCATCTGAACTGAAGAGTCGCACCTTCCCTCCGTAAAGAGACTCTATTCCCCACTCGGCCGTAAGACTATTTTCCGCCGCGCTCAAATCGCCTTCTCGGATAGCGGCCTTTAATACTTCGCCTGCCTGGTTGCGCACGAGGATCGACAGTATCGCTGATGAATCTCGCAAGGCGCGAGCCGCGTCGCGCAACACAACTTCCGGATCGTCGAGATATTCCAGGATGTTGTGGCAGAGAATTACATCGAACGATCGAGCGGGAAATAAGGCGGCCAGTTGTGCGGCGTCCCCGTGTTTCAGCACGATCTTCTCCGAAGCCGCTGCCGCAAGGGCGGCACGCTGCGTGAGATCCAGCATCGCAGGAGAACAATCCAGAACCGTGACGTGAATGCCAAGTTTCGCCAGGCGAACCGCCGTCACTCCCGTGCCACACCCAAGATCCAATGCTCGCAACGACTCGTTGGCTTGCAAGGGAAGAAAATCTCGCAGGTTGGCGAGGGTTAAGTCAGAGCGCAACCGGCCTTCGGGCGTCTCAAGGTAGGCCGCATACTTGTTCGCGCCGTTCAGGAAGCGTTCCCCGTTGGAGCTAGCAGACATGTTCATGCGATTCCCAAGCAAAATGCTTCAAACCGTCGATTCAATGGTTCGCCAATGTCTCAAGTCTAATCATGAAATTGACTGAAGGTCCTCCGGAAACCGCCTATGTCCCGGATTTTCGTGACTTCTTAGTTGGCGAATCAAGGCGATTACACTCAGAACCCCGAAAGTTGCGAAATTCCCAAGTTCGGCAGCTATGGAGGCTAGTGGACAAGGCCGATGGCCAGCAGCGACGAGATGACAACCAGGAAAGCACCGAGACCAACGCTTGCATAGCGCACCCACAAGCCTTGGCGAGAGAACTTAAGACCCCGATAGACAAAAGTCGCCCCGAGAACCGCACAACCCAGATGACTGACCAAATCAAATACGGATTGCGTTCTCATCAGGGACCGTCTCTCCAACCGTTTTGCGCGAACCGCACAAGTATAGATCGGATTTTCAAGGTAGTTGTTGCAGACAGGCGCTTACGCTCTCAACCAATGGAGCGGTCGGTAGTCAGTGAAATGGGGATTTTGCAACAGTTATCGTCTAGAACCTGTCGCTTGCCTCTCGAGCTACGTTCTCCCCTTCAAATCAGCACCCTGCAGCGCGTAACAAGTGTCTGGAAAATTAGCGCCGATTTTACATCTTCTCTGTTGCCGGTGAGCGCGGATAATGGTATAAACCTCAGCGCGTCTGCGTTTCCGGCTCGATCCCCAGGAAAAAGGAGAGCAACCATGGGAAAGTTGAGACACTTCTCCGCTCTGTTATTCCCCGTGCTTTTCGTCGCAGCGGCGCTCTGTGCCAAGAGCCCGAAGCCCAAGGTAGAACACCAGTTCAGATGCGGTTCCAGGACTTGCAAAGACGGCGCGGGACCGGCGGCCTTGATCCAGGCCTCCGACGGCAACTTCTACGGCGTAACCACGACGAGCGTGGATGGAGTGGGCAAGACGCTGCAGGGAGGCACGATTTTTTCGCTTACGCCCGCCAAGAAGCTAACCTTGCTGCATACGTTCACGGGCGGCAATATCAGTCCTGATGGAAGCCGTCCCAATGTTTTGATCGAAGGTGCGGACGGAAATCTTTACGGTACGACGTCATCGGGCGGGGGACAATTTGCTGGCGTCGTATTTCGCATCGCCAAGGACGGCAGCGGATTTACCGTGCTCCACGCCTTCTGCCAATCGTCCAGTTGCCCCGATGGCGCACTGCCGATGGGACTCGCCAACGGGCCCGACGGTAATGTTTATGGCGTCACATTCCAGGGTGGTTCCAATGATTATGACTGCAGCTCTGTTAAAGGCTGCGGCGTGTTCTTCAGCATCCTCGCGTCCACCGGAGCATTCCAGGTACTCACTGTGCTCGATGGCAGCAACGGATTCGCCGGTCCGCTCGGACTCACTTTGGCGTCGGACGGAAATTTCTACGGGGCCTTCGGAATTTTCGACCAACAGCCGATTTTTAAGGTCGACACCGCGGGCGTGTTCACCCTGGTTGCCAACTTGCCGGGTCTGGATTTTCCCTTTGGGGTTGTACAAGGTGCGAACGGCGATCTTTACGGAACCTTGGAGAATGTCGAGGATAGCGATAAGAACGCACTCTTTGAGGTTGGACTGGACGGCAGCAATTTGCAGGTCTTTCCCGAGTTAGCGTATGGCTACCGGTTGTCCGCGCCAATCGCGGCGTCGAACGGCAACCTTTGGTCAACCTACAGTGACATGACCGCAGGCACGTCGGGCATTATGGAGCTTTCGGCTGAAGATGGCTCATTGTTAGAGACACTGCCATTCACTGGAAATTTCGCCAATCCCACGTCGCTGCTTCAGGCTTCGGACGGTATATTTTGGGGGAACGCCGCAGGTACGACAGACTTCTATCCTGGGCTGGTATTCAGCTTGAATGAGGGCTTGCCGCCGCGGTAGCGGGCAATTGACGCGTATGAGGTAAAAGGCGTGGCTCAGAGCTGCGCCTTTTTGCTTGCTCCAGATATTGCGCTGTGGCCGTTGTTTTGGGATGGTTGCTCCAATCTGCAAGGCCCGGATCGCTCTAACCAGATCATAAGCGCTCCTTCTGAGAAAGGATGATCGGAGCCTTATTGAAACTGACAGCTGGCGAAAGCGGGCGATTTCACTAACTGAGGTTCGGCCGGCAGTTGGTGAAATGGCAATATTTCGTCAATTACCAATTCGTTCAGTTTCTAAGCGAAAACAACTGTCTTGTTCTGGTAGACCAGGATGCGGTTTTCCAGATGCCAGCGCACGGCTCGCGAGAGCACAATCCTCTCCAAGTCCCGACCTTTGCCCACCATCTCCTCGACCGTGTCGCGATGGGAAACGCGCACCACGTCTTGCTCGATGATTGGTCCTTCGTCCAGGGTGGCGGTGACGTAATGGCTGGTGGCGCCGATCAGCTTCACGCCGCGCTCGAATGCCTGATGATAGGGTTTCGCCCCGATGAAAGCGGGAAGAAAAGAATGGTGGATATTGATCATACGCAACAGGTACTGAGCGACGAAATCCGGACCGAGGATTTGCATGTAGCGCGCGAGCACGATCAGGTCGACGTTCTGCCCGAGTAGCTCAAGCATTTCCCGCTCGGACTCGCGTTTGTCTGTGGGGTTGGTCAGCAGATGGAAGGGGACGCGATGAAAGTCGGCTAATGGCTTGGTGGTCGGGTGATTGCTCATAATCATGACGATGTCACACGCCAGATCGCCGGTTCTGTGCCGGTATAGCAGGTCAGCAAGGCAGTGGTCATGGGCGGAAACCAGGATGGCTATCTTGGGGCGGTAATTTGTCAATGCCAAGTTGTAGTGGATCTGGAAACGTTCGGCCACGGGCTGGAAGTAGTGTTCAAAATCGGAGATTGGAATATCGAACCCGTCGAGGTCCCATTCCAGCCTTGATAGAAACAAGTCGCGTCCATTGTCCAGATGATCGTCGCTGTGCAAGACACTCCCGTTGTGGCCGATCAGGAATTGGGAGATCTCCGCCACTACGCCTTTGCGAGCGAGCGGCATAGGAGTACTTAGGAGCAGGACGGCGGTGTTCTTCATTTTCCGCTCATCATACTCCAGGGATTCGGGCTCGAAAATACGGCAGGAGCATGGATCATTCAGGCGATGATCGGCCTTCCTGCTGCCCGTGGGTGTGCCTTACTCGATCCTGAAGAGACATTGCGGACCGTGCAGCATCAGCGGGTGTAACGGCAATGTATCGCCAAGGATCAAACTTTACGATCGTGCGACGCGATAGTGACAACTCTTCCGCTCTGCAGATGGAGCGTCATCTTGGGAAGTCTGCTGTTTTCCGGATTTGAAGGATCTCCGGAATTTTTTGTTTCGAGACGTGTAAGCTACGGCTCGACCTTGTAGAACGCCATCATCCCGGCTTCCATGTGGTCATCAAGATGGCAGTGGAACATCCAAGTGCCTGGATCATCGGGGACCATGTCCACTGTGACCATCTGTGCTTGCATAAGGGAAACCACATCGGTACGTTTGCCATCCTGCAGCACGACATTTCCGTGCCAATGCGGGGTGTGGAAACTAAACCCCTCACCGAGACCGACGAGATACCAGCGAACGCGCTCACCCTTTTTCATCGTCATGACGGGTCCAGTTCCATAGATGTATCCGTTAATCGCAAACTTTCCATTGGCGACCGAAAAGCCAGTTCCGGCGGGAGCAAGATTCCCGTCGGCGTCGACTGGAATGAACTCACCCTTATTCACACCTTTAGGGTCGCTGGTGTAGGTCTGAATGTTGTAGTCCAGATACCAGCTCTGGTTTTCATCGAACAGCATGAATAAGCACACCAACTCTCGGTCGACATCTCTAGGTTTTCCGGCCGCATCGGACGCACCGCGACGCGAGATAATGATTGCGCCCACCAGTCCGCTGTGGACGTCTCTCATTTCATAGGTATGCGAGTGGTAGAGCCACACGATCGAGCTTGGATCATTCGGTCCCGGCCCGGCCCGTTCCGGTACTTCCCAGGTGTAAACGTGCGTTTTGCCGGGCGGTACAGCGTCATCGGCTTTGTCCGAACCGGACGTTCCGTCCTCGTAGCCTGCGCCCTCCGAGTCTTTCTTATAGAAGACGCCATGAGGATGCATGCTGTAGGGCTTCGTAGCATTGTTCTTGAACACCACGCGAATCGTATCGCCGACCTCGGCCCGCAGAATCGGACCGAGAATTCCGGAGGACTCCCACTCTGCTGGCCGTGGTTTAAGGTGGGCAAAAGTTTCGTCGGTATATTCGCGATACAGCGCCTTGCGATAGATACTCCCAATGCGATGCGGGCCGCGCTCGACAAAGACTTTCGAGTAGCCATCGAACTTCATACCCATCATTTTGTTAACGCCTCCGGGGGCATAGTCCCATTCGACCTCGTCGGCAGCTACGTAGTAGGTGCGAACTCTCGAACCAGGTTCCGTTTGGTCTGGCTGGGAAACTCCGGCAGCGGAACACACCATGGCGGCGCCTATCAGTACAGCGAATAGAATTCTGAACATGCTGAAACTCCCTCCTCGTTGCTCTCCGATCGTGTTGATTCACTTTCGATTGCGCCGCAAGAGTTGCCACTGGCTTATCGCTCTCCGGGTTTGTCACTGTTAAGAGCCACCGTTAAGAGCCAATGAGCGCCACACGGAGACCGGCCGTACAGACCGCCAGATGCAACCTTGATGTTTTGGCCAGGTGAGAGTCGTTGTTGGTTATAAAATCCTCCTCAGAACATTCCCAGGCTTCTGGTCGTTTTCAATCCAGCTGCTCGAGCCCATGCGAGCTGCCGGCCGGCGAACGTCAATCTGAGGCAAATCGACGACGGGGTCAATGAAACTGATCTTTAAGTCTCTGTTAACCAGAATTGGTTTACAGCTCAATCACTTAGCGACCTTCTTTAACTAAGACCAAGCGTCGGGCCTGCGCTACCATCTTGCAACTTGAGGGAATATGAGCGTGCCGGAGCGAGCGCCACACGGGATTCGTTACCGCTTTGGCCCGTTCGAGCTCAATAGTGCCGAGGAATCGCTCTCGCGAGACGGCGTTCGCGTCAAGGTTCAGGATCTGCCCTTCCGGCTCCTCGAGATGCTGGCCGAACGTCCCGGAGAAATCATCACTCGGGAGGAGGTTCGGCAGCGATTTTGAACGGGGCGCAGATCGATGAAGCGCGTGGAAAGAGTTCCGCAGCTCAGCCTCGTACCGATCTAGCCAGCCTTCAGCTGCGAATTGCCGATGCCTACAAGATAAGGATACTTCGAAGCGGCTGCGAAGGCGCAACTCGCGTTGTTGGAAATCGAGGTCCGTCGACGATCCGAGTCGGCGCAGCCTCGCATCACTAAACTCGTCGAATCATGTCGAGCCCGAGGTTACATCGCAAACGCAAACGGCGCATCCGCTGTCCTCGCAACGAGCAAGGCTCGGACAAGCTAAGAGCTTAGTTTTCCTGCCTCTCCAGTGAGTGTAATTTACAAATTGGACAAGCGAAGAGGGCGTCATTGGCAGTTTCCGTTAACCACTATCGCGCCTTGTTCATGGACGCCTGAAGAATCTCAAGTAGAAAGCTGCGAAGACAAGAACAATGCCAATATTCACTGTCAGCCGTTCCCAGAATCGGTTTCTGAAAAACACGAAATCTACACCGACTATGGCGGCTGCCATCACCACCCCGTAAAGCACGACGGCTACCTGTCTGCCCATTTCAAATTCCTCGCTTAAAGTTAGCAGTTCGCGGTTCGCGTTCAAAACCCTTTCGATGAGTTTAATCGCGACTTTTTGCCAACTACTTTTTTGTTTCGGGTTGCCGGAGTATCCAAGAACGAGCCGTCCCACATACCGGGCGAGTAGTTACAACGAGGGTACGTATCCTGTCGCAGAACCTCGCAAGAACACCCTTGCTTTTCGTTAAACGCCGTCAATAGCTTTCATTGATTAATATGCCTTTAGGCTCGATTCAGGCACGTTTGGGCATGTTCGGCGGTGCCCTGCGAATAAGGGTTTTCCCGTATTGTTCGATTGCCAACACCCCGGTACAGTTTCATGCGTGGAACGTCGGCTAGAAGACCACATTCGTCTGCTTTGCGAGCGGCTCATTACCCTGCCAGCCGATGCTGAGGAATTTCATATGATAGCCGAGGAACTGCGGGCTGCCCTTAAAGAACACACGCAGCGCCTTCGGGGAAACTTACGTGTGTATCCCCTGTTGAAAGAGCGTCGGTCGGATGAATCCACTCCGCAAGCGAGCAAGAAGAAGTACGATCCCCCCGCTTTGAAGCTTCAAACCGAGTCAGAATAAAAAAGGGCCGACCCAGCATCGTGCACGCCGAGTTGCGTCTCCCTCAATTTGGCATGATTCAAGGCAGAGAAAAAGCCGCCTGGGGTTAACCATGCGGCTCTTTCACTACCATCGTTCCGGCTGAAGTCCTTCCCCGGACCTACCGAAGGATGGTAAGACCCTGAAGAGAAGGGACGCCGCACGAGCCAGCTTGCGCCCGAGCGGCCTCACATTCGTACTCCTCAGACCTGGTATCGTAACCGTGGGACATCTTTTCCTGCTATCGGGCCAAATCCTAAGATGCCAGCCTTTCTACCGTAGATCGCCCTTCTCCGCGCTGCTTCTTATTTCGGCGCGAATACACCCAATCGCCGCTCTTTTTCCTCGAGCAGATCGTTGATCTCTTCAACAAGCGCCACCAGCTTTTCCGGGTCTTGTTCAATTGCCGCCTGTTCGCACAATTCCATCCAGCATTCTTTGGCTTGCCCTTGCAGGAAGCATCGGTCCTTTGAACCTAGGCAAATCTCTTCTTGCTCGTTCCGCCGTAGCCCCTGTCAATAATTGCTCACGAATGTCTCTGCGACCCCCGGTTAGAGCAGTCGGGCAACTTCTTGAATCAGCGAATCCTCCAATGACCGCACGTAGCTAGGTTCTGGTTGCAATAGGGGCATGACACGGAATACCCCACATCCGACTTCGATCCCAAGTAAATATTTCGGCGCCGCTGGTTTGCGGTCCCCTAGCCACTACCAAGTACGTGGGGTGTCCTTTTGGAGGACTATCGTGAAGAAGTTGATGATCAGCAAGTCACGTCGTCTATTGGCAGCCGTTCTGGCTGTGTGCATTTTGAACACCCTTACGCAGGCTCAACTCCAACCCGATAAAGCATCCAGCTACAAAGAAAAAGTGCTCTACGCCTTCACCGGCGAAAGCGATGGATGGCTGCCCTCCCAGGTGCTAGTCAGGGACGCGCGCGGGAACCTCTATGGATCCACCGCTTTTGGCGGAAATTACAGTGGCTTATGTACTTCTGAAATATACGACGGCTGTGGAGTCGTATTTAAGGTAAGTGCCGCCGGAACCTTCAGCGTCTTGCACACCTTCGATTTTAACGATGGAGCGGACCCTGCAATCGGAGCGCAGGATGCCGACGGAAATCTTTACGGAACCGCCTTTTGGGGCGGCAAGAGAGCCTGCCAAGACGGTGGCTGTGGTCTGATTTTCAAACTGACTCCAGCGGGCGAGTTCACCGTGCTCTACAGTTTTACGGGCGGTTCGGACGGAGCTAATCCCTACTCACTGATAATGGACGACCAGGGGGACCTCTACGGCACGACGAGTGGTACCAACACCGGCGTTGAAGAAATTTTCGAACTGACTAACTCCGGCAGCCTGGAGGTACTACACGTTTTTGGTCAATCTCCCGATGGAAATCTTCCCGAAGGAATAATCAGGGATAGCGCGGGAAATCTTTATGGCACCACCGCAGGGGGTGGCACTTACGGCGCTGGAACTGTGTTCAAAGTGGACACGACTGGCAACGAGGCTGTGCTGTATAGCTTCAAAGGAAAATCTGATGGAGGTTTGCCTTTCGCGCCCCCGATCATGGATAACGCGGGGAATCTTTACGGCACTGCATCCCAAGACGGCGATGAGAAGGGAGCATGTAACCCTCCTGATTCCACCTTGGGATGTGGAACCGTTTTTAAAGTCGACGCCGCGGGAGTCTTTTCCAAACTCTTCGCTTTTCACTACGTCAATGGAGACTACGCCGGCCCGTTGTCGTTAGGTACCCATGGAGCCATCTACGGAACAACCGCCTTTGGCGGCAACGGCTGTAGTCAGGGCGGCTGCGGTGTGGCGTTCAAGGTGAATTCCGAAGGCAAGGAATCGGTCTTGTACAACTTCCAGGGACAAGCAGGCGGTAGCTGGCCCGGAAAACTCGTCGAGGATCGCAAAGGGAATCAATACGGCACAGCAGTTTCTGGTGGCGACCTTTCCTGTCCCTACCAGAGCGGCACGGGTTGCGGCATGGTTTTTGAGCTTATACCGTGAACAGGCGGGCCGGGTCCTAAGGCACCCGGCCCAAATT
>JBAWBE010000202.1:0-2316 GCA_049589635.1 Terriglobales bacterium
ACCCTGTTGATACGAGAAATTCCCAGTGACGGTGTTCAGTGGAGAGGACGGGCTAAAACTGCTGGTTGGAAGAATAGTGTTATGGTCGATTGATAATGTACCGGTAATCACCGGATCAAAACTGGCGATGATCGGACCGCTTCCAAGGGTCGACTGCACCAACCCGCTTGTTCCCGCGCCAGCTCCGCCGGCGCCGACTGAGGTTCCTCCCTGGCCTGAGCCGACTTGTGTTCCGAGTCCGCCTACGCCACCGCCTGGTGTATTCTGCACGACTCCGTTGTTTACACCGAGAATGGTATTGAATCCCGCCTTTGCCCGCCACACATCCGTATCGGCAATATTGAGGTTGTAGCGCGCAATCGCGATGTCCAGATTGTTTTCTAGCGCGAGCGCAATCGCGTCATTCATCGAAATGTAGAGCTTGCCGTCGTGCATCAGCCCATCGATCCGCGAAGTGTTCGCCAGATTGGGCGGCGCCACGCGACGCGCCGTGTAGGGACCGAGCGGATTCGGGAAGTGCGACTGGGGCTGGGAATACTGCTGCACATCGAACGGCTGCGATGACGAAACCGCCCTCTGGACAGGCACTTGCGCCGACGGCGCACTCGGCATCGCCGGCGAATCCTGCGCCCATCCCGCCGGCACCATAAGGGCCGCGACGAGCATCGCCGCTGCCGGACGAACTGCACGGAACACTCTCAAAGCAGAACTAGAACGTTGCATTCGCTTCATCTCCATCAAATCAGGCCTGCAAAACAGGGAAGTAGCGTCTCCATCCAGCGCTCTACACCCAGTTGTTACGTAGAACGCCGCGCAAGAGTTCCTTGCATTTCTTCCGCAGAGAACAGGTTCTTGCCCGGATCGTCGGAAAACCTCGATCGTCAGAAACTTTGATCGCCAGAAGCTAGATCGCCAGAAACCTAGGTCCTCAGAAGCTTCGATCGTCAGTAAATTGGGTCATCAGAAAAAATGGATCGTAAGTGCAATAGTATATCTGACGGGCTGCAGAGTATTTCGTGATGCCGGCACTGGAAGTTGTCAAAAAACGCACGTCGTCAAGAACGTAGCCAAGAACGTCGTCAAGAACGATGTTGTCAAACGAATGTCTCTCAAAGCCGATAAAGATGACCGTCAACCTGTGCGCGATGCGGAAAATCCCGTGCGCAATCTCAAACTGATCCTCGCCTATGACGGCACCGACTTCGCCGGCTGGCAAGTCCAACCCGGCCGCGCGACTATCCAGGGCACACTCGCCTCGGCTATTGGACGGTTGACTCGAGAAAATGTACTGCCCCAGGGCTCAGGCCGCACCGACGCGGGCGTTCACGCACTGGCCCAGGTGGCCGGCTTCCAGAGTGGGTCCACGATCCCGACCGAAAACTGGGTGCCCGCCCTGAATCACATTCTGCCGCCGTCGATTCGAGTGCTTCGGGTCACCGAAGCCGCGCCCGATTTTCATCCGCGCAAATCGGTGCGATCAAAAACCTATCGCTATCGGATTCACCGCGCCGCCATCTGCCCGCCGTTTGCGGCGCGATACGTATGGCATTATCCCTATCCGCTCGATGAAGCGGCGATGATCGCGGCCGCAGAGGTCGTCATCGGCGAGCACGATTTCACCTCGTTCGCAGCCGTCGATCCGGAGCGAGTCGAACGCATGACCGCGGATTTGGATAATAGCGCCTTAGAACGGGCTGCAGGGACCGAATCGACACTGGTCGCTTCGACGAACGTTTCAGTTGGCGTTCCAACCCCTTTCTCTCCAACCAACGTCCGCAAAATTTCCTCGTCCACCTGGCAGCGCGACGCCGACGAACTCATCTTCACCGTCCGCGGCAACGGATTTCTCCACCACATGGTCCGCAACCTCGTCGGAACGTTCATCCTGGTCGGGAAGGGAACCATCACCCGCGAAGACCTCGATCGCATTCTGGCAGCCCGCAACCGTTCAGTCGCCGGCCCGACCGCCCCGGCCAGCGGCCTGTTCCTGGTCAATGTCGAGTATTAGGAAGCGGGCAGTGCCCGGCTAGTGTGGCGCCGGCGCCCCGCCCGCGTTTCAGCCCCAACCCAGTAATCCCAAGTCCCCCGCGCGCTTCCCACCTCCAAGAAACCAAGGCCGCGATTTAGTACGCCCGAGTCGTTCGCCTGTCACCGATGGCGTAAACTTCTCCGAGATGTCCCCCCACCTCCAAGCCGACGCCCCCGCAATCTCGCGCATCGCCTCGGTCAATCCCGCGACCGGCGAGGTTCTAGGCGAAATCGACAGTGCCGGCCCCGCCGAAGTTCGCGCCGCCGTCGCCCGGGCCCGGGCCGCTC
>JBAWBE010000203.1:0-16413 GCA_049589635.1 Terriglobales bacterium
CCTCATTAAAGATCGGCTGGTGTCCGGTGGAGAGATCGATGATCGAAAGCCGCCGCATGCCGAGTCCTGCGCCGTCGGCGACGTAAATGCCTTCATCGTCAGGGCCGCGATGCCGGATCGCATCGCACATGTGACGCACGAGGGCTTCCGTAATGTTGCTCTCGCGAGTTGCGCTGACGACGCCGGCAATGCCACACATGGCCTAACTATCCCTTCACACTGCTGTCGCACACCAAGACTTCGTACACATTGACTTCGCACACGGACTTGGCCCGCTAACTTCTTACGCCAACTTCGCGCGCCGGAATCTTACGCGATTTTTCCAAAGTTGAGTCACCGCTCGCCATCCGCTTGAATCGATAGTCGCGATAATCGCCGGGGTTGCCATCGCGGCCGTCGCAGGCGGCGACCAGAATGTTAACCATCTCGCGCGTCGTAACAAAGTGCAGCGTCTCTTTTCGCTCGGCGGCACCCGTAACCAACTGCTCGAGAAAATTGCGGAACGCCCCGCCAATCACTGCTTCGTGCTGCGTCGGATCCATGGAGTGACAATGCAGCTTGATGAAAAGCCAGTCCGGGCGCCCGGCCACGCGCACTTGCGCCTTTTTCCAGAACGCGAGCCGGCGCATCGACATGGGTGCAAATCCAGTGACCGCACCATTTTCGATGACAGGTTTCACGTTGCGCAGCGAGCCACCGAGATCGGTGACAAGCGGACCCTGCACAATCAGCGGCCAGATTTTCGGTGCGCGCCCCACCGCAAGATCGCGTCCCTTTCGCTGCGGCGCAACTTCGCCCAGCGGCAATTCACATTCGTAAACCGAATTCACTTTCGCGGTCTGCGCCGGATGCCATAACGCGGACGGTAGTGTGAAATCGGCGTAGCAGCCGGTTTCGGCAAGAATCTGCATCTCCGAATTCACGCCGCAAAATAGTCCACCCGCGGAATTCGCGAGCGCAAAATTTCCGTGAACGAAGGCGTAGCGCGGCTGCGTCGAGCCCTCGGCGATCGACAGGCAGCGATGTCGAAAAGCAAGCTGGTCACGGAATTCAATCAGCTGGCGCCGCGTATTTTCAGCCGTGTCTGGCTCGTGCATTCCATGATGCAAATGGATTTCAGTCTCGCCCCAACCCGCGTGGCAGTGCTCGGCCAGCATCTCGACCAGTTCTTCGTCGTATTGTTCAGCAGGATAAAAATAAGTGTGAACTAAAGGCCGGCCATCGTGATCGCGCAACCGCTCGATAACTTTGGGATATTCGCGGAACCAGACCTCTTCGCGGCGCAACTGCTCAGGCCGCGGCACGCGTTTGTAGCCGCTCGTCGGATCGAACGCCGGCTCGAAATGATCGGCCAGCGCGAGAATGAGATGAACTGGACCAGGTGTAGACGAGCGCAGCCCATGCCGCGTAATCGTGGGCAGCACCTTTCTGGCATACGGTAGTTTTTTCTTGAATCCCATGAGTGTCGCGCGGACACTCTTGTCCGCTTTCTTGCAGCTAACTGCCCTCGCGGACAAGAATGTCCGCGCCACACAAACTTACTTCGCCCGCAGCGGTTTCCGCCCACGCACCGCGATAGAAAATTCTCCAATGTGCATGTCTTCCATGCCCATCGCCTCATACCAGCGAAAAACCTGCTCATACGTGTGCTTCGACTGATACTTCGGCGAATACCAGTCAAAGGTATCGAGCGCCCTTTGCTCGGCAGTCTTCTGCCGGTTCACCGGAAATACATGATGCACCAGCCCCGCCGCTGGACGCCCGACGAGCGGAACTTTTTTCAGAACCTGCTGCGTGTTATAGAAAACCGGCACCGCGACCTTCACGATGCGGTGGAGTGTCTGCGGCTTCATGCGGCTCGTATAGCGCCGCCAAAAATCGCTGAAGCGGTACCACTTGTTGTATCCGCTATACAGCCAGACCGCAAGAATGCCGCTGGGCTTCAAATATTTGGCGAGCGTTTTGACGGCGGCTTCGCAGTCCGGCGTGTGATGCAGCACGCCCACGCTGTAAATGATGTCAAAACTTTCGGGTGCAAAGGGCAGCGCAAAAACGTCGGCCTGCATGGCGACGAAGTCGCGGTCGGCCAGATTCTTGGCAGCCACTTCCGCCGCCGCGCTCAGATCGATCCCAACTACGCGCGCTCCCCAACTGGTGGCCACCTCTGCAAAGCGCCCCATGCCGCAGCCCACGTCGAGCACCAGCTTACCCTTCAGTTCCTCCGGCCGCAGCGCGGTCTTCCAGCGAAAGTTTTCATCGGACTCACGAATCTCGTCGTGATCGAGTTGCGTCTTCTGATACTGGTGCCATTGAAAGCCGAAGCTTGCGGCATAGTGCTGCGCGTCGACGAAACGGGCAATGCCATTCACGTTCGGATACGCACGTTTGCACGCCGGGCAGGAATAACCGCCGGCATTGTCGTTGTCGAGCATCGAACCGCAGCTCAGGCAGCGCAGAATTGCCTGCAAATCAGCGGACAGTGCTGACTGCATCTCGTCTTCCGAAATCATAGGCCTCCAGGAAATGACGTCCCTTCTTCGGTGGCGGAGTGGCCGGGTCGAACCCTTGTCCGATCTCCGCATCCCGTTCCTTGATCGTCTGCAACAGCGTCGCGATAAAGGCAACGGCAAAATAGGGGAAATATTGGTACGTCTCGGGCGCAAACAGCGCACCTACCGTAAATCCGACCAGCGAACTCGTGATCGCTCCAACAAACAATGTCGTGTCGGCGTCGAGGTCCGTCCTCTTGCGCAGCGTCTTCAGATTCTTGAACCCGATCCTGAAAAACATCAAGTAAATAATCAGCACGGGAATGCCGCCCTCGGACGCCGCCTGAAGGTAAGTCATGTGCACGTCGCGCCAGATTCCGGAATAGGTCGGAAAATTGTGCGCCCCGATGCCAAAAACGGGATACGACTCAATGGCATCGACCGCGCGATACATCAAAAACACGCGATCTTCGTACGATCCATAGGCCGAGTGTTCGGTCGCGCTGTCGCCGGAGAGCGCCTCGAAACGATCGTAGAGTTTGCCCCCCACCGTGGCCATGATCAGCACGGCCGTCATCACCGTTCCCAGCAGCAGGTAAGGGCGCTTGCCCTTGATGGCGAAAAAGTAAAGCGTGACCGCGCCCGAGATGCACAGGTCGATAAAGCCGGCGCGTGAAGCGGTCATGAAAATTGTGAACAGCATGATCAGCATTCCGCCCAGCCACACCACTTTGAGCAGCACGTTTTTGGTCGTGGTCATGAACGCCATGGCGAAGGGCAGCGCCAGCACGATAGCGAACGCCAGATCGTTCGGGTTGGAGTAGATGCCCCCGAGCACGCCGGCTAACCGGTCCACGCCCCGGCCTTTGATGAGCACGGCGATGCAAGCCACGATCACCGAGACCGCTTGAATCAGGATGATGCGGCGCAGCCGGGAAAATGTCGTGATGAGCAGAAAGACCAGTGTCCAGGCCACAATGATCTTCGAAAAATCGATCGACTTGGAGACCGCGCCGCCCTTCCAGACGGGCGAAAAGAAGCCGCCAACGAGTAGCAGGAGCACCAGGTAAAGCAGTAGTCGCCCTTCTTTCGGAACGTCTTTCAGCGTGCGCTTGGTGTGGCCAATGGCCTGGAACAGCCCCCAGATGGCGAGAATCGCACTGATTTTGGCAAGCGGCAGATAGCCGAGGAACGGGATGTAGTCTCCCGGCCGCGCGCAGTAGACCACGAAAAATACGCTCAGCCAGAAGAAGGAAGATCTGGTGGCGGCGTCCGAAGACTGAAAACCAAACCTCCGGCTCGTCCCGTTTCCCGCCCCATTCCCCGATGCCGCCGTCATGTTCTCGCTGATCGCCACGAATTCCTCGTTTTCAGTTTCAATCGTCCTGCTGGACTATTTCTTGATCTCTCCGAGCTATCTTTGCTTAATATTTTTCCTAACTGTCTTCCTCAATATCTGATCCCAACTAAGCCGAGCGCACGGTTACCGCGCGGGTGCCCCGTCCAAGCTCTGCTTGGGCAGGGGTTTTGATGTCAACCTTCTCGTCCGCTACTCCTTGGAGCACTTCGCCGAAACGCTCTCCAATCGCCGCCCAATCGTAGCGCGCGGCCGTCTCGGCCGCAGCCGTTTCATAGCCGAGGCGCAACTCGCGATCGCGCAGCAGCCTGATCACCGCCTCTGAGAATGCTCGCGCATCGTCCGCCAGCATAATGTCGCGGCCATGCTGCACGTCGAGTCCTTCCGCGCCAACGGTCGTCGAAACCACAGCTTTACCCGCTGCCATCGCTTCGTAGATTTTCAGGCGCGTCCCCCCGCCGATCCGCAACGGTACGATGACGACCTCCGATTCGCGGAGATGTTCAATCACGGAAGGCACGCGCCCCGTAACTTCGATCGACTCCGACGCCCATTTTTCGACGCGGCGCACCGGATTGCGCCCGACAATGCGGAATCGCGCACCCGGCACTTCTGCCTTGATCGCCGGCCACACTTCGCTGCAAAAATATTCCACACCATCGACGTTCGGCTCCCAGTCCATGGCGCCGACAAAACTCACCAGCGGCGCGGACTCCGCCGGATTCGCGTCCGTGCTGTTCTGCGCCGAAGCAGTTGCTTGTGCCGGTTTGTATTGGTGAAGATCGACGCCCGTAGGAACCACGGTCACGCGACCCGCATCAACCCACTGCATCATTAGCGCGCGATCGTTTTCAGAAACCGCGATTACATGCTGAAATCTGCGCACCGCGTCCCGCTCATAGCGCAACATCTTCTGAAACTCACGGCCGTACACCATCTTCTTCAAGGGATTCGAAGCCGTCTTCGCGTGCCGCCGCCAGATTTCGCTCTCCACGTTGTGCTGGAAGAGCACACTCGGAATATTCAGGTGCTCGGGAAAGTTCACCGCCGCGTCCAGAAAGTCGCACACCGCCACGTCAAAGCGCTCTTCCCGAAACCATGCTGCCAGTTGCTCACGCACACCGTCATGCGCAAACCGGCTAACAGCATAGGGCGCGGCCGCGCCGAAATGCGCGACATAATCGAGCCCGCGCGCCACTCCTGAAAGTTCGTTCTTCCCTGTGCACACCGCAACCGAGTCGGGAAGTTGCCGCTGCAACTCGCCCTCGTACTCCGCGTCCCGCTTCCCCGCATAGTATGAGTAGAAGGTCAACTCATGCCGCGTGGCGAGGTAGCGCAGCACGTGATAGGTGCGGATGTTGCCACCGTTCTCCACCGGCAGAAGCTTATCGGCTTTAACCCAGAGAATTCTCATGGCTGCGTGCCGGCGGCTTACCGGAACCAGACCGCCTTTCTGCCGGTGACAAAATTCACGAACGCGACCAGAGCCGCGGAATTCAAGACCACGAAAGTCCGCGCCGGATCGGCAATGCGCGAGAGCGGTCCAATCTTCATCCCGCCGAGAGCAACCAGACTCAGCGCATAAAAAGCAAGCTGCGCGAAGAGCGCGATGCGATAGAACGGCGTGGGCAAAAATAGCGATGCCACGAGCAACGCGACCAAAGCGAAAGGCACAACTAGCCGCAAGAGCTTGTGACTGATGAACTCGAATCGAATCCCGTTCCCCGAACCGAGCAGCCACGGAGCCAGCTGCAGCAGCTGATAATTCCCGCTCAAGGTGCGCACTTTGCGCGCAAATTCGCGGCTGGAGCCAAGATCGGGTGAGTCCCAGGCTCGCGCCCGCGCGTCGAAGATCACCCGCGACCCGCGCCGCACCACCTGCATGGGCAACAGCACATCGTCGAGAATCGTTCCTTCCGGCAGCGGATCGAGGAGAGTCCGGCGCGCGCAATAGATCGCGCCCGTCGCTCCGGCGACCGAGCCCGACGCCGATTCCAGCTCCCGAATCTTCTTCTCGATGCGCCAGTACAATCCCATTCCTTTTCCTGTCTCACCACTTGCCGGATCGCCCAGCATCAGTTCTCCGCTGGCAGCTCCGACCTCGGGGTCGCCAAAATTCTCGATCAGCAGGCGCAACGCGCCGGGCTCAATCGGCTGCCGCGCGTCGGTAAAAAGCAGCACTTCTCCGCGTGCCATCCCGATGGCGTCATTCAATCCGGCGGCCTTGCCGCGCGATTCCGGCTTCAGCAGCGTTCGCACCCGAGCACCGTTTTTCTGGAACTCGGCCAGCACCGCCGCCGTTCCATCTGTCGACCCATCCGACACCACCACTACCTCGAGCTGCTCGGGCGGATAGTCGAGGGTCAGCAGGTTCTGAAGTTTCGCCCCAATCGCCGCCTCTTCATTGCGCACCACCATCACCGCGGAAACCAGCGGCGTTCCACTACCGCGCATCACCGGCCGCGGCGACCACCAACTTCGCATCCACAAGAGCAGCGGATACCCCACATAGGCATAGGCGATCACGACCGCCGGCGCCCAGAACACCCACTTCATTTACTGCGCTCCCCTTTTCAGCAAAACCGTTTTCACGGTCTGGAACATGATCAGGAGGTCGAGCCCAATCGAAGCATTCTTGATATAGAAAAGGTCGTATTGCAATTTCTCGCGCGCGTCCTCGACCGTGCTGCCGTATTTGTATTTCACTTGCGCCCACCCCGTGAGTCCGGGCCGCACCATGTGGCGCACACGGTAATACGGAATCTCCTTCGACAGCCACTCCACAAATTCCGGACGCTCCGGCCTCGGCCCAACAAACGCCATATCGCCCTTCAGCACGCACCAGAGCTGCGGAATCTCATCGAGCCGCGACATCCGCAGGAATCTTCCGATGCGCGTCACTCGCGGATCGTTGTTCCCCGCCCATTGCGGACCGCCCGCTTCGGCGTCCGTGCGCATGGTGCGGAACTTAACCACGTCGAATACTTTCCCGCCCTTGCCGACGCGTCTCTGCCGGTACAAAACCGGGCCTTTCGAATCGAGCCGGATCGCCAGCATGATCAGCGGAAGAAGGGGCAGCGAAAGAACAAGACCGACGAGCGCGATCACGACCGAGACCACGCGCCGCACCAGCCGAAAAAGCGTGCTGCGCCGGAAGCCATCGCCGAACACGAGCCAGCTCGGATAGAGATTCTCGACCTCGATCTTCCCTGAAATTCGCTCCAGCCAGGTCGCGGATTCTTCGATCTTCACGCCCCGCATCCGCAGGTCGAGCAACTCCTGCATGGGGATGGTGCCGCGCCGGTCTGGCATGGCGACGATCACGCGATGCACCTTCTGCCGGTTCACTACGTCCAGCAAATGCACCGCCACCGATTCCTTGGTGACCGCGCCTTCCAGCTTGCCCGTCCAGCTCGCGACCTCGACTCCGATCTCCGGATTCTGCCGCAGTCCGAGGACAAGGCGTTGCGCGCGCTCGCCGGTTCCGAGCACGTACACGCGCTCGATAAGGATGGGGAGTTGGATCAGCCAGGTAAAACCCATTCGCCAGCCGAACAAGGCCACCGTCAGGATCAGCAGCCCGACCGCCGAAGAGCCGTTTCCGAGCAGGAAGTTGGGCCGCACCCACGAAACCCCCGCCAGCACAAACGCCAGCAGGCCCGGAACCATCAGCAGCCGGAAATACAATTCACCCTTGGTGTTGAGTCGCGCCGTGTCGTAGAGATCGAACAGATGGGAACACAGCAAAACCAGCAGCGTGACCCCGCAGATCTTCTCCCACCCGTGGTCGTAATTCAGCGCGATGTAGCTGTCGTCACCCCACGCGTAAAGCGCGCCCAGCAGAAACGATGTCCACACAATCAGGGCCTCGCCGATCAGCAGGACCAGCGTGCGCACCGGGTAATAGACATTGAAAAGCCGGATCAACTTCCCCTCGCTTGCTTCGTGCGGCTGAGCTCGTTAGGCTAAGCCCGTTCGGTTACAGCCAGGCCTAGACGGTCGCCATGGCCTCGCCATAGTAGTACTTCGACTGATGCATCTTCTCCGTCGAGGTTCCGTTGAGCACCACGCCCAGCAGGAGCTTGTCGGGAAATTCCTCGCGGGCGCGTTTCGCGACCGGCGAAGGTGTGACATTCGAGCGCACGACCATCAGCACGCCATCGCAGGCGCCCGCCACAATCGTCGAATCCGAAACCGGAATCACCGGCGCCGAGTCGATAATGATCCAGTCAAAGAGCGGCTCCACGCGTTGCAGGAAAAGCTTCAGGCGGCCATTCGCCAAAAGTTCGGGCGCTCCAGGGCCGACGCGTCCAGCCGGCATGAAGAACAGGTTCTCCATCGTCCCGCGTTGCATTCCAGAAAATTCGTCGCCTTCGCCCATCAGATATTCCGACAGGCCGGGCGCACCCGAAGTTCCGAGATGGCGGTGCAGGCCGGGGTTGCGCAGGTCGGCATCCACGATTAGCGCGCGCCGCCCATGTTGCCGCACCAGTACCTGCGCGAGATTGGCCGCGACGAACGATTTGCCCTCTTTCGGCAGAGCGCTCGTTACCAGAAGCCGCTTCAGCGGCATCTTCTCGCGGATCTGATAGAGCCGCGAACGCAGCGTGCGGAACTCCTCCGTGCCCAGGCGCGTTTCGTCCTCCTGGAAGAAGAGCATGGTCGTCGGATCCGGGTTCCAGGCCGTGGGCTGGCTCCGCGCCAGCAAAGTCTCATAGCTGAAATCCGAAGCAATCGGCATCCCCGAAGCACTCGGGCTGTGCATGGGCGGCATCGGTATCTGTTCGACCGCCTGCTGCTCAAAGGAGGGCTCGACGTGCGTCCCCAGGGACGTTGCTCTTTCTTGTTCGGCGCGTTTTAAAGCGTCATGGATACGGCTCATAGTTTCCTCTCCTTGGGGAGATCTTGTTGTTCGGATTCGCGCAGCCGGTCAGCCAGCGTCGCGAGCGTGCGTAAAGCTTCCACCAGATCAAACTTTTCCGGCGATACGGGCGCAGCCGGCATCATGGCTCCTGCGGTTCCGTCTGCCAGGTCAAAGTCGCGGGCCACGGAGTCGACGATTTCATTTGTGACAATCTTTTTCTGGTCAACAAACGCGCTCACCAGGCAATGTTCGCAAAGCAGGTTGATGACGCGCGGAATACCTAGCGAATACTTGAAGATCGCGGTTGCCGCCTCGTCGCTGAAAATCGCATCGCCATTCGATCCCGCAATCCGCAGTCGCTGCTTGATGTACGACTTCGTTTCGTCAAGGTTGAAGGCATGCGTCTTGGCGCGCAACGTCAGGCGCTGGCGCAGTTGCCGCAACTGCGGCTGCTTCAGGCGCTGCTCAAGTTCCGGCTGTCCGACGAGCACAATCTGCAAGAGTTTTTCGGTAAAGGTCTCGAGATTCGTCAGCATGCGAATCTCTTCCAGCACTTCATCGGAAAGGTTCTGCGACTCGTCGATGATCAGCACCGCCGTCTCGCCCGCGCGGTAGCGGTCGAGCAGCCAGTTGTAGAGCCGCTGGAGGACTGCGCTCTTCGACTTGGTGTCGCACGGAATGCCGAAGTCCGCCATCATGAAATCGAGCAGTTGGGGCACATCCATGCGTGAGTTGAAGATGAAGGCTGTCGCCACCTGTTGCAGGCGCAGCCATTCCATCAGCTTGTTGATGAGCGTCGTCTTGCCCGTGCCCACCTCACCCGTCAGCAGCACAAAGCCCTTGCGGCTCTGAATGCCGTAGGTCAAACATGCCAGCGCCTCTTCCGTGTGCCGCGTCAGAAACAGGTAACGCGGATCGGGATTGACGTTGAACGGGTTGGCCCGTAGTCCGAAAAACTCTTTATACATACGCTTGCCTTAGACCCCGACCTTTTCGTCTGTATGGTCTGTACTGCGGCCCCAGAACTTTCGACGCCCGTTGGCGCTGCCATTGCCGTTGCCGTTCATCGACTCTTCCGCTTCCGGGCCCACCCACGGCACGGAAATCAGTAGCGGCAGATCCATCGCCACCGCCGCATCCCGTTCCGTGCGGATCGATTTGTCGCTGAACTCGAGGAAGATCGCAAGCAGTAGCCCGAGTCCGAGTCCCGCGCCGAGGCCACCCGCGGCAAACAGCGGCCGCGTCGGGAAAGTGGGCTGTTCCGGGCGATTCGCGCCCAGGAGTACCGTCATCTGTTCGCCCTGCTGCGCCGTCTCCATGCTGGTACCGAGATCGGCCTGGCTTTGCTTTTGCAGCAGGTCGCGGTAGACGGCCTGCGCATTGTCATAGTCGCGGCTCAACTGCTTATATTGCTGCTCGACGTCCGGACTCATCGCCGTCCGCCGCTCGTAGTCGTTGATCGACGCCTGGAGTTTCTTCTGATCGCTCGCGTACTGCTCGATCAACTGTTGATACTGATGAATCTTGAAGCGGTTCTGGGCGATCTCCGGCGGCTCGTTGGCGTTCGCTTTCTCGGATGTCTGGCTCGGGTCGTTCGCTTTTTTGTTGATCTCGTCGAGCTTCGCTTGCACCTTGGAGATGTCCGCCTTGGTCTTGGCCACATCCGGATAATCGTCGGTATAGCGCGCCTGCAATTGCAGTAACTGCGTCTGGAGCGCCGCCAACTGCTGCTCGAGCGTCTGCGGATTCGCGCTCGACTGGGAACTCTTCCATGCCGATATCTGTTGCGAAAGCGTGCTCTCGGCGTAGGCCTTGTCCTGCTGCGCGCGACCGAGGTTCTGAGTGGTCGCATCCAGTTGCGTGTTCAGCGACATCAGCATGCGCATGTTGTTCTCGATGTCGCCCGGCAGCTGTCCATTGAATTGCCTCTTGAAGGCGGCCATCTTGGCGTCCTGCGCGTCCAGGTCGCTCTTGGCGGCGGCTACCTGCCCACTCAGGAACGTGGTCGTGTCGCGCGCGATGCTGCCGCGCGACTTCAGATTCTCTTCCAGCATCAGCGACGCCATGGCGTTGGTTATCTTTTGCGCGCGCCCCGGATTGCTGTCGGTGTAGCTGACATTAAAGACCGGCACGGGCTCGTCGGTTGCCGTCAGCTTCTTCCGCACCTGAGGCGCCGCGGCGGCGGCTGCGCTCATCGATGTCATCGGCGCCGGCGACACCTGGAACGTCGCCCGGATGTCATCCATCAACTTCGACGTTTCATCGCCCGGCTTCGCCAGATCCAGGCCCTGAATCATCGGCTGGAGACGGCTGGTGCTCAGAATCTGGTTCTTGAGCGTTTCCACGCGCTGCGTGAAATCGGTCGTCACGACCGAGTGCACATAGGCGTCGGGAACCTTCTGCCCTTCGACCAGAACCTGCGACGTGGACGTGTACTTCGGCGGGAATGCGTAGGAAACGAGGACGCCCGCAATGGGTGCAATCAACAGAGGAACGATGACCACCTTCAGGCGGCGTCGTGCCATCGCCAGATAATCGTCCATCGTCAGTTCGCGTGTATCAGCCATACTCTCCACCAATCCGGCCGCTGATTGCGGCCAAAAATGTTACGGCCAAAAAAATCTTCGGCCAAAACCCTATTCGAGTCGAACAGCCTTCGGGTGCCACTCAATGGCCACCGTCCCGATCTGCCGCTGATTTGTCTTGCCGGTAGCGCCCTCAACGGTGATGGGGTTGTTAAAGTTGATAATCGAGAAGCGATACGCTGCCAGAGCATCCCAGGTGCGTCCAATATGTTTCCGCACCACCAATCCCCCGAAACCTTCGTTATATTCGGTGGCCCCGGTCGCACCGAAGTCGGACGGCTGCAAGCGTTTGTTGCGCGAGTATCCACACTCCGCCAGTAACTCCCAGGTGCGCCCCACCGGCCGCCGCGCTGTCATTTCCGCAATTTGCGTGTCGGCTCCGGCGAAGAAGCCCGACCCCTGCGAGGTGAACTTTTCATAACTCGCCGTCAGATAGGTGCGCGGGAAGCGGTAGCGCAAAACCCCCCGTCCCGTCGGCGACCATGACTTGTAGTGGAGTCCGTAGAGCAGATCGGTGTATTGCGGTCCCACTTCCACGATCAAGCTCATCCGGCCGCTGATGATGTGGCTATAGCGCACGTTCAAAATGTTGTTGTAAATCTTGCCGCCCACCGCCAGCGGGAAGCGGAATTGCTGGAAGGCATAAACGAGCGCCATCTGATCGTGCCGCGACACCAGATGGCTCCAGCCACCTTCAACCGTCGTGTCGTCACCGTTGATCAGCTGATTGCCGGCGTTGTGATAGAAGTGATCGTTCGCGAAAGCCCCGATCAAAGTGAAGGCGGAGCGTGGCGTAATAGCCTGCACCATGTCGAGCGAGGCCATGTTCGAAAGTCTTGGAACCGAGCCGACCGAACCTTCTTCCAGGTGAAACACGCCCGGCAAGCCGAGTCCGAGCACGCCGGTGGCGATGCCAAATCCCGGCAAGCCGCCGGCGGTTGATGCCGAGAACGACCCGTCCGGCAGGTAGCTGAATCCGTCGCGCAGAGTCATTTGTCCGGTGCGCCAGCGCGTGACCGCTTCGAGGCCGACCGCCTGGAGCTGCCGCACAAAGTAAGTGTCGTCGCCAAACACCACCCCGCCGAGATACTCCAAAAACAGATCGCTCTTCGGCCAGAATTTCTGGAGATCGGCCGCTCCCAGGATGTGCGACACGGCCTGCGACTGCGATCCGCCAATCGTGTTGTTCGCGTTGCTGTCGCCCGACTCGCCCACCTGAATCGCTTCGGAAAGAAAGCTGCGGTTCAAAGGCCGCAATTCCAGGCTGGGCTCGTCCAGTCCGGAGAGCGGCGGATTCTCCGGGTTCAGGATGGGCGCATTCTGCCCGTAGGCGGGCGCAGGCGCCGTTTGCTGGTTCTGCGAGTTCTGAGAAGTGTTGCCGGTTTGTGAACTGCCTTGCGTCGTCCCTTGTGATGTGCCTTGCGAGGTCCCTTGGGACTGGGAACCCTGGTCCTGGGTCGAAGCTTGGGTCGAAGAAGCGTCCTGCGCCGCGGCAGAAACGCAGATGCCGACGAGCAGCAGGCCCCACCAAATTGTTCGCAGTTTTAGCATATGCATCTTTCGTGTGCCCTCTTACGGGGCACTAATTTTCATGACCACAATTTCACCAATCCACGGAACACGATTTACGGAACACGACCTACGGAACATGATTTACGGAACCCAATTTACGGAACAACAATCGTGTCTCCCGGGTGCAGCGCGTAATCGTGCTCCACGTCGTCACCCTTGATCAGCTTGCGATAGGGCACCGGAATCTTTTCCTTCTTCCCGTTCTCCGAGCGCAGCAGATAGATCTTCTTGGTGTTGGCAAACTGGCTGATGCCGGCGCTGGCCAAGGCTTGCATCACGGTCATGTTCGGCGTAATGGGCATCGCTCCCGAGTGCGCCACTTCCCCCAGAAGATAAATTCTTTTGCTGTTGACCTGCGTCACCACGACCGTGACGCGCGGATCGGCGACATACTTTCGGAGTTTCTCGGTCAACGAATCCGCCAGTTGCATCGGAGTCAGTCCCGAGGCCTGAACGTCATTGAGCAAGGGCAGCGAAATCTTGCCATCCGAACGAACCGGTTCGGTCGCGGTCAGGTCGGTCTCTTTCCACACCGCGATGTGCAGAACGTCGTCGGCACCGATGATGTAGGTCGCATCCATGGGAGCCGCCGGCGGCGTGGCCGCGGCACTCGTGTTGCTGTCAGAAGCGGGATTGACAGCGGCTTGCGCCGACGCGCCCTGCGCCAACGCCATGCTGCCCATCAGAAGCGCCGTCATCACCGCTTTCGATATCAATTTCATAGCCTCTCCTCGACTTTTATTCCAAACATGTCCCAAAATCCCGTTCAGGCCCCGTACTCCTCACAACCAATCTGCTTCAATTTGTAAAGCAGAGCTTTGTAACTGATCTTCAATTCCTCCGCCGCCCGCCGCCGGTTCCAGCGCGTGCGCGTCAGCACCTGAAGAATGAGCTCGCGCTCCGCTTCCCGCGATGCCGCCTTGGCCGCATCCTTCAGAGAAATCTTTTCGCCATTTGCCGGGTCGACGCGCCGCATAAGCGAGCGCAGCCCGCCCATCGCCAGCGCTTCGTCACCCAGCGCCACGATGGCCCGCGTCGCTTCCTTCAGTTCTCGAATATTACCCGGCCAGTGATACTCCAGAAAAAAGCTCTGCGTTCCGCCACTGAGCGGCGGCACTGAGCGCCCCAGATCGTGCGCCGCAGCCGAAAGAAACCAGTCGCGCAAACTCGGAATATCCTCTCGCCGCTGGCGCAAAGGCGGCAAGCGCAAACAAACGCCGCTGATCCGGTAATAAAGATCTTCGCGCACCTTGCCGGCCCGCACCTCCGGCTCCAGCTCACAGGTCGTTCCGCAGATGTAGCGCGGCACGCGGTCACGCTCGGCGTCGTTCAACCCGATTTGCCGCACCAACTCTTTCTGTGCCGCCGCCGTAAGATCGCCTACTTCCTGGAGATAAACCGTTCCGCCCTGGCCGGCGCATTCCGCCAGCACCTGAACGCTGACTTCCCTCCCCTGGTACGCCTGAAAAGGTTCCGCCGCGCGCCGCGAAAGACTGTGAATGCGTGCCGCCGCCGCCGCCTTTCCCGAACCATGCTCGGCCACTACCAGCACCGGAACATCGTTTTGCGACAACTCGCGCAGCACCGCTTCGACCGTGCGCATGCCCGGGCTTATGCTTTCAAGCCAGACCTTCACCCCGCCATTTGTTGCGGGACGGGCACTCTGCACCATTTTACTGCCTTGGATTTCCATGATAAGACATTCCGATACCGAAGCGGGAGGGACGCTGGTCGGATAAGGGCGTGCACAATCTATTGCACAATCATTGCCATCTCCGGCAAAATGTGCGCTTCCGAATAAAGCCGCACAAGCCTAGATTTCAATGGCTTGCAATCGCGAGGGGGCTGGCAACGCGTCTATAAAGTTATCATAGTGCGGACAAATGGGAAAACTTTTGCCCACATCGTCGGTAATGTTGGGGAAATCTTTAGGCGCACTATGGCTATGTCCATTCGGGCATTCGTTGCTATGGCCTTCAGTCTAGGCCCGTCTTGTCGTCTCCGTTATTGTTTTGCCCAAATTGGTCCTGTTCGCGTATCCTCAAATTCCAGCAAGTACACTAAGTATTATGGGGAATTCAGTCGAGATTGCCCCGCTCGCTTCGGCGGGAGAAGGCCGCTTATTGTCTGGCTTGCTCAGTTTTCAGGGCTGGTCCCTTGTGCTACTCCTCGTCTGGCTCTACCACTCCATCATTTATAACCTCGTTCTTCAGTGGTTTCACGATCCCAACTTCTCCCACGGCATCTTCGTCCCCATCTTCAGCTTGTACGTGGTATGGCAGGATCGTGAAAGACTTAAGTCCATCAAGCCCGCCCCATCCTGGGCCGGCCTGCCCCTGATCTTCCTCGCCCTCACCATGCTCGTGCTGGGAGTTCTCGGCGTCGAGCTATTCACCTCGCGCTTCTCTCTGCTCGTCCTTCTCGCCGGACTAATCCTCGTGACTCGAGGACAGGAATTCTTTCGCGCCATCCTTTTTCCCTGGGCTTTCCTGATCCTGATGATCCCGCTGCCCAATTTGATCCTCCAGAAATTTACCTTCCCGCTCCAGTTGCTGGCCTCGAAGCTCTCGACCTCCATGCTCCAAGTGGTTGGGGTTCCCGTGCTGCGCGAAGGTAACGTAATTACCCTGGCCGCCATGAAGCTCGAAGTAGCCGAAGCCTGTAGCGGACTCCGCTCCCTGCTTTCCTTAGTCACTCTCGCCGTCATCTACGGCTATCTGATGGAAAAGCGCAACTGGATTCGCATAGTTCTGGCCTGTGCAGCCATTCCGATCGCCGTCTTTGCCAACAGCTTTCGCATTTTTGGCACCGGCCTCATTGTGCAGTACTGGGATCCCGAAAAAGCCAAAGGCTTCTATCACGAATTCCAGGGATGGCTGGTCTTCGTGGTCTCTCTGGTTTTGCTTTTTGCGGTGCATCGCGTGACCTCGATCATCTGGAAAAAGCCTCCATCCGCGCCCCAGCCATCAGTTCACATCGAGGAGCGACGCGTTCAACCCGCCAGCCCCAAACCACATTCCCTTCTCTTCGGGATCGCAGTTCTGCCCATTCTGGGCACAGCCATCGGCCTGCAAGCCCATTCGAGCACCCCGATTGTCAAACATGTCAGCTCCATTCCCGAGCAGGTCGGCGATTGGACAGGAACCGACGACCCGATCGACGAAGATACCCTCGACATTCTCGGTCCCGGCGAGTATCTCTTCCGCTATTACCAAAACACGAGCGAACCGCAGCCGCCCATTAATCTCTTCATCCCGTTCTTTCCGTCGCAAAGCGCGGGCGATACCATCCATTCCCCCGATCATTGCCTGCCGGGGGCAGGCTACATTCCCATTTCGCGCGAGGTCATCCAGCTTCCACGTCCCGACGGACCTCCCATCCCCGTCAATCGCTACGTGGTTTCGAAATTGGGAGACCGCCAACTGGTGCTCTACTGGTTTCAAGCGCATAACCGCGTAGTGGCCAGCGAATGGAAGGCAAAGTACTATCTGATCGCCGATTCCATTCGCTTGAATCGGAGTGACGGAGGCATGGTCCGTTTAATGT
>JBAWBE010000204.1:0-2702 GCA_049589635.1 Terriglobales bacterium
CCGAGATTTGTCCCGAGCCGCTTGGTCACGTGGGCGGGCGAACTCGGAGGAATATGATCCGTTCCCGACCCTGGATAGTTGGGCAGGTTCAGAAATATCAGCTCGCCTCCAGCAATTTTGTCGAGACTGATTCCGTCGGACATCAACTGGGCGCCAGTCTTATGAAGACGCACGCCAGCGAGGCTTGCGCGCACCTCATAAGTGGCTGCCGGTTGAAGTCCGCGAGGATAAATCACCACCGGTCTTGCGGAAACACCAAGCAAAATGGGCTGAGTAAGGCGAACGTATTTGAAGCCCATGGCGTCGGGATGGGCTTGGCTCATGTCCAGGTCGGCCGTTGCGAGGACCTTGTTGTCGTCCGCGCGCACCAGGGATAGCGTGTAGCTGCCGCGGTTGTTCCCGGGGTCGAATTGGCCCAACTGCGTGATCGTCATAGGTTCATCTAGTTGAATCGCCATCCCGAAAAACTGATCGGACACTTTTCGTTCCGCTCCCAGTTTTACGATCTTAGTAACTAGCGACTCGTCGTCCCTGCCGATCTGATACTTCACATTCAAGGGGCCGAATTCTTGTCCCGGAACGCCGTAATAGCGGAATGCCCCGTCCACGGGGTCCTCATAAATCCCTGTTTCCAGACTGGCGGCGGACGTTGTCGTCGTGACATTCGTCTCGCCCGCCCCGCCGCGGTATTGGTCCGCAGACCCTAGGGATGACAACTTCGCCGGCTGGCTGATTACGTAATAGGTAGAACCATGCTTGGCATGTTTAGTAATGATGACGCCCTTGGAGCTATCTCGATTCATTCGCTGGAAGTACCAGATGGCGTCATCGTTCTCGACCTTGGGGCGAAACACGTGACTCCAGCGCCCCGCAACACCTTGCGCAATGAAATAGTGATAGATATCCCAGTCCTTTCGAATTGATTCCACATCAGGCCCGTTTCCCGGATCGCGATACCATGTCGGATCCATTGCCAGATGAGTACGGTCTGTCGCCGAGTTGTAATAAGTGTGATCGAAGTCGACAACGTTGTGCAACTTGTCAGGAGGGATCAGAAGCGAAGTGTAGTAAGAGCTATAAGGACCAACTCCCCCGTCCGTATATTCACCCGACTCAGCCAATCGAGCGAGGTCGTAGCTGATCCAGCGTCCCCCTCCATCGCAAGCATCGATGCCGCTCTGTGGGTGGTCGCTTTTGAAGCGTTCAAGCAAACCGCGAAAGTTTTGGTCAGCGGCAAGGGAGTCGGTGTCGTTGGAACTGGCTGCGGGAGCAATGTCGTATCGCCATTGATAGTTGCCCCAGGTTTTAACGCTGTCGTCCAACAATTGCCGTTGCCAATCAACCGTTCCTGGAATCGACTGTTCCAGCGTCTCTTGGCCCGGGATCAACCAGCTCGGGTGCTGCTGCGCAACTTTAGATTCCGGAGTCGCAAGAAACGTCGGATACCATAGCACCCACTTCATGTCATGTTTGCGCAGGTAATCCGTAGTCATCTTCCAATCGGGTGCGTTCCACGTTCCCCACTTGTCGTACCATCCCGCATCGTCCCACAGAATATCCGTGCCAGTTTCGCGGAGGAGATCCACGTAACGAAGATCAAGCGCTAAACGTCTTCCCCAGTTGTCTGCGCTCGGTGTTCCTCCTTCGCCGACCCACGGATCGGGCCAATCGACTGCCCACCTGGTCTTGGCGAAGTAATCGGAGTTAGTAAAGTCCCATAAGTACGCATATTGCCAATCGAGTAACTGATTCCCGAGTTCATCCACTCCTCCAGAGAACGTCGCCATGAATGCCTTAGGGGTCTCAATCCTCGCACCGGGGAGTAGATCCTTTTCGAAACCGGCCAATTCCAGGCTTATGTCGAGCGGTGCCCCGCCCTGGCCGCCGATTGTGAAGCGCCAGTGGCCCATATAATCCCAACCGATGGCGATCCCTTCGCTGTTCTTGGGATTGAGGAGAAACACCAGAGGTAGGAAGCTGCTATAGTTACCCGGCTGAACGCCTCCGTTAGAGTCGAGAGTCCGCGTAAAAGTGGAGCTTATGGGCTCAGTCTTGAGCAATTGGCTGCCGTTGTAGTTGCCTCCCCCGGTCAGGTAGTTAAATTGGAGATGCTGCGCGCTCGAGCCCAGTACCCGGGTGTGGAGGAATTCCACGTGGCTGATTCGCACACGCTTGTCCGATATGTTTTCCAGCGTCAACCATTCGCGAATTACCGAACTGCCGGGATAAACCACATAGTGTTTGATGACACATATGCCTGCGGATTCAAGTTCGATGTCGAGTTGAAGCTCGCCTTGCGCTATCTGAACGGCATGTTCACTTCGCAGTTTCCAACGCCAACCGGAAGCGCTCACATCTTCATCACCAGCAAAAAACCGGATTTCCGAAGGAGGAGTTGCCGCATTCTGATATTCGCGTCTCGTCAACTTGTTGCGCAGCGAAACCAGCTCAAGATGACCATCGTCAAGGCGAATTCTTCTTTCGACACGGGAGGTCCCGATAATCCATTCATTGCCTTTGCGACGCACATAGCCGTCTTCGCTCCGAAGGTCTGTGCTCTGGGGACTAGTCTGCGCTCTAGTCTGCGCAAACGAAAGAGAAGTCGTCGCACATAGAATCGCTAGGTGGATTATGAGCGCGCAGCACATTGAAAGCCGGGTCAGCCTCTTGCGCACTTTCAAAATGCTTCCTCCATATGCAAC
>JBAWBE010000205.1:0-12874 GCA_049589635.1 Terriglobales bacterium
GAACAGCACGACGCTTCGCCGGTCGAATCCGAGGTTCACGCGCTCGAGCGATTGCAAGGATCGCAGCAACACTCCGGCACAAATCAACAGCAGCAATGAAAGTGCAACCTGCGCGCCGACCAGCATCTTTCCCGAGCGGAATCTCTTCGCGCTCGCGCTGGCCGTCCCGCTGCTCTCTTTAAGCGTGGTCAGCGGCTGTACGCGAATCGCCGCCAACGATGGCGCCAGCCCGAAAGCAATTCCGCTCAGGATTGAAACCGCCGCCGTAAATGCAAGGACGCGCGCGTCCAGGTGGAGAGAGAGCTGCACCGGATCTCGTCCGCTGGCCAGCAGGCCAACCAGTAACCGACTCGCCCATTGGGCTACGAGCAGCGCAACCGCTCCTCCCATTGCACTGAGCAGCACGCTTTCAGTTAGAACCTGGCGGATAATCCGCGCCTTCGTCGCCCCCAGGCTGATGCGCACTGCAATTTCACGCTGCCGCGACGCGGCGCGCGCCATCAGCAGGCCCGCCACATTTGCGCACGCCATCAGCAGAACGAGCCCGACCATCCCCAGCAATAAAAAGAGCGCCTTAGAAAATTGATCCCGCAGGCTGTTCAAGCCCCTCGCGGCCGACATCATCTTCAATTGCGGCATGTCCGTCCCCACCGGCAAAGTCGGAGTGTAGGCACGAATGCTTTGGCCGAACAGGACGTTCATTCCGGTCTCCGCCGCGGCGGTCGAAACACCGGGCTTCAGTCTGCCAACTATCCCAAGCCACCAGGTCTTGTCGTCGGTCAGCAAGTTCCCCGTCTGAGCGTCCAGCGGATTGCTCTTGTCCCACTCGCGCACGTAGCCGGCCAATGGAACCCACAGATCCGGCGCCACTGCGGGGTCCGGTCCCAGGAACTCAGCGGGGGCGACTCCGACGATCGTCAATGGAGTTCCGTTGACCGCAATAGTTTTTCCAATGGCGCTCCGATCGCCTCCCATGTGGGTCTGCCAAAACGCATAGGACGCCACCGCGACCGGCGCCGTACTTCGATCATCGTCGCTCGGCAGAATGGTGCGACCCAGCATTGGCGAAATACCGAGCCCCTCAAAGAGATTTCCAGAAACCCCCTGCACGATTCCCGAGCTTGCCGTTCCATCCACCCCAAAATTAGCCTGCTCTTCGTTTGCCGCGAATGCAAACGTGTCGCTGAAAGCCGCGGTGCCCTTCTGTATGCGCTGATACGCGGGATACGAGAACGAGTAACTAGTAGCTCCTCCCGTGTGCTCATCGAAGCCTTCGTCGCCTTCGAGGTCATTCACGAACGGATCGATCTGCATCGATTTCATCGTCCACTGCAACAGATAGAGCGATTGCGGATCGCGAACCGGCAGAGTCCGCAGCATGAGCGCGTTAATAGTGCTGAAAATGGCGCTGTTCGCTCCGATACCGAGCGCCAGTGAGAGCACAATCAGCGCGGCAAACCCCGGACTATTTACCAACGTCCGCAGCCCGTATCGAATGTCTTGCAGGAAGGTCTTCATCAAGATGCACCTCGACTGTAAGGCCCAATCTCGCAAGCCCATTGCCAACGCCAAGCACTGATTCGGAAGAAGAAGTCACCAAACCTGGAATCTTGACTGTCCACTTTTTCTCGCGATAGTCCGGAATCGGACAATCGGTAGGAGCAAGGTGAAGAGGTGCAGGGAGAACTTGCCGGAGCCTCCGGACCTCATTTCCAGGCGTCGAGTTCTCGCTTCACCCCTGATATCATCCACCCATGCGAAACCATTTTCGTACCCTGACGATGCTCGCTGTCATTGCGTTTTTCTTGGTTCCAGCGATCAGCCCGCGGTTATCTAGTGCCCAGAGTTCCAGCGCCAGCGCTCCCGATCAGTCCAGGCAAATTCGTTCGCTGAAGATCACCGTTCTCTCCACCATGCTCGTCGGCGACACGACCGGCATCGGCGAATGGGGCTTCTCGGCGCTGGTCGAAGCTGACGGCCACCGTATCTTGCTGGATACGGGATATCACCCGGAGACCGTGCTTCAAAACGCACGCGACCTGAAGATCGATTTGTCCGACGTGCGCGAGGTAATTCTCACCCACAATCACGGAGACCACGTCGGCGGCCTGCTCACACTGCGCCGCGAGATGATGAAGCAGAATCCGGACGCTCTTTCAATCGTGCACGTCAGTAAAGGAATCTTCTACAGTCGGCCATTGCCTGACCGCGAGGGCAATCGCATGATCGCGATTCGAAAAGATTATGAGGCTACCGGCGGAAAGATCGTCGAACACGACGGCTGGACTGAAATCTTCCCAGGCGCATGGCTCACCGGGCCCGTGCCGCGCAAGTACCCTGAGCACAACTGGAGCGTGACGACGAAAGTGCAGACGCCCGATGGCTTGGTCGAGGACAACATTCCAGAAGACCAATCGCTAGTGTTAAATACGACCCAAGGCCTGGTCGTAATAACGGGCTGCGGCCACGCCGGCATCGTCAACATCTTGACCGATGCAAACGGGGAATTTCACGATCGTCCGGTCTATGGAGTCATCGGCGGCCTGCATCTCTATCCGGCGACGGACGAGCAACTCGACTGGACCGGCGACAAGATGAAAGAATTCCACGTCGCAAATCTGCTCGGAGCGCATTGCACTGGCATCGAAGCCGTGTATCGCTTGCGCGGCCGCGCCGGCCTGACACGTAAATCGGCGGTCGTTGCCACGGTAGGTTCTACTTTCACGCTGGCCGACGGGATCGCCACGGGCGAGCTTGCGAAGTAGCATCCGATTTAGAATTTGCCTGTGACATCGCCGTCAGCGTACCGCGGACGCCTCGCTCCCTCTCCGACTGGTCTCCTGCACATCGGACATGCGCGCACCTTTTGGATCGCCGCGCAGCGTGCAGTCGAGCACGGCGGAACCCTGATCCTCCGCAATGAAGATCTAGATCCGCAACGCTCCCGGCCGGAATACGCGCGGGCGATGGCCGAGGACCTCCGCTGGTTAGGGATTCAGTGGAGCGAAGGCCCCGACTGCGGCGGCGAATACGGCCCTTACACGCAGAGCGAGCGGCGCGGTCACTACCTCGACGCCTGGAGGCGCCTGCGCGATGGAGGCTTCATTTATCCGTGTACCTGCTCGCGCAAAGACCTGGCGCAGTCCGCCAGTGCTCCCAATGATTCAGATGACGAGCCGATTTATCCAGGACGCTGCCGCGAGCGACACGATGCCACCAGTTTTCAGGAGCCGGCGGGAGTGAATTGGAGATTTCGGGTTCCAGATGGAAAAGGCGAGAACATAGCAGTCGCGTTCACGGATTTGAATCTGGGGAAGCGGCAGTACGCGCCGCGCCGCGACTTCGGTGATTTTCTGGTCTGGCGGCGCGACGACGTACCGGCTTATCAACTCGCCGTCGTAGTCGACGATGCCGCGATGCGTATTACGGAAGTCGTTCGCGGCGAGGATCTATTGAAATCGACGGCACGCCAAATACTATTGCAGCGCGCTTTGGGCTTGATTAGCCCGAAGTATTTTCACTGCGAACTCGTGCGCGATGCCACCGGTGTGCGGCTTGCGAAGCGCAGCGATGCGCTCAGCATCCGCCATATGCGCGAGCGTGGGATGTCGCCAAAAGCCGTGCTGGACGAGGCTTTCCGAGCACACGCCGAAGCGCTCTAGCAAGCGGCTAGGGTAACCATTGCTGAGTTACTCGCGTAATCTAAGACCAGTTTCAGACGGGCGCTACTATGGACCCAACGCGGGGTTTACGGTTGGGAGGGCGAATTATGCGCCAGGTTTCGAGCCGAGGTTACCGTTTCATCTTCCCGATGCTGGCAACGCTGATGATGTGCGTTGCCGCATTTAGTCAATCGCAATCGCTCGGCGACATTGCGCGCGAGAACCGCGAGAAAAAAGCCGCCGAGGAGTCGTCGAGCACGCCGCCCAAGGTCATCACGAACAAGAACCTTCCCAAAGATCCCGATGCAGGCTCGAACAGCGCCGCGTCCGCGACAGCCCCGGCTCCGAACTCAAACTCGCCCTTCGCCGAAAAGACGGCTGAGCAGCCATCGACCGAGGAACCGCCCACTCAGCGTCCATCGGCCGCGCAACGATCAGCCGAACGGCTTCCGGAGCAGCAGGCAGCGCAACAGCGCGCGAGCGAACGGCGAGCCGCAGTCCAGTGGAGAAAAAGAATTTTGCAGCAGGAAATTACAGTGGCAAATCTGCGTATGCGGGCCGACCACCTCAGAGCGGCGATGCATTTGGCGAACGTAAACACCTACAACGGCATGCCGTTTGACCGCTACCAGGCACAGCAAATGCATCGGTTGAGCCAGGTGCAGTACCAACTCGATCAGCAGCAAAGAAAACTGGAAGACATGCAGGAAGCCGCGCGCCACGCCGGCATGCACACTCTGGTCTACGATCCGCAGTGAGAGCGGGATGGTTCAATCGCTCGGCCTCGTAAACTACCAACGTAAACAACCAGGCCGCTGAATCCCGCCGTTGATTCTGCCATCATAAACAGGTGGACACTGGCCGAATCTTTCTGACTGCGGAGTGGCGTGACCTCGTCCTGCTGAACTACGAGGTAGATCCGGCAATTCTTCGCCCCTACGTTCCACGCGGTACTGAACTCGACCATTGGGATTCGAAAACCTTCGTCAGCCTGGTCGGGTTCCGATTCATAAACACGAAGGTCTTCGGCGTCCGGATTCCTTTTCATTCGTACTTCACGGAAGTGAACCTGCGGTTCTATGTGCGGCGCCACGAACGGGGCGAGGTTCGTCGAGGAGTGGTCTTCATCCGCGAGATCGTGCCGCGTCGCGCGATCGCACTCGTTGCGCGTGCTTTCTACAACGAGAATTACTTAGCGCTTCCCATGGCTCACGAAATTCGCAATGGCAAAGACGGAAGTATTTCAGCCTCATATCGCTGGCGATTTGGCAACCACTGGAGCGAGATGCGCTTTGAGTCGCAAGGTAATCCCGAGCCGCTCAGAGATGGTTCAGAAGAGCAGTTCATTGCCGAGCATTATTGGGGATATGCGGCGCAGCGCAATGGAGACTGTGCGGAGTATCACGTTGCCCATCCGTCCTGGAACGTGTGGCAAGCACGACATGCAGAGTTCATCGGCGATGCAGAGCAACTCTACGGCGCAGCATTCGCGGCGGTGCTCAGCGACAAGCCATCCTCCGCCCTCCTTGCCGACGGCTCGCCGGTCACCGTCACGCGCGGGCGGAGGATTTAGTCGGGAGCGGCTCCTAGAAGAGCGCTGTCGGACGGCGCTTCCACGCCTTGCCCTTTTCCTTCGCGACGTTTTCGATGTCGCTCACGTAGGCGGCGGTCTGCGTCAGCACATGGTGCAGGTCATTGCCGACACTGATAAAGGTGAAACCTTTTTCCAGGAACTCGCCAACCCGCGCGGTGCCGAAGAGAAACAGGCCGAGAATGACATTGTTCTTGCGCGCGTGTTCCACCAGTTTTTGGGTGGCCGCGTTCAGCTCGGGCGAGGTGTACATGTGCGGGAACTCGTATTTGTTGTAGAGGCCCATCGACATGCAGAGATCGTTTTGTCCAAGAAAGAGAATGTCGACGCCCGGAACCGCAGCGATCTCGGCGATGTTTTCTATACAGGAAGCGGTCTCGACCTGAAGAGCGACGATGCCTTCGTTATTCCATGAGCCGGCATAGCCCAGCAGACCGCCTTTATCCATGCTGCGCTGCGGGAAATAAACGGAGCGCGTGCCGACCGTCGGATATTTGGCGCAACTGATGGCTTCGCGCGCTTCGGCAGCCGTATTGATGTAAGGAATGAGAACGCCATCGGCGCCGAGGTCGAGCGCCTGCTGAATGCCGGGACGATCGGCGTATCCGCCTACGCGGACCAGCGACTTAGCTCCGCCATTCGAAATTCCGCAGAGCATAGCCGAAAGCTTTTCGTAGTGCATGGGGCCGTGTTGGGTATCCACGAGCAGCCAGTCATAGCCGCTGTGAGCGAGTTGCTCAGCGATGGTGGGGCTGTGCGAATTCACGAACAGGCCCATCTTTGGATTGCCGGCGCGCAATTGCTTTTTGAAATCCGCGCCGCTGAGAGATGCTTCCGCCATATACGGTCTCCTCTTGCTCTGTTTGGATATCTGGAAATGGTTTTCAGTGTAACGAACAGGCGCGGGTTGAAGCCAGCGGCCGCCTGCGCTCCGGAAGCCCGGAGGCAGAAATCAGGCTCAGAAATTAGAGCCTGGTCATGCGTCTGCCACTGAAAACGGAGAACGCGGCTCCGAGAAGCAGCACAGCTCCAAAGGCGATCGTGAACAATCCACGATGAGTAACTAGTCCGTAGACGATGAAGACGGCAGCCATTGCGGTAAGCCAGATTGCGTTCTTGAAATGATTCCTGGCAGCGAACGGATAGACCTTGCGGTTCCGTTCCACCATCGCACGAATACTTTTAACTTCTTCTTCGCACGGCGCGCTGCAAACCACACCGATACCCGTGTCCTTGGCACACTGAACACACACGCCCTTAAAACAGTTCTTGCAGCTCCCGACGGCATCCATACCGGGATGGTTGAAACATTTCATGCAACCTGCCTCCAGCCAGTCAAAAACTGTATCGCAGGGTTTATTCAAGTGTCCAGAAGCAGCGGGAGAATCGCGCATTTGAAATCGTGCAGCCGCAATCCGCAACTGCGCGCTGCCCTCTGGGATAGAACTGCGAATGCAGGTTTCCGGCGAAGAAAAACGCTCGCAGGTAGTCCGAACCGCTCGCAAAGGCCGTTTTTGGCCCATTTTTGGGGTTACTATCTCGGAAAACCGCATAAAATCTGCATATTTTGCTAGTTTTCCACAGCAACGTGAGTTAAGATGCGGTCGAAACCAGCATTAAACAAGTTTTCCCTGAAGGAGGAATTCATGGCTAGTGGTATGACCAAAACTCAACTCACCCGTCATTTGGCCGAGAAACTCGGCTCCAACAACAAGACCGCCGCAACATTCCTGGAAAATCTCGCGGACGTCGCGATCAAAGAGACCAAGAAGAACGGCGTATTCGTCGTGCCCGGACTGGGCCGCTTGGTGAAAGCGCATCGCAAAGCCCGCATGGGACGCAACCCGCAAACCGGCGAACCGATTCAGATCAAGGCGAAGACGGTTGTGAAGTTCCGCGTCGCGAAAGCCGCCAAGGACGCGATCGCTCCGAAGAAGTAAGCACGCCGAACTTGTACTCGAACGATTTGGTACCAGCAAGAAAAGAGCACGAAGAAAGGCCAGCATGATGCTGGCCTTTTTCATTTGCGTCACAGTGATCTCAGGAGGGGCAAAATCTACAAGACCACACACGCTTCATCGAACGATAAGCGTGGGCTGCGCGGGAAAAGTTTACTTGGGTCGCCATAGCCGAGGTTGCAGAGGAAGTTTGCCTTCCACTTGCTGTCCGGAAAGAACTCGGCATTAACTTTGGCGGCATCGAATCCCGACATTGGACCACAATCAAGACCAAGAGCACGCGCCGCGAGAATGAAATAAGCGCCCTGGAGCGAACTGTTGCGGAAGGCCGTTTCCTGAATCAACGCCGCATTGCCTGCGAATACGGAACGCATATCCCGGTGCGGAAAAAGCTTCGGGAGTTTCTCATGGAACTCGGTATCGTAGGCGATGATCACGGTGACGGGAGCAGCCATGGTCTTATCAAGATTGCCGGCAGAGAGCGCGGGCCGCAGCCTCTGCTTGGCTTCATGGGTCGTCACGAAGACGAAACGCGCAGGCGAGCCGTTAGCGCTCGTCGGACCGAAGCGGGCAAGATCGTAGATTTCGCGAAGCAGTTCGGTGGGAACGGGCTTGGGCAGCCATCCGTTGTGCGTGCGGGCTTTGCGGAAGAGCTGGTCGAGCGCGGCGTCGGAGATTGCATTTCTCGAATGGGCTGGAGCCGTAGTTGCGTCGGGCATGATTGCCTCTCCTAGGCGTGATTCGTTTCGTTTGGATTACGATTAGGGACGTTCGGATGCACACATAACGCCCGACAGTTGCTAGCCAAACACGCCCAACTACGTCTAAAAAGCAAAAAGGAGCAATCACGTCTATGAAGCATGCCGTTGTCTTTCTTCTTCTCGCATTGTCGTTTCAGGCCTTCGCACAGAATCAAGATAAAGACAAAAAAGAGAAGCCGACCCTGAGAAGCATTCTGCTGGAGCAATTAAAGACAACCCACAATCAGAAAGACTGGTTCGTCGACGCCAACACGGCGGTCGCAGGCGTGACGCCGGAGCAGGCGAGCTGGACGGATGGACACGGGAATCATTCCGTTGGACAACTTGCCTACCACCTCGTTTTCTGGAACGAGCGTAGTCTCGCCAAATTCAAGGGCCAGACGCCTTCGAAATTCGACGGCAACAACGACGAAACGTTCGACCAGTTCGACGCGAAGAAATGGGCGGACACGGTCCGGCGGCTCGACCAGGTGATGACCGATCTCGAAAAGGTGGTTGAAACGGCGGACGAGAAACAACTAGAGGAGTGGGCTCCGACGATCTCACACATCGGAACGCACAACGCATACCACATCGGAGAGATCGTTATGGTGCGCAAGGAGCAGGGTTCGTGGGACGCGTCAAAGGGCGTCAAGTAAGCGATTCCGGCAGAGCGCAGTGGTTGTCCAAGTGAAGTGCCCCAGGTTTCGCGCCGTTCTGTGGCGCTAACCTGGGGGCCTGAACTCACGGAACGGTCTTATTTTGGCTCGGATCCCAGCCGAAGCACATTGCCGTCCGGATCTTCGATGTGAAATTCGAGCGCCCATGAATAGTTCGTCGGTGGCATGAGAATTTGTACGCCTTTCGCTTTGAATTCTTCGTGGAGTTGTTCGGCGTCTTCTACTCCGACCCAGACCCACGCTCCGCCACGCCCCTGACCGCCGCGGCAAAGATAAAACGCGGCGCGGTCGCGTGCGACGCTGGTGAAGTCCTCGTTTCCCCATTCGACATTCCTGAAGCCAAGCTTGCCGACGTAGAAGTCAAGGCTGGCCTGCATGTTCTCCACGCGCAGAATGGCCTGGGCGCCTTCAAAGCGGACTGTCATCGGATCTCCTTGGTGCATGAGTGGGCTTACGGGATTACTCCCAGCTCCGTGTAAAGCTCGTTGGGGTAATACAGGACTCCGTCTTTGACGACGACCGTAGTTTTGCGGATGTCGCTGATGTTCTTCGTTGGATCGCCATCGACCAAAGTCAGGTCGGCCAGTTTGCCCGCCGTGATCGAGCCGAGCTCTTTGTCCATGCTCATGATCTTCGCGGCGTTCAGCGTGGCATCCTGCAAAACCTGGGCTGGCGGAATTCCCGCCTGAACATCGAGCTCCAACTCGCGGTGCAACGCGAAGCCAGCCATGTTATCGGTGCCGTCTTCAATGCTGAGGCCCGAGCGATACAGGAGGCCGGCGAAATCGAGCATCTTCGTAAAAGATTTTTTGTAGGTCTCGTCCATGCCGGGAGGAGGCGTCATTCCCGCTGTCAGCAGGCCGCGGCGCACCTGCGCAGGGAGGCGGTTTGCAATACTCCGGTAACCGGGAGGAATTTCTCCGATACGCCCCAAGTATTGATCTTCGAAGACCGTGAGCGTCAGATCGAGCTTAGTGTCGTGATCCTGCAACAATTTGATGAACGACTGAACCTTCGCCGAGTTCAGATCGAGGCCGGCGGTAATCTCTCCAGGCTTGGTCAATCGCGTGATGGTGTTCGTGTCTTTGATTTCGGGGAAGAAATTCAGCACGAGAAAATTAATGTGCTGGATTTCGTCGTAGCCGAGCCGGACGCATTGGTCGGCGGTCATTTCGGCCGGGATGTGTCCGCTGACGCGCAGGCCGTTTTTGTGCGCTTCATCGATGATCGCGGGCACGAGAGCGGGTGGAACGGAACTGTAGATCTTAATCTGCACATAGCCGAGCTTCTTGTAGTTGTCGACGGCAGCCCGAGCTTCCGCCTCGGTCGAGACAAGAACCTTGGTTGGCCCCTGATACGGACCACGTCCGTCGATAATGCCCGCGATGACGATGCGCGTGCCGATTTCTTTCCCGTCGGCGATGCGCTGCCGGCGGGCGAGAAGCGAATCCGTGTCGTTGGCGAGATCGCGAACAGTGGTGACTCCGGCCGCGAGGTTGAGCAGGCCGTCGTTGTCGCCCACGTGGGCGTGCATGTCCCAGAGACCGGGGAGGAGGGTCTTGCCCTTGGCGTCGATAATCTCGGGCCATATTCCGGTCCGACCAGGCAGGGATGGTCCCACGTGGCTAATGTGATTGCCTGTTATGAAGACCTCTTGGTCAGGGATAATTTTTGCCGACTCGGCATCGAAGAAGTTCACGTGAGTAAACACGATCCCGAGGTTGGGCTGATGTGCGAGTTTGGCGACGAGACCGGCGGAGCGGGAATCTTTGATCTTGCTTTGGGCAGCTAGCAGAGCTGGGATGGAGGCTTCCCAGCCTTCGGGAACAATCGAGCCCCATTCGTCGACTGTGCCGAAGAATTTGTCCTTATTGAAGAACCTGCAGGTCTCGCAGCCCTCGTCTGCGAGCCAGACGTAGCTGGGCGAGAAGTCGAGTCCGGCGATGGCGTAGAGAGTGAGGTGTTTTTTGTGCCCCATTGCCTCGACATCGAGCTCGGTCACGCGCTGCACGCGAGCCTCTCCTTCGGGAAGCAGGGCGATTTTTCCGCCGTGCTGGAGAGCAGCACGCACGAGGATGGCGATCTCAGAAGGCGCCCCATTGAGCGGAGCATAGTACGCGGCCGCGGAAACTTTCTTCTCGCCCTTTTCGGCGGTGTTTTTCCATCGCGCGATCCCGCCCGTATTGGTGAAAGTCTCATCCACGGCAGACTTCAAATAGTCATTGCCGGTCACGGTTTCGGAAATCGGAACTCCGTTCGAATCGAGTTTGAGGATCGAGGTAGTCTTGGGACCGCGCCCGCGGTCATTGAACTGGAAGAAGACGTGGAGCGTGCCGTCGGAGGCGGTCCAGACCGCTTGCTGGCCGGCCTCATTCCCCATCATCAAGAACTTGAAGCGCTCGGCCGTGGCAGGAACGTCAGCAGGCAGCGCTGGGACCGCGGAAGCTGCGGGCTGGGTTGACGGCGTTTCGGCGGTCTGCGACCAGAGCACGGTCGCTGCGCTCACGAAGAATATGAATATAACCAGTAGTCCTCTACGAGCGTTCATGATTTCCTTTCGGGGACCGTAATCCATCATCCGATCGTGCGCTACAGTATAATCTTCGCCTTGAACGAAACCGCATGACCGATACCACACACGCTACCCCGTACGAGCCCGAGCCGGTGAAGACCGCGATGGACATCCACGACATTTTGAAGATTCTGCCGCATCGGTTTCCTTTTCTGCTGATCGATCGCGTGGTGGAACTCGAGCGCATGAAGAGGATTGTTGCGCTGAAGAACGTGACCATCACCGAGCCGTTCTTTCAGGGACATTTTCCCGACAAGCCGATCATGCCGGGCGTGCTGATCGTGGAAGCGATCGCCCAGGCCGGCGGATTGTTGCTCCTGACAGAGGTTCCGAATCGCGATGAGATGCTGATGGTGTTTACCGGGATCGAGAAGGCACGCTTCCGGCGACCGGTGGTTCCGGGCGACCAGTTGCGCATCGAGGTTGAAGTGCGCGCGTGGCGCATGACGGCGGCGCGATTGGAGGGCAAGGCGTATGTCGATGGCAAGGTGGCAGCGGAGTCGACGGTGACTTGCCGGCTGGTGCCGCGACAGCCAGCGAGTGCTGCCAGCACTCCGGAAGAGGATTCGTAATTTCAGATTTGTAATTTGTACTTGAAATCTGCCACACCAAGTTGCCGATCCCAAATCACGATTACGAATCCGCAATGTCCATTCATCCCACGGCGATAGTCGACCCAAAAGCCAAGATTCATCCCTCCTCGGAGGTCGGACCTTACTGCGTTGTCGGTCCTGATGTCGAAGTTGGCGAGTGCTGTCACTTACTCTCGCACGTCGCAATGGGCGGCCCAACAAAGATCGGCTCCGACAATCATTTTTTCCCATTCTGCTCGATCGGTCTCGCTCCGCAGGATATTTCTTACAAAGGCGAGCCTACGCGGCTTGAAATTGGAGACCACAACGAGATTCGCGAATATGTGACCATCAACCGGGCGACCGCCAAGGCGGAGGGCGTGACGCGGGTGGGCAGCCACAACCTGATCATGGCCTATACGCACATCGCGCATGACTGCTGGATTGGCGACCACATCATTATGGCCAACGCGGCCACGCTAGGCGGACATGTAACGGTGGAGGATTGGGCGACCGTTGGAGCACTTTGCCCGGTCCATCACTTTGTGCGGATTGGCACACACGCTTTTGTCGGCGGAGGGACGACTATCACGCGCGACGTGCTGCCCTTTTCAAAAACCTCAGCCGAACGAGGAACGCATGCGTACGGGCTCAATGCCGTGGGACTTGAACGGCGGGGATTTACGAAAGAACGAATCAAGAAAATCCATCATGCGTACCGCGTGCTGCTCGCTTCGAAGCTGAACACCTCACAGGCGCTGGAAAAGCTGAAAGCTGAGGCGGACCACGGGGATGACGTGGAAGCGCTGATCCGGTTTATTGAAGCGTCGGAGCGCGGAGTGATTAAGTAAGGCGATGTGGCATAAGGTCGTGTGGCGCGGACCCTCATGTCCGCGCGGCGGTCTGCTGTGCTGCGAGAGAAATTATCGGATGTTTCCGGCGGCCTTAAACTGAACCTCGACGAATCCCGCCACTCTCAGAAAAAGCACACTCGGATTTTTCATTCCCCATTTCGTATAAGGAATCTGGAACGCGGCTTTTGCCGCCCAGTTGTTGCTTTCGAAATGAACCGTCACTGGAATCGTAAGCTCGTGATCGG
>JBAWBE010000206.1:0-13126 GCA_049589635.1 Terriglobales bacterium
AGGTGGCCGCGTGGGGAGCGGAGATTGTGGTAAAGGGGAGAATCGTGGAGCTATTGAAGAACTCCCAAAGGGGAACCACGGTCTGGCCCATGTAAGTGGTGTCGAAGGTGTTGCCGTCGGCGTAAGAATAAGGAGACGGTGCGATTTGGCGACTGGTGGCGGGGTAGAAGTTTTGCTCGGTGAAGTTGAGAATGCTGCCGAAATCGTGGGTCCACTGAGGAGGTGGGGGATACGGTGGCGGAAACTTAGCGGCCGCAGCGAGCGGACCGGATACGGTTCCGGCTTTGGTGTAAGGAGAGACGACCAGGAATGGAACGCGGAAGCCGTAGACGTAGCCGCATCCCCAACTGCTGCCGTTGTGATTGACACAGCTTGTGTCGGTGCCGCGGGCCACGAACGGGGGCGGAACGTGATCGTAGAAACCGCCCCAGTCATCCCAGACGATGAAGATGGCGGTGGGCTCGACGGCCCAATAATCACAGGCGCCGGCGCTGTTGATGGAGCTTTGACCGATGGCATCGACGATGTCGGCGACCCAGGAGGGACCGAGGCCGGGATAGCCCATCTTTTTCTGGCCCAAGTCTCCCGGATGATCCGACCAGGCGCCGTCGGGAGTAACCCAGGTTATCTTGGACAAGTTACAGGTGGCGATGTCATTGAAGATGGGAGCGTATGTGCCATTGGTGGTTCCGGGGAAGACGACGTGATTGTATTCGGCGCCGCTGCACGGGGGATTGCCCATGGGGGCCTGATACAGGCCGTAGCAGGTTTGGGGATCAGCTTCGGGAGCGTCCCAAATGGTGCCGGCCGACTGCGCATAGTATTTCCAGGTGATGGCGCTGCCAGACTTGTCAGTTCGAGGAGTGACCGCGCCCGTAGGACCGTTTTGAGTGGTGACCATGGTGTTGCGGTCATAGCATTCAAAAAGATTTGCCATGAGGCTGTTGGGAGTGGGATACATAAAGGTCGGATCGCCGGTGGGATCAACCCAATCTAGGTTGCCGTTACTCTTGGGACAGCCACTCGCAGAGCCGGGATTGTCGGCGACAAAGTAGTTGGCATACTCCAGCGAGGGCCAGACGGGCGCAGAAGTTCCGCCGAAGAGAAACTGGTGGGCGGGAAAGCTGGGACCCTCATTGGTCTGAAACATGTAGTTAGCCCATCCGTAATTGTTGGCGATATCAAAGTAGGGCTGAACGACGTTCTGCTGGACATAGACGTAGGGCGGATTGGGAGGGTTGGTCCCGCCACAGTGTGCGCCCTTATCGGTGTTAGGGTTGCAAGCGCCATCCATCGCGCCGTTATGCCATTGACCCTGCCAACTCTCATTGGAATGCGTGCCTCCGCCGGTGTTCAGGTCGGGCACTTCGGTGAGGAACGAGCAGCCAGCAATGTCGTTGTAGTCGTTCGGGCCGCCATTGGCGAGGTCAATGAAGGGAGTAAAGCCGTTGAAGCCGCCACAAGTAGCGGCGGGAGCAGTAGGATCGCCGCCGAAGAGGTCGTCGGGAGTCCGGTTCTCCTGGATGATGATCACGATGTGGCTGAAATGCGGCGGCGGCGTGTAGGTTTGACTCCGGGCAAGGGGAAGATTCACAGCGGCGGCTACGAAGAATGCGACGGACACAACTGCTCGAAACATAAATTTGTCCACAGGTTCCTCCTTTCAGATGGTTGGATCCTGCCGCACTCGCTGCCAACTGGAGTTGGGGCAAGAGATGACTTTGCGCGGGCGACTCTTGAGGCGGGTCGACAGCGCGGGCCATTCTGGACAATGGCATGGAGAAAGGTCTCAGAAGAAGCTTGAGAGCAAAGCCTTCTCAGGAAGCTAGTCAGAAAACCTAGGTGAGTTATGAAATCGTTTCAAGTTAACAGACGACCAAATGCTAGAAGCCGACGAGAAATCCCCGCCCTCAGTAAGCGGTATGCGCTGCAATGTTGCCTTTTGGGCAGCACCAGACTTACATACTCCGTCCAACTTGGGTATGCAATACAGAGTTTGCTGTAGACGAAGTAAGAACGACTTTAGAGATTACAAGATCTGCGCGACGATAAAGTCCCCGAAGGTTAGTCGGGGAATGATTCGGAACTCATCCGATGCCAGCAAGTGACAAGTTTGAATTTGCTAGAGCATTGTACGGGCTAATCCGTGTGCCGAGGTTCGAGTGCCTCCATCTACGATCACTTCACGGGTTCCCAACCCTCTGGCAGCATATCGAATGCCAGCGTGTCACGGTAGGCGAACTGATTGCCTTCCAGTACGGCCACCGGCGTTAACATATGCCAGATGCGATCATCGTCGAAGAGGTAACATTCACCCGATTCGCGCATCGTGAAGCGATCCATTTCCTGCTCGTCATTGTCGGTTATGACGACTTCGCCACCCTGAGCGCCGCAGCGGCCCACTAGATGCGTGGCAATGTACTTTTCCCCGTCTTTATGTAAGCCCGGTGGACTCGTGTCGCACGGCCGGCCAGGCGCAGCCGTGAATCTTATCAGATGAACGTTGACCAAATACTTTGTACCCACTGTCGACAGCGGCAGGTAATGAAGGTGATGAGCAATCATCTTGCGAACGCCGATGGAACCGGCGATCGCCGGAGGCAGCGGAGCGTACTCTCGCGGCTGGCCGCCGATTGTCGTGTTGTATTTTTTCAGCTGCACGTAGGGCGTGCTCTCTTCGCTCACCCAGACCTTTACACCGCCCTCGACAATCTCGGCCCTGACACGATTTAAGGAACGATACCGGTCGCCCCCATCGTAGTATTTGTCCTTTGGAAGGGACCAGGCAGCATGGGATAACGCTTCCAGCGAGCGCGCTATGTCCACATCAACCCGGAGCGGCTGGCGACTGAACCCGCGCTCGACGAGGTCGCTTCGGGACCTGGCGTTGGCAGCAACCGGAATAAAACTATCTTGTTCCATGGTGCGCGCAAAGGTGCGCGCAAATTATAGCCGAAGCTGCCCATGGGAGAGGATGCCGACGAATCCGGGTAGGAGGTCGGCCAATACGATTGCGTAACAAAATGAATGCCTCCGGCCGTTATCAATGTCCGGAGGTTCGACCGATTGAGTCAAGCTCGGCAACTACCTCCGAGGAAAGTTGCAGCGTCGAAGCCTTAAGATTCTCGCGAAGATGCTCGATGGAGGATGTGCCCGGAATCAGCAGGATGTTGGCCGAGCGCCGGAGAAGCCAGGCAAGCGCAACCTGCATGGGTGTGGCGTCGAGGCGCGCAGCGAGGTCAGACAAGGCAGCTGACTGCAATGGGCTGAAGCCGCCGAGTGGAAAGAACGGTACATAGGCGATGCCGTCGTGGGCAAGGTCGTCGATTAAGGCATCGTCGGTTCGTTGCACGAGGTTGTACATGTTCTGCACACAGACGATCGGCGCGATCTGTCGCGCCTCCGCGATCTGCGCCGCTGTGACGTTGCTCAGGCCGATATGACGGATCAAGCCCTTTTGTTGGAGCTCGGCCAGAACGGTGATCGGCTCCTCAATCGATCCCTCGGCGGGTTCGTGGATGCTAAACATACTGCGCAGGTTGACCACGTCGAGCACATCCAGACCCAGATTGCGGAGGTTATCGTGAACCTGGGCAGTCAGCTCTTCACGCGAGAAAGCTGGAATCCACGATCCATCGTCGCCCCGGCGTGCGCTGATCTTGGTGACGATCACCAGATCGTCGGGATAGGGAGATAGCGCTTTTTTTATGATCTGGTTCGTAACGTGTGGACCATAAAAATCGGCGGTATCAATATGATTCACGCCGCTCGCGACCGCCTCTCGGAGAACAGCAATGGCTCCTTCGACATCTCGTGGAGGTCCCCATACCAACTTGTCGCCATCCCGGCCGGCAAGCTGCATGGCACCGTAACCCATCCTGTTTATCGCTATCGATGTTCCAGGGAGAATGAAGCTGCCCGCGATATCCGTTTGTTCAATCATTGGTTTCTCCTTGCTACAATTATTCGATGAAGGATTCTTCAGGTTTGGAGTTCGCATATGCCGGCTGATGCGCTCGTTGCATTTGAACCAAGAAAGACGCCCATTCAAGCGCGATCGACGGTAACGGTGGAGGCGATTTCTGAGGCGGCTATTCAGGTTTTATTGCGCCATGGGGCCGAGCGATTGACGACGACACGCGTCGCGGACCGCGCCGGAGTTTCTGTCGGCACTCTTTATCAGTACTACCCGAACAAGCAGTCATTGCTATTTGCGGTCTTGGAACATCATCTGAATAACGTGGCGGCAAGGGTCGAGGCCGCTTGTGAGAGCGCGTGTCATAAGCCACTAGCCGAAATGATCAGAGAAATGGTGGAAGCGTTCGTGGACGCTAAGATGGAGCGCGCCGACATCTCCGTGGCGCTCTACCGAGTCTCGGCTGACGTTGGTGGGCCCGCATTGATCAAACGGATCAGTCAGCGGTTGCGGAAAGCCGTCGAAGCGATGCTTCAGACGGCGCCCGATACTAAGTTGCCGCTCGACAAGTTTGCCATCGAGATAATGCTGGCAGCGATGGCGGGGGCGATGCGTTCCCTGCTGGAGAATGGACCAACCCCTTCCACGGTCCGCAAATCGCGAGAGCAACTCGTACTGCTTTGTCAGTCTTATATGATGGCCGCGACAGCTAAGCGCGGTTAGACCACTCAATTTGGTCGCTCTTACTTAATGAGAGGCGCCGAAAAGGATCGGACTTACCAAGGTTTCAATCGTGGCTGCCATCTCCTCGGCGGGAATACGGTTGGGGGTCTGAAACCAGCGACGCGCGGCTCCAAAAACGGCCCAGGCGGCGGTGGTCGCCAGCAGTTCCGCATCGACCCCTGGTGCCGTCCCATGAAGGGCAACGCCTTCCTTGAACATGCCCTCGACGACGGGGATGATGGAGCTTTCGAGCGGTACCCGAGCCATCTGACTGGGACAACCCGTGCTCTCGGCCAGATAGTCGCAGACGCCGAGCGCAATCGCGCGCAGTGCTCCATGGCAGTCGGTAAAGGTGATGGCGCGGCGCCCTATTAGAGCCCGGAAGCGGGATTCGGTCATGGCCTGGAGCAGCGCGTTCTTGTCTGGATAGTGCAGGTAAAAGGTGGCCCGATTTAGGGTCGCGTCATCGGCTATCTCCTGGACGGAGATGTCTTCGAACTCCTTCTTTTTCAATAACCTCTCTAATGATTCCATGAGCATGCGGCGGCTGCGCAAAATGCGCGGATCCGTCGTTCCGGTCTCGGGTTGGAGAAGCTGGGCCATTACCACTATAAGGATACCTCTTGAGACTAAAACGACACTTGTTTATTTTCTGAATCGACATGTGTTGATTACTAATCAATTGTCGTGTAGGAGGAGTTCTCAATGTCGACACTGCTTCATATCGATTCCAGCCCACTTTACGGTCGGTCAGTCTCCCGGGAGCTGACCGCTGCGTTCGTCAGCCAATGGAAGTCGTCGCACCCGGATGGAAGAGTCATATACCGCGACCTCAACGCAACAGCCATACCGCCGGTCAATGCGGAATGGGTCGGTGCCGTCTACACGCCGGAACAAGCCCGCACTTCGCAGCAGAAGGAATTGCTTTCGCTCTCCGACTCGCTGCTCGCCGAATTGGAACAGGCCGATGAGTTCGTCATCGGAGTGCCGATGCATAACTTTGGCGTGCCTTCCGTGCTCAAGCTATGGATCGATCAGATTGCACGCGTCGGCAGAACTTTTTCCTACGCGGGCGGAAGGCCGAAGGGCCTTATTATAGGCAAGAAGGCGACCTTCATCATCGCAACCGGCGGGATCTATGACGCCCAGACGCAGATGGCCTCGTTCAATTTCGTCGAGCCGTATCTGCGGTCCGTGTTCGGTTTTCTTGGTGTGACGGATGCCACCTTCCTCACCGCGGGGGGAACCGCTGTGCTGAACCAGGGGCAGGACCGGAACGCGTTTCTAGCGCCGCATCTTCAGGCCGTACAGACGCACGCGCAGACTTTCTAGAAAGGACACACACATGAAAATTACTTCAATTATTGCTCGCTACCTGCTTGGGCTGATTTTTATGGTCTTTGGGCTGAATGGATTTCTCAACTTCATCCACCAGCCGCCCCCGACGAATCCGCTGGCAATGCAGTTCTTTGTTGCCGTCAGCGCATCGCACTTTGCCGCGTTCTTTTTTGCGATGCAGGTTCTTGGTGCGCTGCTCTTGCTGTCCGGCTACTTCGTGCCACTTGCGCTGACAGTGTTGGCGGCGGAGCTCTATAACATCCTTGCGTTTCACTTGACGCTTGCGCCGGCGACCATTGCTCCGGCTCTGGTGGCCTCTGTACTGTGGCTTCTGGTCTTCCTTCAGTACCGCGAAAGCTTCAAGAGCATCCTCAGCGCGAAGCCTGCGACGCAGCCATGAATTTGCGTCGCAGTAACCTGCGGCGGTTGGTACTGCTTGATCTCGAATTGTTGACCTTGGACCCGCCTCAGCCTTGGATCCTCCGCTAACAATTCCGACTCGGCGACGGTAGCTCATTCGAACTCTCGTCGTCGTTCCCTCAAGACAAGCCCTAGACTCAGGTGTAAATCGTTGGAGTTTTCACCAGGGGCCGTGATCGGAGAAAATCCTCGCCTCTTCGGATTCGATTTCGGCAATCCCCTGGCCAGCCTCGAAGCCCGGTAAATCCGCTTACTGCCGTTCTTTGTCGCATGCCAGCCAGCCCCTATGGTGGATTTCGTGGGACTGTATTGGCCAAAATGGACGAGGGCCAGTAATCCGATAAAAAAAGCTGAATCTTAAGAGCGAGAATGTTGATCCAAGCTGAATACCGAGGCTTGTTGGGCGCCGGGAGAGTTCCACCAAAGGCGTTCGACTCGGGATGCAAAGTATGGTGAGACAAAACCTTTCCGCGATGTGCGTGTGCGCTTGTTGTTGTGCATTCGTGTGCGCTGGCGCGGGGAGGTTGCCGACCTAAGGGATTTGTTTTAATACCGGCACTAATCACCCACCGCCAGATCAATCTGGCGGTGGGTTTTTTATTTTCCAGAGAAAAACGAGCGAAGAAGAAAACGAGCGAAGACAAACAGGCAATCCGGCGGAGGTAAACAAAGATGTCGAACGCAGCGACAGAAACCAAGGCCCAAAGAGTCGAGCGCCTCAAACGTTCCAAGAATCCATGGGAAGGTATTGAAGAAATCCGGCGCTTCGCGCGCGAGGGGTTCGCCTCCATTCCGCCCGAGTGGATTGGAACTTACTTTCGCTGGTGGGGCGTCTACACCCAAGGGGACGGGGCGGGCGTCACCGGCGGCAAGAACGGCGAAGGCCGGGCGCTGCAATGCTTCATGGTGAGGATCCGGATTCCAAACGGTCTGCTGCGTTCCGATCAACTGTGCACCATTGCTGATCTTACCCGCCGTTATGCTCACGGAATTGCCGACATCACCGTCCGCCAGAACATTCAGTTGCACTGGGTCACAATCGAAGCCCTTCCAGATTTGCTCGAAGCGTTGGCCAAAGTGGGATTGAACACGACCAGCGCCTGCGGCGACGTCACTCGCAATGTCACGGGCTGCCCGGTCGCCGGCGTGGATGCCGATGAAATTTGCGACGCTTCTCCGTTAGCAATTGCAGCGTCACGCATGCTGGCAGGTAACGCCGATTTCTACAACCTGCCACGCAAGTTCAAGATCTCGATTACTGGATGCCGCGTGTGGTGCCCATATCCAGAAATTAATGATGTAGGACTAACCGCGATGACCCGCGTTGTGCGCGGTATACCCGAGGTCGGGTTCTCTCTGCGGGTTGCGGGAGGCCTATCCACCGAACCCTATCTGGGGACGCGATTGAATGCGTTTGTCAGATGGGATCAGGTGCTGCCAGCCATCAAAGGAATTGCCGAACTGTTTCGCGACTCGGACGTCTTGCGCGAGCATCGCGAACGCGCTCGGCTGAAGTTTCTCTTCTTACGGCACGGATGGACAGCGGAAAGTTTTCTCGAAGAACTGCAACGCCGAATTGGTTTCGCCTTCGATCCCGCCGCGGAAGAGCAGCCGCCGTCTGATGTTTATCGCGACCACGTGGGAATTCATCCGCAAAAGCAACCGGGCTATTGCTACGTGGGTGCAGCGGTGCTGCGCGGTCGAATCACCGCCGAGCAGATGCGGGTTGCCGCCGACCTCGCCGATCGTTTCGCCTCCGGCGAATTACGGACCACCAACATGCAGAACCTGCTCGTCGTGAATGTTCCCCAGCGGAGCGCCGAGCACTTAGCCAGAGAGCTGGACGCAATTGGATTGAAAGTCAGCGGATCGCCGTTCTGGCGGGGCACCATCGCGTGCAGCGGCTCCGAATTCTGCAAGCTCGCCATCACCGAGACAAAGAGCTTTTCGCGCTGGCTGGTCGAAGAACTGGAAGAGCGTCTGCCAGGTTTCGATCAGCACCTGAAGCTGCACGTAACCGGATGCCCGAACAGCTGCGGACAGCACTGGATCGCCGACATCGGCATCGACGGCAAGAAAATGAAAGTCGACGGCCAGTTTGTCGATGCCTATTACTTTTGCTTGGGCGGCGCACTCGGGCTGCATCAGGGCACGGCGCGGCCCGTGGGATATCGCTGCCTCGCGACTGAGGTTCCGGATGCGATCGAGAGACTACTCCGCCAATATCTCGCCGCACGTGCCAACGGCGAAAACCTGCGGCAGTTCTTTGCCCGGCACAGCGACACGGAGCTGCGGGAGTTTCTGGCTGGCGGTCCGGCGGAAGAAGTGGCTCGCGATCTGCCGCCAGTTGCGACCGGAGCGATAGGACACTTAACGCAAGCCGCGGGAGGAGACGGTGACTAGTCTCTTCCCAATGTTTTTGAAGTTGGCCGGTAAGCAGTGCCTCGTCGTCGGCGCGGGCAAGGTCGGCGAGCCAAAGATCAGCGGCCTCCTCGACACGGGCGCGAGTATTCACGTCGTCGCGATCGAGGCGAGCCCTCAGGTCCGCGAATGGGCCAACTCGGGGAAGATCAAACTCGAACTTCGTGCTTTCTCCGCGAATGACCTCGACGGCAAGTTCCTGGCAGTCGTCGCAACAGCCTCGAGCGGCCTGAACGAACTCATCTATCGCGAAGCGCAGCGTCGCGGAGTGTTGTGCAACGTGGTGGATGTTCCGCAGTTTTGCGATTTCTTTTATCCCGCTGTTGTGCGACGCGGCGACTTTCAGATTGCGATTTCAACTGCCGGGCATAGTCCATCACTTGCGCAAAGAATTCGTCAACAACTTGAAAAGCGATTTGGGGAGGGATACGCCGATTGGGTTGAGTGCCTCGGCGAAACCCGGCGACTCGTTCTGGCCAGTGCCCTCGATAAAGAAACGAAGTTGGAGTTGCTGCACTCGTTGGCGAGCAAGGAAGCCTTCGAAGCGGCGCTCGCCGAAATCTCCGACGCCCGAGAGAACGAATCGAGCCCAAAGGAATTGACCGCGAAAGGTGGGGAATCATGAAAGGAAAAGTCTATCTCGTGGGCGCGGGCCCCGGTGATCCCGAGTTACTGACACTGAAGGCTCTTCGTCTTCTGCAAAACGCTGACGCCGTTTTGCACGACGACCTCGTCGCGCCCGAGATCCTGGCGCTGATCCCGTCAACCGCTCAGATTTTCAACGTGGGCAAGCGCTGCGGCAAAAAGAAAATCCTGCAAGCGGAGATCCATTGCTTGATGGTCAAGCTCGCGTCTTTTGGACTGCGCGTGGTACGGCTAAAGGGTGGCGATCCACTGATTTTCGGCCGCGTCGGTGAAGAAATCGAGTCTCTGCGCCGCAACAACATTTCCTTCGAGATCGTTCCGGGCGTGACCTCGGCTCTGGGTGCGGCTGCGGCAGCCCAGATTCCGTTGACGCATCGGCGGGCATCCTCGGCGCTGGTGCTCATTACCGCCCATCGGGCTTCTGAAAACGGATCCCGCGAAAAAGACGATTCCGACTGGACCAAGTTTGTCGCCGGCGGGGCAACTCTGGTGATCTACATGCCCGGGCAAAATTACTCGGAGATCGCGAGTAAGTTGATTTCCGCCGGACTTGCCGGTGACACGCCTTGCGCCGTCATCTCGCGCGCCACCACTCGGCAGCAACGAACCCATCGCACAACGGTGCGCAATCTCCATCGTGTGCCGCAACTCACTTCTCCAACCTTGCTGATTGTCGGTGAAGTCGTTCGCCTCAACGATCAGTTGGACAGCCGTTCGGATTCTCCCGCAGCCGCGCCAGAATTCGTGCTTTCCGATCTGCTGCCAGGGAATGAAACTCCACTCCCGGCGCCGCTTTTCAAAACGTTTCTCGCAGGCACCGCGCCTGCGAGCCGATGAGGGGCCACCTGTATGAACGAAAACATAGCAGAAACGGAGTTAAGCCGAGTTCGGCCAACGTCTGAGAATTGGACGCCACAGCACACCCTGGCCTGGGCATTCGAAACCTTCGGTAATGAGGTAGCCATTTCGTCGGCGTTCGGGGCCGAAGGCATGGTGCTCATCGATATGGCGTCGCGCATACGCAAGGACTTCCGCCTCTTCACGATCGATACCGAATTCCTGTTTCCCGAAACCTACAACCTGATGGATCGGATCGAGCAAAGATATGAAATCAAAATCGAGAAAGTTTTCCCGCAGCTCTCGCCCGAAGAACAAGAGCATGTTCATGGCTCAGCGCTGTGGGCGCGCAATCCGGATCATTGCTGCAACCTGCGCAAGGTTGAGCCGCTCCGCCGCAAGCTGAGGGAACTGCGTGCCTGGATCACCAGCATTCGCCGCGCCCAAACCTCATTCCGCAGGGACGCCCGCAAGGTTGAGTGGGACGTAAAATTCGGGCTGGTGAAGATAAATCCAATCGCCGATTGGACTACAAAACAAGTTTGGCGCTATCTCTACGAGTATGGCGTGCCTTACAACCCGCTCCATGATCGGAACTATCCCAGCATCGGTTGCACGCATTGCACACGAGCTATCCAGCCGGGAGAAGATCCCCGGGCGGGACGATGGTCCGGCACCGCCAAAACTGAGTGCGGCCTGCATGTGATCGAGATTGAAACTATGCGGCCAACGTCTGAAGCCGACGCATGAGGAATTCAGGTCCAGAACAACAGACTTCCCGAAAATGATCGAGCGTGAGCGAGAGAGAATCCGCTAGAATATGCCCGCGTTGGCGGGCGCACCTGACGCAGTCTTTTGTTCGCAGGAAGCCGAGTTCCGGACTCCTGCATTCGATCAACCTGCATTCGCTCAAAACATGCCCGCGTCAACAATCTGAATGCGAGCCGTAGTACAACGCGTGAGCCGGGCCAAAGTTTCAGTCAACGGCGAGATTGCGGGCGAGATCGATCGCGGCTTGCTGATACTGCTCGGAGTTGCCTCCGGTGACGCGCCGGCCGACGCGGATTACCTCGCCGACAAGATCATTGGGCTGCGCATTTTTGAGGACTCGAGCGGCAAGATGAATGTCGCCGTCACTGAAGTTGGCGGAGCTCTTCTTGTCGTTTCTCAATTCACTCTTTATGGCGACGTGCGGCGCGGCAAACGGCCATCGTTCGATGGCGCGGCTGCTCCCCAGGCGGCGCGGGAACTCTACGAATATTTTGTGGAGAAAGTTCGCGCCGTGGGCCTGCGCTGCGAGACCGGCCGCTTTCAGGAAACAATGCAAGTCGAACTGGTGAACGAAGGCCCGGTTACGATTCTGCTGGATTCGGCGAAGAGGTTTTAAATAGAGCCGAACTTCTTAGATGTGAGCCTTCGATGTGAGCCGTCCGTTAATCCGAAGCCTGCACTTGCATGTCGTCGCCGATCCAGAGTTGCGCGGGAGATCCTTTGGTCATGCGGGTAGCGGTGGCGCGAAAACCGTTGCCGGACGTCTCGATGTTGTACATATACGGAGGGCGCTCGCTCTTGATGGTGAGGTAGTTGCCCGAAATCAGCTCCTCAAGCGAAGCATATTTGCCCTGGCTGGCTTGGTATCCGCGCTCGGCATTGGCGATTGAAATGAGGTCATTCTTTACACCGGTGATGGTGGTGACATCCTGACTATTGCCCGCGGCGCCCGAGGGCATGAGCGTCTTGACCTGTATCGAATAAATGTACATTCCGATGGCCAGCGTAATCACCGTTCCAAGAATGCCAAATGCGCGCATGGATCGCCCCCAGGCCGTCTACCATTGTTCATTGCATCGCGAATCGGGCGGCGGAACAAGTGACGGGAGTGATGGCCCGTTCAGATTCGTCGGTCTTCCACTCATCGGCTAGTCGGGCGTAAACGCTTGATTCTGGGATGAATTGATCTGCCAGCCGGGCAGACGGCATTGCCTTTGTAGTAATGTGTTTAGTTGCCGATTTGCCGCCGCTGTCCGGCGACGGCCCGGCACAGTTCACAATCTCGAGGTCCAGTATGACTCGCATCTGTGTTTCCGCTTGCTTGCTCCTGACTGCGGTATTTTCTCTTGCCCAGGTCCAGTCGTCTTCTGCAGTTCCGTCGGAAGTTCCCCATGAAATGCCCGCCTTCGACATCAACGCTATCGATAAGACCGTCGATCCGTGCGTGGACTTTTATCAATACGCATGCGGCACCTGGAGGAAGAACAATCCCATTCCTCCTGACAAGGCGCGCTGGGGACGATTCGACCAGCTGTTCGAACGCAATCTTTACATTCTTCGCGACCTGCTTGGCGAAGCGCAGGCTCCCGGCAAACACTCGGCCATCGAGACCATGGTGGGCGACTACTACGGCTCATGCATGGATGAGAGCATGATCGAGAAGAAAGGCACGGCTCCACTCATGCCAGCGCTGGAGAGAATCAACGGCGTGAAGACAAATACCGATTTGATTCACCAAATTGCTTACATGCACAGCCATGGCACGCCAGCTTTATTTGCGTTTTACTCCCAGGCTGACATGCACGATTCCGGAGAGACGGTTGCAGTTTTGGACCAGGGCGGCATCTCACTACCAGATCGCGATTACTACCTAAAGGATGACGCGAAGTCGGTGGAGACGCGGCAGAAGTATGTCGAGCACGTGCAGAAAATGTTTGAGCTGACCGGCGACAAGCCCGACATGGCCACAGCCGAGGCCAAAACCGTCTTAGCCGTTGAGACTGGATTGGCGCAAGCGTCCATGGACCGGACGGCGCGGCGCGACCCCAAGAGTCG